>CAZSIZ010000068.1:0-7247 GCA_964606645.1 uncultured bacterium
TCTGGTCTATCTTTTTTGAATCCTATCGACTATTGCTATATGTGAACGGATACAACTATTTCATGATCTTGGAGAACAGTAATGGGTGTTCTTCAGGATTATCGTTTTATAATGGTGGAGAAAAATGCGAAATCTCTCTCGTTATCTCGTTTTTGGTCTCGTCATTGTCATGGGATTATGTGCAGCGTCTGCTGCGATGAGTGAATTCAGTATCCGAATTTCTCATGATGCGTCAAAACAGGAAAGACTCGCCGCTCGTGAGGTGATGCGGTACGTCTATCTGCGCACTGGAGAGCGAATCCCTATCCAGTATGACGATGGCGACTTATCCTGCGAGAGCATTATCATTGCTAGGAAAGACCGAACGATACTGGACACGATAGTTCGGGACGTCGACTTGAGAATCGATCTGGCTGCCTTAAAGCCCCAGCAGTTCCTCTTACGCACATTGACGACAAAAGGAACGCAATCACTTTTCATCGTGGGAGGCGACGAATTCGGTACGCTATACGGTTGTTACCGATTTGCCGAAACGCTGGGTGTGCGCTTCTACCTGCACGGCGATGTCGTACCTGATGGGAAAGAATCGTTTACGGTTCCTATCTTGAATGAAATGGGGAAACCCAATTTCGAGCTTCGCGGTATCCTGCCATTCCATGATTTCGGCGAAGGTCCGGACTGGTGGAATACAAACGATTACAAAGCAATTATCACCCAACTTCCGAAGATGCGGATGAACTTCTTAGGGCTGCACACCTATCCCGAACGAAATCCTGTGACAGGCCCCGAAGCCACGGTCTGGCATGGTCTAAAAGAAGACATCGATGAACGAGGCCAGGTACGATTCGCTTATCCCGCAGGATACATGACCACTCAGAGAGGATGGCGTATTACGCCAATGAAGACGAGTGAGTTTACATGCGGGGCGTCGCAATTCTTTGAGAGTGACGTATGGGGCAGCCCCGTTCTGGATGATATGATGGCTTGGCCTGAAGATCCGAACGACTGTGCCCTCGTTTTCAACCGGGTCGGAGACATGCTGAATGCGGCGTTTACCCATGCCCGCAAACTGGGTGTCAAGACCTGCGTTGGAACGGAACTGCCGTTGTGTATCCCCAAAAAATTAGTGACGCATTTGCGTAAGCAAGGAATACCAGTGTCAGAACCGAAGATGATTCGAAAAGGAGCGCCTTATGATCTTGACGTGCATGATTCGGACATTGTCAGGAAAATCTATGAAGGCACTTTCGAACGCATCAAGAGGAGCCACCCACTTGACTATTTTTGGCTGTGGACAGAGGAATTCTGGCTCAGGAAGCGCCCCATCGCCGAAGTGGAGGCAGTGACCGACGATATCCTGCTGGCCATCGAGGCCGCCAAGGCAGTCGAGGCCCCGTTTACCCTGGCTACCTGCGGTTGGGTTCTTGGGCCGTCACAAGACCGAAAACTTTTCGATCGAATCCTTCCCAAAGAAATCCCTTTTAGTTGCATCAACAGTGGTGTCGGCAAAGAGCCTGTGGAACCGGAATTCGCCGAACTAACGAGACGGCCTAAATGGGTGATTCCCTGGCTGGAAGACGATCCGAATTTGGAGGGAATCCAGCTGTGGGTTGGCCGGATGTACCGGGATGCCATCGATGCGTACCGCTACAAGTGTACGGGATTAATGGGCATTCATTGGAGAACAGAAATTTTGTCACCCAACGTTTCGGCTTTGGCAGGGGTTGCCTGGGAGAAAGACCTGAGCGCTGTCGGAGCGGCGGACAACCAGTCAGAATCATCGACACGGGAAGCGATTCGATCCGCCAAAGCGGACTTTTATCTCGACTGGGCCAGGATTCATTTTGGCAAGAATGCTGCCGATCGGATTGCGGGCCTATTCATAAGCATCGACGGGAAAATGCCGGAACCGTCCTATGGAATCGGAAAGATACGAATGAATAAGTCGCCTTGGGAGCGGGAAAGCCGGAACTATGCCTTTGTCGATCGTTTTGAAAAACTGCGGACTTCGATTCAGGGCATCGGCAATCTTGAGCGTTTTGATTACTGGCTTAATCGTTTCCGCTATTTGCGGGCAATGGCCCGGCTGGGATGTACTACAGGGCAATTTGAGATTGCAATGAACAAGGCAAAGGCTGAAGACGATCCCGATCGCAAAGCGCTGATCGCTCATCAGGAGGCGCTGCCGTTCCGAATCCAAGCTGCTCGTGACTGGGAGGAGATGATGACCTGCTTGCTGATGACAGTTAATTCTCCCGGCGCAATGGGGACCATTTCCGATCTTGAACAAGTGGCCAGAACCGAACGTTTTATGCCTGAATCGGTGTCGGATAATGAGCTGAAGCGTTTGCTGGGCAAACCGCTTCCTGCCGAAGCCGCTCTGTGTAGGAATTATCAAGGTAAAGCGCGGATCGTCGTCCCGACCGTGCGTTCATTGGTCTCGCCGGGCGAATGCCTTGCCTTAAAGGTGATTATCCTGTCTCCGGATACGGACAAGGTGATCGCAGCCAGGCCATCCGGTGCTTTGTACTGGCGGCCATTGGGTCGAGGTGCCTATCACAAAATCCCGCTGACTCATCTGGCAAGAGGTGTATTCCAAGTCATGTTACCTTCGCTGCCCGAGGGGAATGACGCCATCGAATACTATATCAGCGCCACGGCTGGCAAGACGAAACTTGTTTACCCGGTCACTGCGCCTGAAACGAACCAAGTACTTATTGTTGACAAATGAATGGATTCTCACGAAAAAGCAAGAGAAGAAACAAGACGAAATATTTCAGGATCTGTGAGTAATCAAATTAAAAACCGTCAAAGCGTACCACCTGCGATCGGTTTTCCAGGATCGCGCCTTCGATAGAGGGCTTATCATATTCGACGAAGACCTCCGCGTCGTTCTTTCGTCCGAAAATGGAGAATCCGAGGGCAGTGCTATCCAGCGCGATCAACTGATCGGGATTTTCGGAACCCTGCTTCGTTTGCCTATTCGTTTCCAACCAGAAGCCGATGCTCTGGAATACCACCGAAAGAGTGTCTTCAGAGGATAACGAGATTACTCTCGAGCGGTCGAAGAAGACTCGAAGAGAGTTGGGTGCCACTGATTCTTGAACTTGTCGAATTCCCTCGGTCGCAAATCAAAGAAGTCGTCAGTGCTTATCGTGTAGAAGCCCCATGTGCAATCAAACTGCGAAAGAACCTCGCCCATCCTACGAGCACCGCCTGGCTTATTCCTTGCAGTTCCCCTTCAAAATCGCCGGGCAAAGTTCCTCGAAGTAGAAGAGCGATAGCCAGGCCCACAGGTCTTGCGGTGCGCCTGCATCTTTGGGATTTATGCCCTGAGCTAAGCATTCATTCATTGGCCCTGCGGCCAGTAACAGTCCGAGAAAAACGAAATCCCGCATCTTTTCGTTCTCTTGAATTCGGAGGAGAAGCAACAGGCCGGCAGCGAGGTAGAGGGCATTGGGGATTTTCGTCTCGAAATGTTGGAGAAATGGGAACGTAATGGGATTGGTTAAAAAAACGTTACGCCCAACGCGGCGACACGACGGTCCGACAATCGGCGCATGATGGAGTAAACCACATAAGCCGTTAATGAAATCCATACAATATTAATATAGGGTAAGCGGTCGGGAACGGTTCCAAGGATATTGAATAGAATCGCTCCAATGAGATTTTGCAGGGGAGGTCGTATATTTTCCAGGTTTGGGATGGAGGTGAGTCCGGTCATCCCATGCTCCCGGCATTCCTCCATCAAGGTCAGACTGCCGTGGATGTAGTAGGGGCTGTCTTGGCTGGGAGGTGAGGTGTCCAGATAGAGCCAAACTCCATTCGATACGGCGATCAGACCGATAAAGGCCGCTATAGATAGTGTCCTTATCCCACATCGATATATTCAATCATGATCCGACAAAAAGTTAGACCTTGCAGACGAAACAGCAAGATACTGTATTTCATCAGCCATTCTTTAAACAATATCTTGTGGTCACTGAACCTGTTTTTGACTTATTGCCGTTTCGTTTTAGTCAGAATCCGATTTACCTTAACATATCATAGCGGCCTGCCACGCAAAGGTCTCCAGGCTGCGGCTTCGATGGTGAATTTCAATGAAAGGAGATGCGGGCGGTTACGAATCGATTTGGTATTGCAAAAGCGCGGGGATGTCTTCAATGAGGATGCCGATCGTGGAGGGATTGTCGAATAATTCATCCCATTCGGCTTGATCGAGATCGCGCACATCAGGCGTTCCAAAATCGAACAGGATATTTTTTCCGTATAAGGCTGTTAATAGATGGCCGATCAGAACATTGATCAACTCGCTCAATGAATCCTTGCTGTAATCGTCGATGCCCTCATCGTCCGGCTCCAGACCGATCAGATTACCGGTGATTATCCGGCACAGATCGTTGGTGCTGGTGATGGAGAGTTCGCCGTGATGGGGGCCGGAGAAAGCAAGGGTTGCCTGTATGATGTTCGACTCCGGTTGGGGCAGTTCCTCTTTCGGAATCAATTCGTAAAACATGAAAGCGAATTGCTCCAGAACGCTTTCCAAGACTTCGAGTATTTTTTCATGCGTTTGATTGTCCATGCTAATCTCCCATCACCAATTCGATGGCCTCGGAAATCGCTTCTGGAGTGAATGGTTTCTGGATGAACGCCTTGATCCCGATATTTTTGAGGTAATCGAGTCGCTGCTGACTTCCTTCCGACGAGACCACGATGATGGGAATCTCTTTTAAATTCTCATCATTTTTGATGGCATCGATCATCGCAACGCCGTCCATGACGGGCATGTGAATGTCGGAGAAAACAAGATCGACCGGATGGGCACGCAGAATTTCCAAACCTTCCTGCCCGTTTCCCGCTTTATGCAATTCCTCGACTTCGACCTGCGCCATCTCGAGTGTTTGTGAGATGACGGCGGGGACGAGTCTTGAATCGTCAACGATCAAGATTTTTAGAGCCATTATCTTACATCTCCTATCAGGGGAATAAACAAGTTCTTCAAAGAGATTAATTCACTTTGAATCTCACATATAACGCTCTCGACGAAACGGGATTTAAAATTCCGCCGTGATTTCGTGACCTGGGATACATGATAGTGCAGACCTTCGCTTTGGGGGCCAATTCCCATGGACAAGGCGATCCCGTCGGCAATGTGAACGAGATCGACCAATAGCGGGTCGTCACAAGACGTTTCGGGTTGGTGATGCCAGCGAACGGCTTCGACGACCGGTGCAGGCAGATTCCATATCTTGAGGATTTCGGCTCCGATCTCCTGATGATCGATCCCCAGTATTTGTCTCTCTGCTTCGTCGATGGAAATGGTCTTGGCTTCAGCCCGTTCAATGATCGGTTCCGAATTGACGTCCAGATGTTTTTCCAAAATTGCTTTACCCAGGTCGTGGAGAAAGCCGCAAGTAAATGCGTATTTGGGATGTTCGATGTTCATGGCTCTCACCAGTTCCACTGTTCCTACTGCAACGGCCAGGTTGTGTTCCCACAATCGCCAGGATGGAAGTACTCTGGATTCCGATAAACTCTGAAACCATCGGAGCACTGTCGTGACCAAGGCCAGCCGGAAGAAGCGTCGATCGCCGAGCTGTTCGATGATTTCCTGAATCGACGTGGGCGAATCGGATAGGCTGAAATAATCGTGACCGGCCATATTTTGCAGATGTGCTTTCAACTTCATGTCACGATCGAATGCATCGGCGATCTCTCCCGCGTTCCGTTCGGTTTGGCGGTACCACTCGAACGCGCGGATTGCGCCCTCCGGCAACGGGGGGAATGCATCGATTTTCCGTAGAATCTCCTCCCGCCGAATCATAGGATATACTCCTTGCCTTTCGATCGGATGATTGTTTCACCGGTTTGCATGTTGAGGACCATCGTTCGCGGAATCGAGCCTCCAAGGTCCTTTCCGGCGATCATGATTTTGTTTTTCCAAAGCACTTTCCTCAATATGGTGATATTCCGCTCACCGATTCTGAAAAAACCTTTCTTATCGATAAAATCGCCTCCACCCGCCACTTTGCAAATCAATTTCTTTTGATCGGAACCTTTCTGGAGGATGGTTTTCAACAGCGTAACGAATCCCGAATCGACAAACATGAAGGGATTCTCTTCTGCTCGTTTAAGATTCATCTTCGATTGGGGCAGTAACGAGTGCAGCATCCCACCGATACCTCTAACCGGATCGTAGAGAGTAACACCGACGCACGATCCTAACGAAAAAGTCGTGATAATGTCATTTCGATCGGTTGAGATTTTCATATCCGATATTTTTACGGTATGATTCACTATTGAAATAACCTTTGCTTGAGAAGGTGACGTTCAGATCGATCGTCCAACTCACGAATGACTGGAAATTTAATCTGCTAACGAATCTCCATATATTTTTATTATCATAAACGCATCTCAAACGAGAATCAATAGAGACTTCTTTTTTACATCGATCGAACATCCTCGACGGTTTGTCCTGCCATTGAAAGCAAGCGCATTGAATCTAATCTCGTGAATGAGAGATCGCATCTGGAAAAGATCGTTTTGAGTAAAACGATCGTGTTGGCCATCCGCCGTGAACTGAAGAAGAAATATTCGCCTGTGACGTTCGATTTCGAGGCGGTTAAACGCGAATTGGAAAATCGGTTGAATGGTAATCAAACGGATTCAGTCTCAGAATCGCTGTAATGATCGATCGACCCGAATTCGATCATAAGGTAGTCGGCAGCGAATTCGATGTCTGTTATTCAATGATCCTCCCTTATGATGAACGTTTTATTCATAATCGTAAAATTCCTTATTTCTTCTGAAAACATTTTAACATAATATATAGTGTAATTCTGCTTATATTCCCTTGGAATAATTAAATTCAAAAAAGTTTAAAATAAACTTGACATTTTGTAAAATACGTGTTTTACTAATTTCAGTAAGTTTGAAAATCGGATCAATAATAAGCCCGAATAAAACAAACCGGTATGAAATTGAAATCGATTTAATCTAATTGATTTATGCGTGTGGGCGCAAAAATCCATTACAAAAAAACAGTTAAAATGCAACAGGTTGTTAGGGGTATTTTTTTTGGTAACAATCCTTACTTTACACGGTAAGGCTAGAATCGCCCGAAACGGGAGGAGAGAGTATCATGAAGAAAGCAATGAATGCAGTGAAACGTTTTGTTACGTCCGAGGATGGACCCACCGCCGTTGAGTATGCCGTCGTCGTCGCCCTGATCATCATTGGATGCATCG
>CAZSIZ010000068.1:7347-22495 GCA_964606645.1 uncultured bacterium
CGGCTCTGGGAACGTTCAGCACCGCTTTGCAGGGTTGGTTCACTGGCACCGCCACTACGATCACAGCACTGCCCACTTCCTAAAAAGGAAAAAAAAGAAAAAGGAGCAAGATCATGAAGAAAGCAATGAATGTCCTCAAACGTTTCGTCACATCCGAAGATGGACCCACTGCCGTCGAGTATGCCGTCGTCGTCGCCCTGATCATCATTGGATGCATCGCGGCTCTGGGAACGTTCAGCACCGCTTTGCAGGGTTGGTTCACTGGCACCGCCACCACGATCACCGCACTGCCTACGTCTTAAACGGTCGGCTGAACCGAATGAAAAGTCTGATGGGGGAGAGTTACTGGGACGAGCACAACAACGCATAAAAGCCAAAACCGTCACCCAATGTAACTCTCCCTCACCAACACTCTAAATACAAAAAAACGAGGAGCCAAAGAAGATCATGAACACTGAAATTATTGCTGCCACCCTTATTTTAACCGTTGCTGCCTGGATTGATTGGAAAGAACACCGCGTTCCAAATTGGCTGACTTACTCCGCCTTGGCTTGCGGGCTTGCTTATCACAGCATCATTGCCGGAGTAGACGGATTGACTGCCGCGATGCTGGGTGCCGTGGTTGGTTTGGGAACCCTGATCGTGCCTTACGCTCTGCGGGGCATGGGAGCCGGCGATGTCAAACTTATGGCCGCCGTCGGGGCCTGGGTCGGGGCGGCGAGCACTGTTTATGCTTTTCTTTGGATCGCCGTTATCGGCGGAATCATGGGCATGTACTCGATCGTGCGCAGCCGTCAAATGAAAGAACGCATGGCTGTTGCCGCGATCGCCGGGCGGAACCTGGTCACACTCAACCATCTGGATTCGGGTGTCTCCGAAGGTGCACCTGATAAGATCCTCCTGCCTTACGGTGTGCCCATCGCTTTTGGATTCTATGCCTACTTCATCTATGGAGGATTGGTCGGATGAATTGGCTACGCTTAATCCATAAAACAAAGGATGAACGCGGTTCATCCTCCGTCGAGTTCGCTCTCGTGTTACCAGCGCTGATGCTCGTTCTTTTCGGAATTGTCGAATTCGGGCGGATGTTCATGGTTCACCAGATGCTCGGTTCGGCGGCAAGGGAGGGCGCTCGAGTCGCCTCCATGCCGGGAGCCGATAACAGTGCGGTTCTGGAAGCCATCAACGAGGAATTAGTCAGCGCCGGATTGACGGCCGATACCTGCCAGTTCACACCATCCGATGTCACGACCGCCAGCCGCAACGATCCCATCACGATTCGTGTCCAGATCGATTACGACTCGATCGCCTGGACGCCCGGTTTCATCCCTGGATTAAGCGGTTTGCTGTTGGAAGGTGTCGTTGTCATGCGAAAAGAAGGATTTGGTTGATTCCTTTATAATCAGAGGTGATCGTCATGTCGAAAGCAATCGGATTTCTCGTTCTCTTAATCGCGCTCGTTTCGGGACTCTTCGCTAGCGCTGCCGTGATGAAATACATGAAAAACCAGCGGCAGGCACTCACGTCCGAAACCGCCACCACCACGGCGAAGATCATTGTCGCTCAAAAGGAAATCCCGGTGGGAACGACCATCCGTTCCGAACATATTTCCCTTGTCGAACGGCCCAAGAAGAATCTCCCCGAAAGCGGCTTTGCCGAAACCAAACTCGTGATCGACCGAATGGTCAAATCCACTATCTATAACGGCGAGATCGTGTTGAACGAACGTCTTGTCGAACCGGGCGCGCCGGGCGGATTGCCCGCGCTGATCCCCGAAGGCATGAGAGCCGTCACATTGCGCGTGGACGACACCATCAGCGTCGGTGGATTCGTTCAGCCGGGCTATCACGTCGATATCGTCACCACTATCGATTTCCACGGGGTTAATGAAGAAACAGTTAGTAAGGTCATCCTGCAGAATATCCGCGTCGTTGCCACCGGGCAGGAGATCGAACGCAAAGAAGATAAAAAATCGAAAGTTGTCCCAACCGTGACCGTATTGGTCGATTTGGAGCAGGCGGAGCGGCTGGTGTTGGCTGCCAATGCCGGAACCATCCGCCTCGTCCTCCGCAATCACCGCGATGAGTCTGAAAAACCGACCGACGGGGTAAAACTCTCAAATTTAATCTCAACCATGAATAAGGAACTCGCTCCACCCAAACTCGAAATAACGCCTGAAATCAACGATGAAGACACCAGAGACTTCCGCATCGTCGAAGTTTTCCGAGGCGGCGTACGCTCTGAAGTGGTCTTCAATCAGTAATTGATTTCGATGAAAGATAAAGATGCTTTTGAATTGGAATAGGAAATTGAGGAGAGTCTGCTTTGAATTGCTATGCTTTTATGTTAAAAGATGGAGCGCGGAAAGAGCGCAACATTCTAACTTGGAGTCAAAAAAATGCAGGGAACTGGACGTTTACACACACTTTTTTCGATCGCCGTCCTCTTGATGGCGCTGAGCGGAAACCGCCCGATTTGGGCCACTTCGACGATTGAGGAACTACTTCCCAACAACGAACGCCTCGAACTCATCGTCAAAAAATCCGTCTTGGTCAAACTCGTATCGCCCGCCGAACGTGTCTCTATTGTCGCTACTGAAATCGCCGACGTCAACATCGTCGATCCCCAGCAGATCCTCATCACCGCCACGGCGGTCGGCGAAACCAGCCTTCTGGTTTGGACCACGGACGGTAATACACGTGCTATCGATATCACCGTCCGATGGAATACGGAACAGGTAGAAGAGACCTTGCACCGTTTGATGCCGGATGAGGCCATCAACGTCGAGTCGATGGATGATGGGATCGCGCTGCAGGGTATGGTTCGTTCGCCCGATGCCGTGGGTAAGGCGATGGAGATCGCTCAGTCTTACGTGCCGAAAGTACTCAATTTCCTACAGGTTCCGGGCGTTCAGCAGGTTCTATTGAAAGTGAAAATCGCCGAGGTCGCCAGTTCATTCCGTGACGAACTCGGTTTCAACTTCCTGGTTAGCGACAGTAGTTTTCGAGCCGGGACGCTGCAGGGTGATTTAATCAGTGGAGATTTATCCAGTGCGGGCAGTGTGGAAATGAGCGATGTCGTGACCACGTTTTTCGGTATTCCTTCCAGCGACATCAGTGGATTCATCCAGGCGCTTAAATCCAAGGGATGGCTTCACGTCCTCGCTCAACCCAACTTAATCGCCCGCAGCGGTGAAACCGCCAATTTCCTGGCGGGCGGTGAGTTTCCCATCCCCGTCGTTCAGAGTGGATTGTCGAGTTCGCTTTCGATCGAATTTAAAGAATTCGGTATCCGCCTTCAGTTCACTCCAACTGTTTTAGCAGATGGAAACATTCATTTGGATATTTCCCCCGAAGTCAGCGACCTCGATTTTTCCAACGGACTGAAACTCGGTGGCTTCGTCGTTCCCGCGCTGATTACTCGCCGGGCGCATACCGTTATCCAGTTACAGGATGGACAAACGTTCGCCATTGCCGGATTGCTCAGCAATACCAAACAGAAAACCAGCCGGCGGCTTCCCGGCATGAGCCGAATCCCGATTCTAGGGACGCTGTTTACCGGTAAAGAGATTTCAGAAAAAGAGACCGAACTCCTGATTATGGTCACCCCCCATCTCATCGCCCCCTTGGAGAATGGGGAGATGTACGAAATGCCAATGCCGATTGAAATACCGGATATCGATAACACCTCCATCATGAAAGACCGGACGCAATATTTAATGCAAGAGTCCGGCACAGTGCGGGAGAGTGATATTCTCAACGGAAAAGGCATCGATAAAGAGTAAGAAAGGGATAGGAATGTGAGCGTCCAAACGAAAAATAATAACGGGTCCGTCATCGCTTTAGTGGCCGTCTGCATCACATTATTCATGATGGCGCTCGCCATGACGGTGGATATTGGATGGCTCGTTCTGGTCGAAGGTCAGTTGCAGAACGCTGCGGACTCCTCCAGTAAGGCCAGTGCCGCCCAGCTGATCGATGAAGGCATCTTATCCGGCAATCCCAGCCAGGTTGACGACATCGTCGAAGCCCGTGATTTTGCCGAGACTTTTGCCGCTCATAACACCGCCGCTCGCGTCTCTCTTCTTCTCGACCGCAATGACTTGAATGAAACCGATGGCGGAATCGTCGTGGGGTACATTCAAGATCCTCTCGACCTGAACGATCCGCTCCAGACGGATTCGGTGAGTGAATACAACTCCGTCCAAGTCACCGCCAGCCTTTCACAGGAAATCAACGGTCCCCTAGCCATGTTCCTCGGCGCTTTTTCCGGCATGGATAACATCGATGTTTCCGCCCAGGCAACCGCAACGGTCGATGACCGGATTATTGGATTTGAAATCATCGATGACGAAAATTTACAAATGCTTCCTTTTGCGATCTACGAAGACGCCTGGGAAGAAGCTTTTGATGGCGCACAACACGATCCCGGCAGTACTTGCCCACACGAACCGGATGTGGACAATTATTCTTATAATGAAAGCACTGGACTGGTTGTAACCGGCAGTGACGGTATCCCCGAAATTTCGGTGTATCCGAATAGTACGACGGTTTGCACTCAACCGGGAGCGCCGGGCAATTTTGGTACGGTCGATATCGGTCCGGATAACAACTCCACCTCGGCGTTGATCGATCAAATTCTTTATGGCGTGACACAAGCCGATCTTGATATCATCGGCGGCATGACACTGGCCGACGATGATGAAGATGGGATCTATTCGAAGTGGTTAAACGGAAACACGGGAGTCAGTACTTCTATCAGAAGTTCTTTAATCAGTATTGAAGGTAAACCTCGTTTACTTCCGTTATATCGAACCTTAGTCGGTACTGGAGATACCGCCACGTATGAAATCGTCCGCTTTGTCGGTGTCCGGGTTGTGGATGTGCAATTGACTGGTGCTTTAACGGATCGGCATCTTGTCGTTCAGCCCTGCCTGATTACGTCTTCTCAGGCCGTGATCGATCCGGACGCGCCTAAATCACATTATGTCTATGCGATTGCGATTACCCGTTAACTGAAGAGGTACAAGACAATGGATGCCAATCATTTATTCGATCGTAAATCAGGAAACGCGCTCACTCTTCGCGCCGTGGTTATCGATCGTGACCGGAGTGAAGTGAGCCGAACCTCTCAAATCCTTCAAGCGACCGGCTGTGTCGAGGTCGTCTCCGAAACTGCGTCCTTTTCGATCACTCTGTCCATCATCGAGCGTCATCACCCCGATTACGTCTTCATCACCGCCTGCGATGAGAGCATCCCCGTCATCAAGGAAATTCGTCAAAAGTTCGCCTCGGTCGTGATCGTTGCGCTGGCCGTTGAGGAAAATGGGGATTTGGTATTGCGCAGTTTCCGGGCAGGAGCCGATGAGTTATTAGTCAAACCGTTGAGTGAAGAGGAATTGCACGACGTCTTTGAGCGATTGAACGAACGCCATCCCACACCCGAACCGGCTCCCGAACAGACCATCCAGGGCCGCGTTCTCGCCTTTTGGGGAAGTCGGGGAGGCTGCGGTACGACGACGCTCGCACTCAACACGGCGCATTTGCTGAGCCAATCCCAGCCCACGGTCTTGGTCGATCTCCACTTCGGCCAAGGTGATCTTCCCGCGCATATCGACATTCAACCGCAGTTTTCCATACGCGATATCACCGAATCGGTGGAAGGCTTCGACCAAACGTTGATCGACAGTGTCGCCGTCGAGCACGAGAGCGGATTGCGATTGCTGCTTCAGCCGGATGACGATCAGCCCTTTTTCCTGAGAGAAGAGAGTATCCAGCAACTCGTTCTGGCGCTGCGTCAGAAATATGCGTTTGTTGTGCTCGATCTCGGTTGCGACATGGAAACAGCCTCCGCCATTGCGCCTTACACCGATGATTTTCTTCTGGTTCTCTCGCAGGAAATCCCGTCCGTCTATCTGGCCGTACGAAAAATTCAACGCTTGAGCGAAACCGGCTGCGACATGAACCGGCTTTACACCGTCGTGAACGCCTATTCAAAGTCTTCCACCGTCACGTTAAGCCGAATCGCCAAAGCGTTGGGTAAAAGAAAAATGATGACGGTTCGCGAAGACAGTAAAAACGTCCTGGCCGCCATCAATCAAGGTATTTTGTTGAGCAAAATAACTCATCGAGGGAAAGCGGTGAAAGATATCGCCCGGTTATCACAGGTCGTTTTGGACCGTGAACCGATTCCCGTCGTTGAAGAGGAATCTGAAGAAACCATCCAGTTAACGCCGTTCCGTAACGCGGCGCTGGCTCAAGGATAAATGAGGAATATATTTTCAGCCTCACGTAGGCTGTGAATCAAGTGGGTTGAGATAAGGAGAAATCATGAAC
This sequence comes from uncultured bacterium, assembly GCA_964606645.1. Taxonomy (GTDB): domain Bacteria; phylum Hinthialibacterota; class Hinthialibacteria; order Hinthialibacterales; family Hinthialibacteraceae; genus CAZSIZ01. The sequence goes on from CAZSIZ010000068.1 coordinate 13,683, forward strand.
GGTCCGAGCGCTCTTAAAATACAACCAGCGAATGCGGCCAACCGCGCTTCCGACCGCTTGGCTCGTTTTCAGGAACTCAAAGCCGATATCCACCGGCGTCTGATCGAGCGGCTCGATCTGGGACAGGTCACCGAAGAGAATAAAGACGAAATCAAAACAAAAGTTCGGCCGGTCGTTACTGAGATGATCGGGGCACAGCAGGTTCCGTTCAACGGGCGTGAGCGGTCGGAGATGGCGGAGGAAATTCTCGACGAAATCTTCGGATTCGGCCCATTGGAAGCACTGCTGAAAGACACGGAAATCTCCGACATCCTCGTCAACAATTACCAGGAAATCTTCATCGAAAAAAAGGGAAAACTGCAACGCGCCGAGTCCAAGTTTCGCGACGACCGGCACTTGCTGCAAATCATCGACCGAATCGTCTCCCGTATCGGACGCCGTATCGACGAAACCATGCCGATGGTCGATGCCCGCCTGCCGGACGGATCGCGTGTCAACGCCATCATCCCCCCGTTGGCCTTGAACGGTCCCGCCATGTCGATCCGGCGGTTCGGCTCGAATCCATTAAAAGTTGAGAACCTATTGCAAAACGATTCCATCATCCCCGAAATGATCGAACTGCTGGAAGGAGCCGTCCGCGCTAAATTGAACGTCATTATTTCCGGCGGAACCGGTTCGGGAAAAACAACCTTGCTGAACATCCTGACTTCGTTCATCCCGGAAGACGAGCGAATCATTACCATCGAAGATTCTGCGGAACTGATCCTCCAGCAGCCACACGTCGTTCGGCTGGAGACCCGCCCGCCCAACATCGAAGGACAGGGAGCCATCACCCAGCGCGAACTGTTATTCAACACGCTGCGGATGCGTCCCGACCGGATCATCCTGGGTGAAACGCGCGGCCCGGAAGCGCTGGACATGCTGCAAGCCATGAACACCGGGCATGAAGGATCCCTGACGACCGTCCACGCCAACGCTCCCAGAGACGCTGTCAGCCGGATCGAAACGATGGTCTCTATGGGCGGATTGGATATCCCGATGCGGGTTATCCGCCAGCAGATCAGTTCCGCTATCGACATCATCGTCCAGGCCTCCCGTTTGATGGACGGAACCCGACGGGTTACTTCCATCAGCGAGGTCGTCGGTATGGAAGGTGAAATCATCACAATGCAGGAAATCTATCAATTCAAACAAGAGACGATCGATTCCCAAGGGAAGGTTCACGGTTCTTACGTCGCTACCGGCGTTCGTCCCAAGTGTGCGGGGCGGTTGGAGTCGGCGGGAATCCGAATCTCTCCCGACCTCTTCCGTCCGGGAGTCAAAAAGCGTGTGGGAGGCCAATCATGAGCGAACTCTCTATTATCGCCACGGTCTTTGTTGGCACGACGGTCTGTATTTCAGGCATTGCCTATTTCGTCGTCACTCTTTTCAAGTCGGAAAGTGCCGTTGTCGGAAAACGGATGGACGTCGTGAATCACCGGATGCAATCCGTAATGACAAGCGACCAGAATTTAGCCCTGCTCAAACGGGAAAACGACTGGAGAAAATTTGAATTCTTTTCCGATTTTCCTCCTTTCCTGGACCTCCCCCGTCTTTTCGAGCAGTCCGGAGTAGATAAGGACGTTGGCAGTTGGTTGATAAAGAATCTTTGCATTGCGGGTTTCTTAGGAATCAGTGCCGGTTTTATGACAAAGAGCCTGATGATTGGACTGCCTGTCTTTTTAGCCGCCGCCGCGCTTCCTTATTTATCTCTTCTGTGGGTGCGTAAAAAGCGAATCAAAATCTTTGAAGCTCATCTCGCTCAGACGCTCGAAATCCTCAGCCGCTCGCTCAAAGCGGGGCATCCCTTCTCGATGGGATTGCAGATGATCGTCACCGAAATGCCGTCACCCATTAGAGACGAATTCACCCGTGTCTACAACGAACTCCAGATGGGCCTGCCGATAGAAGAATCCCTACGACGCCTGGCCCAGCGAGTGCCTCTGTTGGACATGCGCTTTTTCGTGTTGGCCATTCTGATACACGATCAGGTCGGCGGCGATCTCTCTGAGGTGTTGGACAACTTGTCGCGGGTCATTCGTGACCGCTACAAGGTTCTCGGTCAGGTCCGGGCGTTGACGGCGGAGGGGCGTTTGTCCGGCTGGGTGTTGAGTTTGCTTCCCGTTTTCGTGATATGCGCCATTATGCTGATGAATCCCGAATACGTCATGATTCTGTTTCGCACGGAGATCGGGAACAAATTACTGTACTTTGCGGGCGGGATGCAAATAATCGGTATTCTTGTCATACGAAAAGTCGTCAATATAAAGGTGTAATCATGGATATACTCATTCCGCTCTTCGTTTTTTTCGCCATGTTTCTACTCGTGATCGGGGCTGCCGCGTTGTCGGGTTTTGTCAAGCAACCGGTGGACGATCGCTTGGAACGGATTGGTCGCAACCGTAAGCCTCAACCCAACCGGGACGTGGTTACTGTGCCGGAGGACCAGAACGTCTTCTCGTCATTGGGAGAACGTTTCGCCCCGGCCGATGACGAATCCCGAACGGAAAGCAAACAGCGTCTGGCGATGGCGGGCTATTACGGTGACTCCGCGTATCATACGTACTGGGCGGTCAAAATCGTTCTGATCCTGGCCATGCCGTTGATCGTCTACGGGCTTTTTCTGTTCCATCAAATCCCCTTGTCGAAGGCCGCGCTCCCCGCGATTTTCGCCATTGGAATCGGTATGTTTATTCCCGACGTGATGCTTTGGATCAAAAAACGCCGCCGACACGAGCAGATTTTCTGTGGACTACCGGATGCGTTGGACCTGCTCGTCGTCTGCATCGAAGCGGGGCTGGGTCTCGATGCCGCCATGCAGAAAGTGAGTGAAGAATTCCATCTCAGCAACCGCGTTCTCAGCGAAGAATTGAACCTGACCTGCTCCACGATCCGCATGGGACAGGCCCGAAGCGAGGCGCTTCATGACTTAGGCGAGCGTACCGGAGTGATCGAATTGAAAGCGCTTGCGGCGGTTTTGACTCAATCCGACCGCTTCGGAACCAGCATGGGCCAGGCGCTTCGCGTTCATTCCGACGATATGCGTACCCGCCGTCGGCAGCGCGCCGAGGAAAAGGCCGCTAAAACCACAGTCAAATTGATTTTCCCGCTGGTCGTCTTTATCTTTCCTTCGATCTTTGTTGTACTGGGGGGGCCGGCGGTGTTACGTATTATCGATACGTTTATGAAACATCAATAATAGCAGGGTTTAGGGGATAGGGTTTAGGGTCTGCTGGTTTTGTAAAGTTGATGAAAAATCGAGAAACGATTGCTCATTTTGAAAAAATAACGGGAGGTGTTCCCATGAAGCGTTTGTTTGTAATGATACTGTGTTTGACCCTTCTTTCCGCTTGCCAAAGCACGCAGCCTCAGGGCTTAATCCGTCCGGCGGATAAACCATTCGGAGCCACCGTGCGTAAACCGTTCGATGATATGGTCGCGAATGCGTCCCAACCGGAACGGATCGCCGGGTGTGTCTATTTCGAGTTCAACGATTCCGAACTGAGCCGCGAAGCCAGGCAGGAACTGGACCGGATCGCCCGGATCGTTTCCGCCCGTTCCGGCCCCGTGATCGTGGAAGGCCACGCCGACACCGTGAACACCGAAGCCTTCAACAAACGTTTGGGTTTCGAGCGCGCGCTGATGGCCGCCCATTACTTGGAAAACGCCGGGGTGTGGGATGAGCGCCTTGTGATCCGCAGCTTTGGCGAGGACCGGCCCGCCGAGTCGAACTTGACCGATCGTGGCCGGGCGCTGAACCGCCGAGTTGTCGTCAAGACATTTCCCCAGGGCGAAGGCATGAACGGCAAACGCGCCCTGGTTCTCGACAAGAAAATGGCGGGATCGGGAGAGAAGAAATTTGATCTGAATAACTCGGTGTTCGGTGAAATGTTGAAACCGCTATCCGATGACGAATCCGATGGCAGCTGATGTATAACTTAGGACTCATGGCTGATGTTGCACGGTTTGGTTTACGATGAGCTTCCAGGCACTCGATATGAAACAACGATGTCCATCTGAATTCGACTGTGTAACATCAGCGTTTTTTCAATATTTGCAGTATTCAATGAACTTGGATGGTAGAGATCATGACCGTGACGCATCAAACCGCGCGTAGCAATCGGGACGATGTTTTGGACGAAGGGCAGCCCTCGGTCTTACATCCCCTTGACTCCGATCGGCTTCCCGCTCCGGATTCGCTTGAAGCGACGGGTTTATCCGCGCCATACATAAGCGATTTGATCGTCAAGCACCTACGCCGCTTCGGCGTTCTGACCGGGCTTGATCTCGCAGAGAAACTTTGTCTACCCTTTTCGATTATCGATTCGCTTCTGGATGAGCTGGTCACGGGGGCTTATGCGGAGAAACGCGGTGGCCAGGGCTTGGGCAACTCGACCGACCGTTTCGCTCTCACCGAGCGGGGGCGGGGCCTTGCCCACGATCTGTTGGAATTGGACACCTATACCGGACCGGCTCCAATCACGTTAAAGCAATACTGGCGTTACACCCAGGAACGAAATTTGCAGAGTATTAAGGTGACGGAACCATTGCTGAGGGAGACTTGGCGAGATTTCATCGTGGATGAGAAACTCTTTACCCAGATCGGCCCCGCTATCCGTTCCGGGAAATCGTGCTTTTTATATGGCCCTCCCGGTACAGGTAAAACTACTTTTGCTAAAAAAGTCGCCGAGTTTTTCGACCGCAGTGGGGGGCATACCGCCGTTCCTCACGCTATTCTGGCGGGTGGCAATATTATCCGGGTTTTCGATCCCGTCCACCACGAGCCGATTTCCGATAACCAGCCCGATTCGGCGGATCGTGTGTTCAAAGATCAGGGAGAAGATCGACGATGGGTTTTATGTCGCAGACCGGCGGTGATCGTGGGAGGCGAACTCGAGTTGAGTATGCTGGATTTGCGTTATAACGAGTCCACGAAATTCTACGAAGCTCCTTTGCAGATTAAAGCCAACGGCGGGGTGTTGATTATCGACGATTTCGGTCGCCAGTTGGTCAAACCCAAAGACCTGCTCAATCGCTGGATCGTTCCGCTTGAAGAACGGCTCGATTATATGACGCTGCATACCGGAAAGAAATTTTCCGTCCCCTTCGAGCAGCTCGTTATTTTCGCCACCAACCTCAACCCGGAAGAGTTGGTCGACGAAGCCTTCCTGCGCCGAATCCGGTATAAGATTTTTATCGGTGAGACGGTGTTTGAGGTCTACCGGAAAATTTTTCTCACGGAATGCAGGAAAAAAGGTCTTGAGATCGGCGAATCGGATGTAGAGAATCTCGTTCGGGATTGCTACAAACCGATCGATTTTTTTTTAGTTTCGTGGTACACCGTGTTCTTCACCGATCAAGTGCTGGACTACTGCCTCTTCAACGAACTTCCCCTGAGCATTCCTTACGATCTGCTTAAACAAATCACTTCCGCCAATCTTACAAACGTCATCGAACGACAATAACGCTTATCATAGGTCATGAATCATTGTTCTATGCTAAACTTGAATAGTGGAATTCAGTGTATTCTCTATTCAAATTGAACGGTCATCGAATCATGCCGAGGCTTACCGCCGAACAGATAGAAGAACGCGCCAAAGAAGCGTGGTCTCTGCTTGAATCCTGCCGCCTCTGTCCGCGTCAGTGCGGTGTCGAACGCTTGAACGGTCAAGTTGGTGACTGCCGCACCGGGCAGCAGGCCGTTGTCTCTTCCGCCTTCGCCCACCACGGCGAGGAAGACTGCCTTCGGGGACGATACGGGTCCGGCACGGTCTTTTTTTCGTGGTGCAATTTGAATTGTACGTTCTGTCAAAACTACGAGTTGAGCCATCTGGGGGAAGGGCGGGGAATGGACGCTCACCCGTTGGCGAAAGTTATGCGCCGGCTTCAGGAAAGCGGCTGTCATAACCTGAACTTGGTCACTCCCACGCACGTCGTTCCACAAATTCTGGACGCGCTGGCGATTGCGGTGAATGAAGGATTGCATCTCCCGGTCGTCTACAACTCCGGCGGTTACGATTCCGTGGAATCTTTGAAATTGCTGGATGGGATCGTCGATATCTACATGCCCGATTTCAAGTTTTGGGATCCCGAAATCGCGGAACGGCTGACCGGCGCGCGCGATTATCCCGAAGCGGCTCGAAACGCCTTGGTGGAAATGCACCGACAGACCGGCGATATGACGCTCGACGGGAAGGGAATCGCCAAACGGGGTCTTCTCGTTCGGCACTTGGTTCTTCCTAACGATTGGGCCGGAACGAAAGAGGTTATGCAATTCTTGGCCGATCGAATTTCTAAGAGGACTTATGTCAATATCATGGCGCAGTACCGATCGATGGGCGGGGCGTCGGAAATCGACGAAATCAACCGCTCCGTCACCTTGGACGAAATGAAATATGCCCGCCAATGTGCACTGGACGCTGGATTGACTCGTTTTGCTTAGTCGCAATTATTATGGTTTCCAATCCCGAATCCTGCCAACAACCGAAACCGCATTTTCATTCCCCGTTGCTTGGTAAACGCGTTTTGCCCAGTCGTAGTTATCGTGTGGTTCTCCGAGAAAGATCAGCTGCGCTGGACAAAGCAGGCCTGCCACTTGGGGCAGATCGGTGATGCGCAGGCAGTTGAGCATCTCGATTGCAGGTCCACGGCCGTCTTTCTCACTGGCCGCGTTTTGGGTCGGCGGCGGATTCTGGATCAACACGCCGCAGACGTTTCCATCGAGCAGCGCGGCGTATAGCGCGATAGTGGCCATCTCACCCCGCGCGGCGATTGCAATGCGTTTTCCGTCGGTTTGGCGAAGTTGCCGAAGTGCTTTCAAACTTCGCAGCACGTCGTACACCCGCATCGAAGCGACGGTGCGCCCGGTCCAGGCGGCGGCTCGCCGGACGTGCCATTGCAGTTCCGGCGCCCAGCTGGTTTCCCCGATTCCCCGGACTTCTAAGAAGGCGCGCGTCCACCCGTTCGGCAGGCCGGATGAAAAGCCTTCGGAGTCCCAGCGTTTTTCATCGGGGCTTCTCAGCACCAATAGAACCGGCCGTTTGTCTGCCTGTTCATCTTTCCACCGGCAGTCCAATTTCAGCCGGTAATCCGGCTCGGACACAAAACTGTATACCGTTTTTCCATTCCCCCCGTCGTGGGCGCGAAACTCTTTGCGCAGTTCTAAATCCGGTTCGTTTTCGGGAAACGCCCGGAACGTTTTTTCTTTCAGAAATTCGATGACTTTCGAGCGGTGTTTGCCGAGTTCACGCATTGAGCGGATTTTCGGCGCGACCGCCATTTTCTGAAACGAATCCTGAATGGTTTTAGTGCGGTCATCGGGAGGCGGACCGTCGACGTAAATCCGCAGCTCCTCAACGGAAAGCATCGACGCTTTCGAATCATCGATATCCCCAACCTGTTCGGGGGAGATCGTCTTCCCCATCAAGTGTTTGATGAAGAACGAAAAGATTTTCGTTCGCGACGATTCGTGGTAAGAGTGTCCGCCGGGCGTTTCTACGAGATGCAGGTCTTCGGTCGCGCCGTACAGATCGTAGATTTTTTTGATGTAGGCGTAACTTTGGCGAACGGATTCGATGGAGTTGAGACCGTCGCGGTTGGCGGATGCGACCATCAGGGGCCTGGGAGCGATCAGTGCCCCGATGTCGTGAAAGTCTCTGAGGTAGGTATTGATGGGCATCATGCAATCGCAATGCCCGTCGATCGTGCGTTGGTGGATGTGGGCTTCGACGGTGCAGGTTCCGCAGACGGGGGCGGCCACTTTAATCCGTGGGTCCGCTGCCGCGACGTACCAGCTCTGTGTGCCCCCGCCTGAAATACCGGTGACGCCCAATTTGTCCGGATCGACTTCGTCCAGCGAGCAGAGCAGGTCCAGACCGCGAATACCGTTCCACATCTCGACTCCCCCCGGCGTATATCCACGGCTGTACCAATTGAACCAGCCCCTCGCGTAGCACCCCCAGTGGTCGCCGAGCACCTCGCCCCATTGAATCGTTTCGAAAATCAGGCAGACGAATCCCAGTTGAGCGAATTTTCTCGCATGGGGCTGGTAGCTGACTTTCTGAGTGCGGGAATGCCCGCAGACATACAGCACACCGGGCGCGGGATATTTGACATTCGTCGGAATATAGAGATCCGCCGGGACGTATAATTGGGGCAGCGATTCGTAATAGAGTTTGACGATTTTGTAGCCCTCTTTCTCGATTGTCCCAACGATTTTGACGTTCAGGGGAGGGCGTTTGCCTTGCATGGAAACATCGGTCAGGCTCATCATTTCCAGGTAATCCGCATAGCGTTGGCTGCGAACGGCTTTCCAGTCGTCCAGCGTCTCGATCCCGTCCAGCGAATGATGGGTTACATCGCTCGCCACCCGGTAGAGATGGTTGATGATACTATTGCTCTGGTCCAGCGGCGGTGTTGTCTCAATGGGCAGCACATCGCCATAACCATTGAATACGGTAATTAATCCCCACAATACGATGATGGAAAACGTTTTGAACTTCATTGGATAATTCCTCCAATACGGTTAATCAGGATTTGAGTTATCGTATCAAAAAAATTGGTGATGATACAGTTGGCTGGATGAATTTGAATGAATTAAGCAGTAGATCGTATTTTCCAAGCAGCGAAGGCAAAGGAAGAAGAGGGGAAAAACATTCTTAATCCTGATGGTTGAACGGCAATTCTATGCGACGTTCACATCCTTGACATCGTCGATTCTTAATAATATAAAGTCACCAACCTTTTCGGTTGATATCGTGAAATGCATTCTTTTC
>CAZSIZ010000069.1:0-22490 GCA_964606645.1 uncultured bacterium
GGGTTGGAAACGATACGAACCATCGTCGCGCGATTCGGTTGCTGCGGGATGCGGTGAACTCGACTCAGACCCATCAAACCCGTAACCAAATCGTCGCCAAGTTGAAAAAACTGGGTGTCGATGATGAACGGGACGCCCTGAAAAACGGCGCGGTCTGCCACTGGAAACTGATCGGCCCCGTACCCTGGAATAACGACACGGACAAAACATTCGTCGGAGAACCGGATGTCGATACCTCCCGCGCGATCACTGTCGGTGACCGAAAACTGAAATGGGCTGAATTTAAGATCGTGGACCGAGATGGCTTTGTGAATTTAGTCAAAATTTTCGAAAACGATAGCTGGATCGCCGCCTACGCATACGCGGAAATCAACCTGTCGAAGGCGCAAAACCTGCTCTTGAAAATCGGCAGCAACGATGGATTCAAGTGCTGGTTCAACGGCAAGGAAGCAGGCCGCTTCGACGGAGGAAGGGGTTATATGCCCGAGCAGGACATCCTGAATGTCAAAGGCCAAAAAGGCGCCAACACCATCCTCCTGAAAATCACTCAGCACGGCTCGGCCTGGGCCTTCAGCGCCCGCCTGACCGACCCAGACAACCGGCCCATCAATTTAAGCCGATGATGATAATCGTTCGCATGATGAAACGTTTCTTCTCGATCGTATACCTAACCGTTTTGATGATTACCGCGCTGACTTACTGGCCGGTTCCGAATGCTTACTCCTGTGACGGCTATTCAGTGCGCGACGCGGCCTTCAACGAGGAGCGGGACGTTCACCGGTTCTGCTATATCGCTGAGCGCAACGCGTTGGTCGGTTCGAAAACGTTGAACCGGCTTGATGATTGGCTAAGTACATCCGATGAGGAGTTAAATATCGAACTCGTCCCGTTAGCGGCAGACGATCCGGCTGTGGAGTGGAAGGATTATGGAATTCCTTCCGCACCACCGGCGTGGCCAGTAACGGTCTTGGCGGGCCGCGACACAACGGAGCGACGTTCGTTCTTCATCGATTATTGGGACCCGGCTCCCAGTTCCGAAGCGTTGGATGCCCTGAAGACCTCGCCCGTGCGGGAGGCGATTCGTCAGCAGATCGGAACGCTGCTCGCCGTGTTTCTCACTATTCCCGCCGAAGAGGATGGCTCGATCGAGGAGACCGTCAATACCGTGGCGACGCAGTGGTCAGAGAAGGAAACGCTGCCCGTGTCCGTAATGCGGATCGACCGAAACGACAAACGTGAGAGAATTCTCCTGTCATTTCTGGGAGTGAAGGATAACGGGCGTGATCGGGTCGCAGTCGTGTTCGGTAAGGGGAAGATTCTCCCGCCGCCGAAAGCGAACGAAGATACGGAAACATACTTGAACCGGCAGTTGGAATCGATTATCGAAAAATGTTCCTGCCTGAGATCGGCGTCCAGTTACGGGGCCGATCTTCCCATGCTGTGGCATAAATCGCAAGACGAAGCAGTGATCCCGCTGCGCCCGTTAACTCAGGAAATCGGCAAGCCTTGGGGAATGATGGCAAATGGTGAAACAATCGACACCCCCGCCAGCACCTCTGGTGTTCGAACCCCGTTGTTTTGGACGCTTGCCGTTCTTTTCCTGGCTGTTAGTTCCACATCGATTTTCATCTTATACCGCCGTTCCGCCAAATAAGTTCAAAACATTCTAAATTGTATGCCTTGAAATCCCCTCTCCCTCTGGGAGAGGGTTAGGGTGAGGGTAAGGTTTAGGGTGAGGGTATTATTACAAATTCGCAAAACGCTCTTTGGCTTCCCGCCACTCGTCAGCGCCTTGGGGATCGAATCGTTCCATAACACACGATTCTCGAACGACACGGCGAATGTCGTTCAATGAATCGAGGTCTCCCGCCGTTCGTGCCTGAACCAGAACGTTGCCGAGGACAGTGGCTTCGATGGGGCCGGAGAGAACGGGTTTTTGACAGGCGTTCGCGGTGAACTGGTTGAGCAAACGATTCTGTGAACCGCCGCCGACGATATGAACGGTCTCGATCGGCACACCGGTCAACGACTCGATGGACTCAAGAACCCTGCTGTATTTCAACGCCAGACTTTCGAGCGAGCAGCGGATGAACTGCCCCTCGCTCTCAGGGGCCGGTTGACCGGTGTCGAGGCAATAATCACGGATGGCTTCCGTCATGTTCGGCGGATTCAGAAAGCGTGGATCGTCGGGATTGACGATGGATCGAAACGCTTGAGCCTCATCGGCCATGTGGATCAGATCGTCGTACGAAAGCGTCTTGCCGGTCTTCTCGAAATCGCGTTTGCATCGCTGAACGAGCCAAAGCCCCATGATGTTCTTGAGCAGGCGGAAAGTTCCATCGACGCCGCCTTCGTTCGTGAAATTCAGGCCCAGGACGGGTTGGGTGAGGATGGCTTGCTGGATTTCCACGCCGACGAGCGACCACGTGCCGGAACTGATATAGGCCCAGTTGGGGCTGCCCGTCTCGGTGGTTGGAACGGCGGCGACTGCGGCCCCTGTATCGTGCGCGGCGGGGGCGGTGATATCGATTGGCCCCAAGCCGGTTTCGTCCGAAACGCTTTCGAGCAGGGGACCGAGTTTCGTGCCCGGATCGACGATGGGCGGAAAAATATTGGTTGGTAAACCGAACCGTTTCAGCAGATCGTTCGACCATTCTCTTTTGATGGGATTCATACATTGTGACGTCGAAGCGATGGTGAACTCGCACGCTTTGACGCCCGACAGACACCAATGGAAGAAATCGGGCATCATCAACAAGCTGTCAGTCATCTCCAGAATTTCGGGATGATCCCGTTGATGGACGAGTAATTGAAAGAGAGTGTTGAGCTCCAGGAATTGAAGACCCGTCGCAGCGAAAATATCCGCGCGGGGAACGCGTTTGAAGGCTTCATCATGGATACCAAGCGTTCGCGAGTCGCGGTAATGGTAGGGCTGGCCGAGTATTTCGCCGGTTTTGGAAAAGAGCACGTAATCGACGCCCCAGGTGTCCACGCCAGCCGAGACGACGTCGCTTCCGAAGCGCTGGGCGGCGATGGTCAGGCCCTGCTTGATCTCGCTCCACATCTGCAGCACATCCCATTTCAATACACCGCCGATGGAGACCGGGCCGTTGGGAAAGCGGTGGAGCTCTTCGAGTTCGATCCGCGTCCCGTCGAAAAGCCCGGCCATTACACGCCCACTTTCCGCACCCAGATCGATCCCCAAATAACATCGTTTCGTCATGATTGCCTTTTTAAGTTATCCGTTTTCAGTTATCAGTAGGGTAAGTTCATAGCGCAACGCAGCCCACCATTTCTTCCAGTCCTCTGCAATCAACGTGTTTAGCTGCCGGTGCGACGCGATGCATAGGGAGAAGAATCTTGAGGATCGTTCATGTTGCTGGTTACGCCGGCTTCTTTACGGTTCATCCACAGGGGAGTGACGGCGAACCAGACGACGGCCGCAAGCAGCATGAGCCATTTCGTTTGGTCCAAGTTCAGTGTTTCTCCAAAATAGAGCATAGACGGCAGAATGGTTCCGGCTAACGCGATATAGGAAATAATTTGTAAGAGAATTCTCATGATCGATCAGGCTCCTTCGGCCACCGTGTTCGGGCGGATTTTCTTTTGATAGAAATGACTTAACGCGACATACAATATTGCGGCGACAAACCAGCCGGGCAGACTGACGAAATAGATTTGGATACCGGCAAATTGTACCAGAAGTACGCAAGTGCCGAGGGTTAAGAACCAAGTCAATCCAGCGGCCCAATTGAAGGTTGTTTTGCTGAGTTCGGCGTAGTTGCTTTGCAAGCCGAATCTTTTTATCAGCCAGAAGTCCACAAAGATCACCGCGCCCATCGGCATCAGAATCATCCCGTAGATCGCGACGAATCCGAGCAGTTTCATCGCGATGGCTGGGAACATCCCGGCAACCGTGGCGATGAATCCAGTGATGAGAGTCACCTTGAACCGGGATGTTTTCGGCGTGATGGCCTGAAACGCGAGACCCGCGCGGTAGATCGTCGGGTTGGCCGTCGTCCATCCGGCGATGATGACGCAGATCAGTCCGGCGATCCCGGCGGCGTCGTAGGCCATAGGACCGGGTAACGGGGTGGTGTTGGAAGGATCGCGGAAAAGCTGCAAGGCAAAGAGCATCGAGGCCGTCAGCCACGCCATGTAATGACCGACGTACATCCCCGCAGCCGAAGCGATGCCGTACCAGGATTTTTTCGCGAATCGGAAGACGCTCAGGTCGGACATCCCGACGTGCATCGCCATGTTGCAGAACCACGACCAGAAGATGACGTGCCAGATCGTGAACTTGACTTGGCCCTCCAGGGGGGTTCCCCCGCGCCAGATTCTCTCGTTGGCGACGGACCAGAAATCGCTTATCGATGTGACGCCCAATTGCGGCAACGCCACGAATCCGAACGCCAGGAAGACTAAAACCATCCACGGAGCGGCGATGTTGGCGAATCGGGCGACGCTTTCGTAACCGTAAGCGGCGACGATGGAAATGACGGAACCGACCACGAAAACCGCGATCACCCAGCCGATACTGTTGGGATATAAGTCGTTCAATCCGGGCATGGGGAAATTGAACCATACCCCGACTGCCGTCGCCGAGACCGTCACCATCGCCCCGGCCAGGAAGCAGAACATGACCCCGTTGGCCAGGTTGTAGAGAGTGACGAGATTGCGTCCGCAGATTTTCTCTAATTGATAGTAGAGCGTGAGCCGCGCACGGGTGGCGATGGGGGCCGCGAGAAACATCCAACTTAAAACGGCCAGCATATTACCCAGAATCAGCCCCACGATGATGTCGAACGCGCTGACGCCGGCGGCGACGAACAACGGACCGATCATCAGTTCCGTCCCGGCGCAATGCTCCCCGGCGTACATGCCGATAAAGCTTTTGAAGCCGAGTAAGGCGTGTTTGGGGACCGGCTCGCGTTCGTACTCGTTGGTCTGCTGTGAGTGTTCGGGTTGTTCGGATGTGGGATTCAATGTTTCGTTCATGGAACCGTTTCACCTCTTGGACAAGACATCGTTTTCATACTGTTTCACTTCATTCAGCCACGCGGGGCCAATGGGCACGCCGGATTTCAGGCAATGATAATCCCAGACCGCCGCGAAGGGCAGCGTTTTGCATTCTTCGAGCATCGCCAAACGTTCGGTAAAGTTCCTTTCTTTTTCATATTGGCGAAGCAGTTCGATCGGTTCGAGCAGCGCCATCGTCAGCGCTTTGATCGCGTTTCGCGTTCCGATCACCCAGGCCGCGACCCGGTTGATACTGGCGTCGAAGAAATCGAGGCCGATGTGGACGCGGTCCAGATACTCGCCCCGGACCAATTCCTGAGCCAGCGCCTGAAGCTCGTCGCTCAGGATGACGACGTGATCGCTGTCCCAACGCACGCCCCGGCTGACGTGGAGCAGAATCTCATCGACCCATTGCATCACCGACGAAATCTTGTCGGAAACGACTTCCGTCGGATGAAAATGGCCGGTGTCCAGGCAGAGCAGTTTGTTGTTCTTGACCGCATAGCCCAGATAGAACTCGTGTGAGCCGACGACGTAACATTCGGAACCGATGCCGAAGAGTTTGCATTCGACGGCGTCCAGGTTGTACCGGGAGTCGAGCGGATCGGCGAAGATTCGGTCGAGCGAATCCGCCAACCGCTGTCGGGGTGCTTTGCGGCAGGCCGGGAGGTCTTTATAACCGTCCGGAATCCAGACGTTCGTTACGCACGGCGTTCCAAGCGCCTTCCCGAAAGCGGCTCCGATCTTGCGGCAGGCGATACCGTGCTCGATCCAGAACGTGCGGATGGCGTCGTCCTGATGAGAGAGCGAAAAACCGTCGTCGGCCTTGGGGTGAGCGAAAAAAGTGGGATTGAAATCCATCCCGATGCGGTTGGATTTGGCCCAGTCGATCCAGGTCTGGAAATGCTGCGGTTCCAGTTCGTTTCGCTCGATCTTCTTCCCGCCGGTCTCGGCGTAACTGGCGTGGAGATTGAAGCGATGGCGGCCGGGGATCAGGGAAAACGCCCTGTCCACGTCCATGCGAAGTTCGTCCGGAGTGCGTGCTTTGCCGGGATAATTCCCGGTCACGGCCAGACCACCTCCCAGTTCATCGCTAGAGTTTTCATATCCGCCAACATCATCTCCCTGCCAGCAGTGAAGCGAAATTGGGATCCCAGCCAGGCGTTCGAGCGCCCTGTCTGTGTCGACACCGAATTCCGCATACCGCTCTTTTGCCAGTTCATAACTTGATTCTACGTGTTTGGTTTCATTCTCCATTGTCATCGATCCTGTAAGAAATGATGTGCTGATTGTACCCAATCTAATATTATGTTTGGAGCCTTGCAAAAACGATTGATTTTAAACGATTTATCTTGAAATATCTATGACACCTGACGAATTGTTTTTTGAATTCGATTGGCACTCGAAACAGGTCTGTTAAAACAATTTGGGGGATTCGACTATAATTTCAGACAATAATGTGTTAACAAGTTTCTGAAGTGATGCTGTGGGAGTCAGAGGAAAATCATGATCCCCAAGAAACGGCCTGTCGTTCTTACGATTGATGATGACCGATTTTTCCGTAAGTGTTTCCGGGATATTCTGGAGAATTGCGATTACGAAGTTCGGGAAGCGGAAAACGGACGGATCGGATTGGAGATGATTGAACGGGAACTTCCCGATTTGATCTTACTCGATCTTCGGATGCCGGAAATCGATGGCTTGGAAGTGCTGGAGCGTGTTCGGGAATTCGCTCCCGATATACCGGTTATAGTCGTTTCCGGAGCCGGAGTCGATCGAGACATCATCATGGCGCTGCGGCTGGGCGCGTGGGATTACCTGCTCAAACCGATCGAGGATATGACGGTGCTTTTGCACACCGTCGAAAACGCACTCGAACGCACCCGCCTTATCCGCGAAAACCGCGCCTATCAAAAACGCCTGGAAAATGAAGTCGATGAGCGAACAGCCGAACTCGATGAGACAAAAACCTCTTTAATCGAGTCAGAACGGAACCTGGAATCGATTATCTGGCAGATCCCCGATGTGATCTATCGCCTCGATCCGGAGGGAACTATCACATTCGTTAACCACGCCGTGACACGGTATGGTTACGATCCCGACGAACTGATCGGAAAGAGCATTTTCGAATTCGTTCATCCCGGCGATCGAGAGGTCGCGATCGACCGGTTCAACGAAAGGCGTACCGGGAACCGGCGGTTGAAACCGCTCAAACTCCGTTTATTGCTCCGTAAGTACGACAACGTTTCCTTGGAATCATCCTTCGTCGAAATGGATGAATGGCCAATATTTAGTGTCGATGCCGAAGGGATATTCAGCACGGACCGGCCCGATGAGAATCGCTTTCTGGGGATACAAGGAATCGCACGGGATATCACCGGCCATGAACAGGCGGAGCAGGCGCTTCGAGACAGCGAAGCCAAATACCGCGAACTCGTTCAAAACGCCAACAGCATGATCTTGCGGATGGATCCCCAGGGGAACGTCACGTTTTTCAATGAATTCGCTCAGCATTTCTTCGGTTACACCGAGGAAGAGATTTTCGGACGGAATATCATCGGTACGATTGTGCCCACGATCGACTCCACCGGACGTAATCAAGAAGATTCGATCCACGATCTCATCCGGAATCCGGATCGCTATTCAACGGTCGAATGCGAAAACATCCGGCGGCAAGGAGATCGAGCCTGGCTGATCTGGACGAATAAACCGGTCTATGACGACGACGGGCATCTGAAGGAATTATTGTGTGTGGGGACCGACATTACCGAACTGAAAACGCTCAAGGAACAGTTTCTGCAATTGCAGAAAGTCGAAACGATGGGCATGTTGGCTGGAGGCGTAGCGCATGATTTCAACAATCTCCTGACCGTCGTCATGGGATGCAGCGCCTTGGTTCTGGATGAACTTTCCCCCAGCGATCCTCTATATCAAACCATAAAAGAAATATATACGGCCGGGGAACGGGCGAACGTGCTGACCCGGCAATTGTTGGCCTATAGCCGACGCCAAAACCTTCAACCGGAAATGCTCAATCTCAATGAACTGATTCTCAACATGGATAAGATGCTGAGACGTTTGATCGGTGAGAATATCGAATTCTCCACGATCCCGGATCAAACGATCGGGTATGTGAAAACCGATCCCGGCCAGATCGAACAAATTATCATGAACTTGGTCATCAACGCCCGCGATGCGATGCCGAAAGGAGGCCGGCTTACGATTGAAACACAAAATGCGGAGTTGGACGAAACCTACACTCAGAAACATATCGACGTCCAGCCCGGCCCTTATGTAATGTTGGCGATCACCGATAGCGGCTGTGGTATTGATAAGGAGACCCAAAAGAAAATATTCGATCCATTCTTTACGATGAAAGATAAAGGCAAAGGCACCGGACTTGGATTATCCACCGTCTTCGGAATCGTTAAGCAGAGCAACGGCCATATCTCCGTCTACAGCGAACCGGGATACGGAACCTCGATCAAAATTTATTTTCCTAGTTTGGATAAATGGTCGGAAGAATCTTTGGGCGATGAAGAAGCATTGGGCGATGAACGGGCTGATATCCTACTGCATGGTGCCGAGACGGTCCTGGTTGCTGAAGATGATGAGAGTGTCCTTAAAATCATCCAGACGGTATTGAGTGAATACGGCTATACGGTTTTAATGGCTTCAAACGGGGTCGAAGCGCTTCGCACTTTTGAATGGTATGATGGCGATATTCACTTATTGATTACTGACATCGTCATGCCCAAAGTGGGCGGAGAGGAATTGGCGAAGCAACTCACTTCTCAACGCCCCGGAATGAAAGTACTCTTCATTTCCGGGTATACGGATAATGCCGTTGCTCTAAACGGATATTTGGATGAACCGATCCATTTTATTCAGAAACCGTTTACTCCCGAATTCCTGTTGAAAAAAGTACGGAAGGTTTTGGGTGCCGAATAGTTAGCGCTGGGCTTTGATTGGGACTGTTTCTGATGTAAGAGGATCGGCGCGATTCGATTGAATTGGAAGCCTTCTACGATACAATTTTGCGATGAAAACAAAAAACGACTGGTCGTTTCGTTTCTTTAACAATTCAGATTATCTGGCGATCTATCAAGAGATGACTGGCCCCGAACGCACGGGACAGGAACTGGATTTCTGTACGCGCGTGCTGAATTGGGAAACGGGACAGCGCATCCTGGATGCACCGTGCGGGGCGGGCCGTCATTCGCTGGAAATGGCGCGCCGGGGCTATGCGATCGCGGGGCTTGATTTCTCCATCTACCTGCTTGAATGCGCGCAAAAGGCCTCGAACGAACTGGACGGTCATTTAAACCCTCCACGTTTTGTGCGGGGATTGCTGCAGACCATGCCGATTCGTGATAACACATTCGATTTCGCCGTGTGCCTGTTCAGCAGTTTCGGCTACGGCGAATCGGACGACGAGAATGTGGCGGTCATCAAGGAATTTAACCGCGTGTTGAAGCCAGGCGGGAAACTCGTTATCGATGTGATGAATCGGCATTTCATCGTTCCACGCTTGAATCCGATCTACCATTCGGTCCAAGCCGGATTGACCGTCCAGGAAGAACGATCGTTCACCGATCGGGGGCGGCGGCTGCATAATTTAATCACCGTGCAGGATGGAAATGGAGACCGTCGTCAGTATCTTTACCGTCCCTGGTTGTTCAACGGCTGGGAACTGTCGTGGATGGCGTCACGCGCCGGGATGAAAGTCGATAAACTCTACGGCAACTTCCACGCAGACGAATACCAGACCGAAAGCGAGCGGGCCATGATGGTCGCCATCAAATCGGATCGATCGGGACTGCCGAACGATGAGTGACCACATCCCTCATGTGTTGTTTGCCGGACCCGGTAGGAGACCGGATGGGCTGGACGTTTTCATTCCCCGTTGTGAGTCCGTCCTGCAAACCTGTCGTGTGGATGAAGTCGTTCCCGTTCTTGAAGCCGTCGAAGCGAAGGCGCGGGAAGGTTTCGTGGCTTTTGGATTCATCGCTTATGAAGCGTCGGCGGCTTTCGGACTTCCCGTTAGCGATCCGAACGAAAATGATTTTCCTCTTGTCTGGTTCGGTTTTTGTCCGAAGAATGATGTTCGAAAACAACTCCCAATTGATATCGATAGAAGAGACAAACCGTTCGATGAATCGAACGTTAAACTGAGAACTCCGCCCGAACGGTACGAAGAAACCATTCGATCGATCAAGAAAAAGATCGGCGCCGGTGAAACCTATCAAGTCAACTACACGCTTCGAGCGGATGTGGCGAGCCATGCATCCGGCTATGAATTATTCAAGACCCTTCGTTCCGCCCATCCCGTTCCTTATGCGGCGTATCTGAAAACGGGTGATGGAGAGATCGTGTCGCTGTCACCGGAACTGTTTCTCGAACGCCGGGGAAAGCAACTGGCTTCGCGCCCAATGAAGGGAACGATGAGGCGGGGGCGCACGTTGGAGGAAGACCGGCGCTTGGCGGAAGCACTGAAAACCAGCAACAAAAACCGCGCCGAAAACGTTATGATCCTCGATATGATGCGCAACGATCTGGGCCGTGTCTGCCGGTTCGGCAGCGTACGCTCGGAACGACTTTTCCACATCGAGCGCTACCCTTCGCTTTTCCAGATGACGAGCGAAGTGAGGGGAACGGTGAAAGACGGCCTCTCGATCGCCCAAATCCTCTCGCAGACGTTCCCGGCGGCATCGATCACCGGCGCACCCAAACGCCGGACGATGGAGATTATCTCCGAATGCGAAGAGAGTCGTCGCGGGGTCTATTGCGGTTCTATCGGGCTGATCGAGCCGAACGGAGATTTCACCTTCAACGTCGCCATTCGGACATTGTGCGGGAAAAACGGCTGTTACGAATTGGGCGCTGGCGGTGGGATCGTATGGGATTCCGAGCCGGACAGCGAATACCGGGAAATCCAAACGAAGATGGATTTTCTCCGCCAAGGCGGACACGATTTTTCCTTGATCGAAACCTTGCTGCTCGATTCGGACCGCCGCTACGCCTATCTCCATGCCCATCTGGACCGACTGGACGAATCGGCCCGGTATTGGGATTTTCGCTGCGAACGAAACGAGGCGCTTCGGCAACTGGAACGCTTTGCGAAGAACACCACTGAATTACCGCTGACGCTTCGGATAACACTGGATAAAAATGGAGAATTTTCGATCGAGTCTCGCCCCGTAACCCGTCCGCCGACGTCTGTTTGCGTCGGTATCGCCCCGGAACTCGTCAATTCGACGGATCGCTTTCTCTATCACAAAACCACTCATCGCTCGCTTTACAACCGCGTACGGGAAGAGGCGTTGAAACGGGATTGCTTTGAAACATTCTTCATCAATGAACGGGGACACGTGACGGAAGGATGTATCACCAACCTCTTTTATCGTATGGATGATTGCTGGTATACACCACCGGTGGAAGATGGGCTGCTGCCCGGCGTGTGGAGAGCGCATTTTATGAAAGAGTCTTCGGCGAAAGAGCGTTCGTTAACGCGGCAGGAACTGCTCGAAGCGGATGAATTAATCATCGGAAATTCAGTCATGGGACCGGTGAAAGTGGATGAAATCGTATCGCGGTGAAATGGATATTTTTATCATTTAGTCCAAAGGAATTGCATTTCAATCGATATTCTGTGAGAATCGAACTTTCGATGACGTTCGTTCGATGAGGTCTTCAATCAATCGTGGCTAAACCGTATCAGCTTTCATTTTTTCAATCCTCGGCGCTGGTTGTGCTTCGCGTTGCAATTGGATGGCATTTCTGTTACGCCGGGATCGTCAAGTTCATGCAGGGCGATTGGACCTCTGCCGGTTATCTCCATGCGTCGACCGGTCCCTTCGCGCCTTTTTTCCGCTCATTGGCTGAAGACGGAGGATTGATCTCGATCACCAGTCAATGGAGCGTCGAACTCATCACCGTCATCGATCAGTTGAATATTTGGGGCCAGATTTTCGTGGGCCTTGGATTGATGCTGGGGCTGTTTACCCGTGTAAGCATTCTCGGCTGTATCACGATGCTGGCGTTGTACTATTTCTCCAATCCCCCTTGGCCGGTGGCGACTCCCGCAGAAAGCAGCACCGCGATGCTGAACCAGCTGCGGTACTCGGGCGGTTTCTTCTGGCAGGGCATTCAACTGCCGGGGTACGAAATCAGTTACATCTACGTGAACAAGAATCTCATTGAAATATTCGCTCTGGTCACACTTTTAACGTTCAACACGGGAAAGATTGTTGGATTGGACGCGGCAATCTATCGCTGGCGCGTCAAACGGCGGAAAGAGAAATCTCCACCGCCTGCCCCGAAAGAAATACCCACTCAACTGGAGAATGAACCGCGAGAGCCATCAGTAGAATCGAAAACGAAGTAAGATCGAAGCGAATGGAGAACGTCGACAAGAGGAAAACGCTATGACTGCCTTGACACCCGAACAGAAAGCCATGGGAAGACGAACGTTCATCAAAACGGCGGCCTCGCTGCCCGCTGTCGGAGCGTTCGCCTGGACGACCGCCGGTCTGGGGCCGGTCAAGACCGGTTTGGTTGGAGCGGGAAATATCGGGATGACGCATCTGAACGTCTGCGATCCGGCGTTTGCCGATATCGTGGCGGTGTGCGACATTCGGCCAAGCGCCCTGAAGAAGGGAGTGGGCCTGGCCCGAAAACGCTTTGGAAAACACGTCACCGCGCACGCCGATTTTCAGGAATTCCTGGATCGGAGCGATCTGGAGGCAATCATAATCTCAACGCCGCTCTGGACCCATGCGGATCTTTGTGTCCAGGCAATGGAGGCAGGGAAACACGTCTTTTGCGAAAAGATGATGGCGAAAACCGTTGACGGTTGCCGCCGAATGATCGATACGGCGCGCGCCCGGAATAAAGTGCTGCAGATCGGCTATCAGCGTTTCTACAATCCCCTCTACCATCAAGCCAATATGATGATCCAGGACGGTTTCATCGGCGATGTCTTTCACATTCGCTCGACGTGGGGACTCTACGGCGGCCGCCGGCGGGCGATCGATCGCGAAGATGAGAAAGCCGTCAGCGACGGAACGCTGAATCCCACCCGGTACGGCTACGACAATCTCGACCATCTCATCAACTGGCGAATGTTATGGAAATACTCCGAAGGGTACGCAGCGGAATTGATCAGTCACCAGGTGTCAATGGTCAATTGGCTGTACGGATCGCCGCCGAAGAGCGTCCACGGAACCGGGGGGACGTATTTGCATCAAGACGGTCGAGAAATCCAGGATCATATGTACTTAACGTTTGAATATCCCAATGGCCGGGTAATGACGGCTTCGAATATTCTCTCCAACGATTTCGAAAACGCGGGCGAGGTGATTATGGGCACGAACGGAACCATCATCCTCGACGGTCAGTACAAATGTTATCTGTTCTGGCGCAACGGTTACTCACCCACCGGACCGAAGAATCTGACCGAAATCGCCGCCTTGACCGACGGATCGGCGCTTCGCGCCGGGTCGAGTATGACGTCCTCTCAAGCGAAAGCGTTGAAAGCACCGGTCGGTGAAGACCCCGGCCAATTCGACGTCCGGGAATCATACATCCTGCAACTGAAAGGTTTCGCCCATTCCATCCGCACCGGCGCGCCCACCCTTTGCGACGGATCGATGGGCCTGGGAGCCGCCGCCGCCATCATCGCCGGAAACCAAGCCATGATAACCGGCCAAAAGCAATCAATTGAACTCGGCGAAAACCGTATATAAAATACTTGGTGAGGTTCAAATTCTCCCCCCCAAGACTGGGGGAGGGATAAAACACTTCAATCGGCTGACCAATAATTGCGAACCAATAAAAAACATTATAGGAGTGTATGATGCGATACCAAATAATGATTTTCTTGATAACAATTATTGCCGTCGTCCCGTTGCAGGCCGACAAACTTCAGTACAAAAATCAGTTGATCGATGTACTTGTGAAACAAGTTCCAGGCATTTTAGAAAATTATGATGCCGAGACAGGCCGCTTTGGTGAAGGGATATGGATCAGTACGGATCAAAACCGTATGTATCCATTGGCTGCAGCCTATTCGTACAAACATTCCGGTAATCCATATTATAAAGACAAGCACTTGCTCCGCATTATCACAAAAGCGGGCGATGCCCTGATCGATGATATGGATGAGCAAGGACAGTGGGAATTTCGGAAAAAAGATGGAAGTACCTGGGGGCCGATATTGATGCCCTGGATTTATTCAAGATGGATTCGTTCTTTCCAGTTGATCCGTGATGACATGCCGCCCGAACACCGGAAAGCCTGGAACGATGCGCTGACGCTTGGATACATGGGAATCAGCAAGACGCAACTTTATGGCGTTCATAATATCCCAACCCATCACGCGATGGGCCTTTATATTGCGGGCAAATCGCTGGACCGTCCCGAATGGTGTCAGCAAGCAACCGATTTCATGAGGAAAGTAGTCAGTGAACAAAAAGAAGGCGGCTACTGGTCTGAGCATGTGGGGCCGGTGGTGGGGTACAACTTCGTTTATATCGATGCACTGGGTACTTACTATGCTATATCGAAAGATCAACGTATACTCCCTGGACTGAAAAAGAGTTCGAACTTTCATCGATATTTCACCTACCCTGATGGAGCTAGGATCGAGACCATCGATGAACGAAATCCCTATCATGAAGGAATCGATCCAGGGAACGTCGGTTTTACTTTCACACCAAGCGGGCGAACTTATCTCCATGCCCAATGGTCGCGTTATGGATGGGAGAAATTACCGGCGGATTTAATCGCTTCCCTTTTACTCTACGGGCAAGAAGGTCTCATTTCTGACAATTCCTCTTCAGACTCGGAGCACCTGTTTGTTTTGAAAGAAAGTGGTAAGGATGGAGCGGCAACAATGCGAAACGGCTCCTGGTTTGTCTGCTTATCCGCATATACTGCACCAATACCCAAATCCCGATGGATCCAGGATCGACAAAATCTCGTCAGCATCTTTCATGATAAGGTGGGATTGATTTTAGGAGGAGGAAACACAAAACTTCAACCTTTATGGAGTAATTTTACAGTCGGCGATAAAACTTTGTTACGACATCGATCCGGTGATACCAATCCCGATTTCATTCCGAAAGGTGAATTATTTCACACGCCTTTGTCTGCAACGCTGGTTCGAGAACCCGATATTGGATTGGATTTGAAATACGGAGAAGAAGAATGTCGAATTCGTACCCGAATTATAGATCGACATACTCTAGAATACAGGATCGATACAACCTCTTTGTCTTCATTGCCTGTCTATGCACACTTGACGTTGATTCCTCATATAAATCAATCGCTTAAAACAGAAAGTGGACAACAAATCATTCTTGATAAAACACCCATTGCCTTCACGGCCGAGCAAGTCGGGGGGGCGATCGCCCATGCCGGATATAAACTTCACCTCCCGAAAACGGCCACACTGCATTGGCCGGTGTTGCCCCATAATCCATACCGCAAAGATGGGCATGCTTTTCCCGCCGAAGGACGCATCGTAATTCGAATACCATTTGACAAACAGCACACCGCCTATACAGTCAAGGTGGAAATTCTTCAATAATTCGCCTTTGGGAAAGAGTGTACAACGCGTCGCGCCGCCAGACGGACACGATGTTCTAAGTTGGAGTGAATGGACAATCACAACGTCTTTCATGGAATCGAATGGGATTATGACTGAAAAAAAACAGGATTGCATCATCTATCCCGGACGTATCCCCCCGCCGGATATCGGCTTCGTCAACGCGCTTCTTGACGATCACGAAGAAATCGCGGTCGCCCGCACCGAAGACCCGGCAGTCGGGCGGATGGAGTTTTGGGTTTCACCCGACATGAGGGATGAGTTTCTGGCGTTTATCGATTACGTGAAGACCGAATATAAAATTCCCATTACCCTCAGCGAACCGATCCCCCAATCCACCGAACTCGTAGAATTTTTCAAGAAACAGAAAAAGACTTGATTGCGTATGCCGTATTTTATTCTGGCGTTGCTCCCCGTCACGCAATGCGGTTTCTGCTGCTTCGATCGTATATTTACGGATGGTTTCACGATATGCTATAGTCCATAGAAAATGAGGTGCGGGAGGAAACGATGCTCGGATTATTTTGGGAAATTCATCAACACCAGCGGATTGCCGAAGCAGAGTCAGCGGCCACTCGCGGCGCAGAAAAAGCCCTCGATGCCGCTTCTCAGGTGCGATCCTTCGAGGAACGTCTGGATAAACTAACGCTGGTCTCTATGGCGCTCTGGTCGCTGCTGAAAGAGACGACCGATTTAACCGAAGAAGACCTGATGGAGCGCGTGAAGGAAATCGACCTGTCCGACGGCAAACTGGACGGAAAAGTCAGGCATGCCCTTCTCCGATGCCCCGAATGCAGCCGTGTCATGTCCGCCAAACATAAATGCTGTTTATACTGCGGGTACGATAAGCCGGAAAGTCACACGGCGTTTGACGGGGTGGTTACTTGACCGCAAATAATATTCCCCAATTGGGAATGGGTACAATGAAAGGTGTTCGATTCATGAAAACGATTTCGAGATCGGTTTTATTATTTTCCGTAGTCGCTTTGGCCGCTGCAGGCGCGGGTTATGCCAGTGAGTCGGGTGGATGGATTCCGCTTTTCGATGGGAAAACCCTCAACGGCTGGAAAGCGAATGAGCAGCCGGACTCGTTCCGGATCGAAGACGGCGCGATCGTTTGCGGGGGAACCCGCTGTCACTTGTTTTACGTAGGAAACGTCCAAAACGCCCAGTTTAAGAATTTCGAATTCAAAGCCGACGTGATGGCGAAGCCTGGTGCGAATTCCGGAATTTTCATTCACACCCGGTTCCAAAACGATGGTTGGCCGAATTACGGCTACGAAGTGCAGGTCGATAACACCCAACCTCTTCATAACGGGTATAAGGAAATGAAGAAAACCGGGAGTTTGTATGGGATACGCAACGTTTACAAACAATTGGTGCAGGACAACGAATGGTTTACGCTCACCATTGTCGTGAGAGGCAAACGGATCGTAGTAAAAATCAACGATACGCTCGTCGTTGATTACATCGAACCGGACCGGCCCGCGCGGAAAAACCGAACAGTCAACTGGGTGCTCTCCAGCGGCACGTTCGCGCTGCAAAGTCACGATCCCGACAGCGTCGTTCACTATAAGAACATCTCCGTCAGACCGCTTCCCGACAATCTTCCTCCAGACGGGGCCGAAGCGCCGAACGTCGACGAAACATACTCGAAATTAATCCAATTGGGCGGGAACAACTTTCCCCTCGTCGATCTGCACATCCATCTGAAAGGGGGATTGACGATTGAAGAGGCGTTGGCCAATTCTAGAAAAACCGGGATCAATTACGGGATCGCGCCGAACTGCGGGCTGGGTTTTCCCATCACGAACGATGAAGGTATTTACGAATTTATCCAATCGATGAATGGAAAACCGGTCTTTCTGGGAATGCAGGCGGAGGGACGCGAGTGGGTCAACCTTTTCTCCAAAAAAGCGATCTCGCAATTCGACTACGTTTTCTCCGACGCCATGACGTTCACCGACGACAACGGCAAGCGCATCCGGCTATGGATCAAGGAAGATATCGACATCGACGACAAGCAGGCGTTTATGGATATGTACGTCGCCCGGATCCTCTCCGTGCTGAACGACGAACCGATCGATATCTATGTGAATCCGACCTACCTGCCGGAGGTCATCGCCGATGAGTATGATAAATTGTGGACTCCCGAACGGATGCAGAAAGTGATCGATTCGGCAGTGAAGAACGAGGTGGCTGTCGAAATCAATTCCCGTTTCAAAATCCCCAGCCAGGCGTTTATCAAACAGGCCAAGAAATCCGGTTCGAAATTCACCCTGGGAACCAACAACGGTGGGCGTGAATTAGGGCGGATGGAGTATGGACTGAAAATGGTTGAATCGTGTAAATTAAGTTGGAAAGATATGTTTGTCCCGGAACCAAAAAGCCGGTGACTCGTCAGTCCAAACCAGACGGATCGCAATCTTAAACTTAGGCTGATTTGGCGAATCCCAGATTTTTCTGACGATTGTCCTGCGCGTCTTTAATGATTTTCTCGCGGGGAATGTCTTTGGGTTTATGATCTTTTTTCAACTCTTTCAACAATGTTTTGACCAATGCGGGATACCGCAGGTAGTAGCAGCGAAGGGGTCCGTTGGAATACGAGCCGATCAGACCGGCCCGTTTCAAGGTGGACAGATGCTGAGACAGATTGGGTTGAGAAACCCCTTGCACGATTTGCTGAACGTCCAGTACGCATTTGGCTCCTTTACATAATTCATCCAAAATCGTTAAGCGAACCGGATGACCGACCGCTTTCAGCAACATCGCTGATTCGGCCCACTCTGTTTGCTGCAAGACTTTTTTCATTTTACGTGTTCCTTTTAGATTTTTTTTACTATATAAGATCGAACCTATATAAGTTAAATAATCAGATCATTGTACCTTGTTTTGTTGAGTCCATTCACATTTTTTATCATTTATTTCGTGTTGAACCACGGATGGAAACGGTTGTCGTACAATTCGGGAGAATCACGAGATTCATATCATGAACGCGCCGGGACCGCCGGTCGATCAACTTTGCTTGATAATTTCCACATCGAAGACGAGGCTGGTGAAGTTCGCGTGAGAATCCATCGATCGTAAAATCGTTCGTATACGGGAGTTCAACACGAATTTCGAGGGAACCGTAGTCGGCGTGAGGGAAATCCGCCATCACCCACACGTGTTGGCAGCCAATCGCGATCGACGCCAGGCATGCCAGCCACAGCATGGTTCGTTCAAACGAATGAGTACTCCACTCAGGCAAGTATGACAGGATAAGCAGTAACACAGGGGCAGTTTCAATGGCGAATAGGTCCCAGTCTTTGACGATGCCCAGATCGGGGTGCCAGACTGTACTCCATAGCGTGAAACATAGGGTGTAAATCAGCAGGAAAATTCGGTTCGGACGCCGCAGGCTTCGAGGACCGAAACGGCATATCGCCCAGAATAAAACCGGCCAGACGATCCAGGACCGTAGGGTCCAGGCGTAGATCCAATCGGCCCAATGTCCCCACTCGAAGAAGGCGTAATAGCGGTACATTCCATCGGATGGAAACCAGGGCAGCAGATTCCAGGCGGGTGAAAGGCTTGCCGCTTTATACCCCACCCATTGCGGATAATTCCGAATCAAAACGAGAGGAACGAAAGGCGTCAATCCCACCAACATCGTCCGCCAATCTTTGAAACATCCCGAAAGCCAGGGTAAAAGCAGTAGAGAGGGCAGAGCGATCAGCATCGCGAAATGCAGGGCGGATGCCAGTACGAAAACCAATGTCAGGCCCAGCACGCCGGTATTTCCCTTGAGGTAATCCATCGCCAGGCCGCCGTAAATCAGCAGGGTGGGTAAGAGCAGAGGGTAATACTCCGTATGGCCGCAGGAGTAGATGAGATATCCCGTCGAGAAGAAGAGCAGCAGTGGCCATGTTGGAGAAAGTCCGAAATGCCGTTTGGAAAGACGTAACAAGATGTAGACCGATAGCGCGCCACTAAGACAGGATAAAGCGTTCATCACCTCCAGTGGAGTGAGATGCCAGAACTGACCGACGCGGTATACCCCTTGGATCAAGGCTTGAGAAAGCAGTTCGTTCTTTACCAGCCATTTCCCGCCCTCGGTGATACGGGAGATCAACTCGCCGTCGCCTGCGAACTGTTGTGAGTGAAGAACGTAAAAAAACGCGAAGCAGAGCAGGGCGAGACCGGCGGCGGAACCGGCCGCTGCCGACACTTGTTTCAAGACAAGGCCAGGAAAGCGCTGTCCGAACGATATCGGTGAATCTTCTGTCGAATTATGGAATGGCTGAGCGCTCATTCAATTGGTGGCGCCAAGGCTGTTTGATTGCGGCCGTTCTTTTTCGCATGGTAAAGTGCTTTGTCGGCGGCTTGGATCAGGTCGGTGGAACTGAGGTTTGGACTGCCTTCATTGTCAGACACACCTAAACTCACGGAGATCGAAAGGAGGCTGTTCGTGATCGTAAAGGGTGTTTGGGAGATGACGTTGCGTAAGCGTTCGGCCAAATGGAACGATACGTTTTGAGTGACTCCGGGCAGTACGACAATGAATTCTTCACCGCCGTAACGTCCCACGGCATCGGAGCGTCTGAAGGTCTCGGATAAGCGTTGACCCAATTCGTGGAGGACCAAATCACCAGCCGGATGGCCATACGTATCATTGACACGTTTGAAATGATCGATATCGGTCATGATGACGCTGACCGGCCTGTTTTCGCGATTCATTCTCGCCAGTTCGTTTTCAAGCGTTCGGAAAATCCAGCCGCGATTGAAGAGGCTCGTTAACGAATCGTGGATCGCGATTTCCTTCAGTTCGTTTCGCGCCTGAATCAGATTTTCCTGCAATTCAACAATCCGGAATCCAGCGCGGAGGCGGACCTTCAATTCTTGGGGAGCAACCGGTTTGACAAGATAATCATCCGCACCGGTTTCCAGGCCCTTGATGATGTCTTGGGGACTGCTTTTCGCGGTTAATAAAATAATGTAAATGTAAGGTTCTTTGTTTTGTTCACGGATTTTTTTGCAGACTTCAACGCCGTCCATTCCCGGCATCATCCAGTCGATGATAGCCAAGTTGGGACAGTTGTCCTCCTGAAGGATATCCCATGCCTGCAACCCATCCGTTACGGACGTGACTTCGTAACCCCAATCTTTCAGGCAGGTTTCTAGTATCATCCGAATGATACTATCATCGTCGGCGAGAAGTATACGCTTGGCTTCCATTCGTGTTCGCTCGCTTGCATTGACGATGAATCTCGATCAACGCATTTCGAGAATTCATTTGATGGATACTCTGAACGATTTAACGAAAAAGACATGAAACGGAATTGATTTAGATAATAGAATACATATTTCTCGCTGAAAAGTGAACCTTACCATTTAACAGGCTACAGGATCATCGTACCATTCAGCGGTTAAGGATTGGGCATGCGCTTAATAACCGTGCATTGGAATTATTCACTGCTTTTCGCAACCTGAATACCTTCTTCTTCATCGACAGAGCGGAGAATCAATGCTCCCACAGCTAACAGAACCAGCACGATCGCTGTGCCCGCCCGTTGAGAATTAAATACGGCGGTCAACAGACCGAAGAAAAACGGTCCTAAAAACGCGGTGACCTTCCCGGAAAAAGCGAAAAATCCGAAAAATTCGTTCTCTTTCTCCGCAGGAACGAAGCGACCCATCAATGAACGGCTGGCCGACTGATTGGGACCTGAAAAGACTCCCGCTAAAATACCCGCAATCCATAACACGGCTTTGTTCGGCGCAAAGGTGGCCAGCAGCGAGGCGAGCATCAAACCCGCCAGGCTGATCTGGATCGTTTTTTTACCCCCCAGCCGATCGTCCAGGAATCCCATCGCGAAAGCCCCCAGTCCGGCGGCGGCGTTGATGCAGATAGCCATAACGAGCAACTCGATATACGAAAGGCCGAACGTTCCTTTTGCATAGATACCTGCGAAAGCGAAGATCGTGACGATTCCATCGTTATAAAAAAGGCGGGCCAACAGAAATCGCACGATTTGGCGGTAATGTTTGATCTCGTGAAACGTTTCGGTCAATTGACGGAAACTGGCTGAGATGATGCTTCCCGTGTTCGATTGAATCCTGGACCGGTCTTCTTGAACCCACAGAAAAATCGGGATGCTGAAAACGACGTACCAGACCGCGACCAGTAGAACCGTTGATCGGATATTTTCTCCATTTTCCTTCGACAAACCGAACCAGGGGACATCGGGAAGAATGACGCTGACCAGTGCGATGGCCAGCGCCAGCAACCCACCGGCGTATCCCAACCCCCAGCCATAACCCGATACGCGTCCGATGTTTGTCGAATTCGTAATATCGGGCAGAAAGGCGTTGTAAAACACGCACGCCATTTCATACATGATATTCGCCGTTACAAACCACACCAGCGCCCGAAGCGGATGACCGGGCAGGACAAAAAAGAGCGCCACGGTCGCAGCGATACAGACCGCCGTCGATAGGAATAAAAACAATTTACGAAATCCGCTTCGATCGGCAACCGCGCCGAGGAACGGGGATAGCAGCGCCACGGTGAGGGCCGTGACCGTTACACCTCTCGACCAAAGTACCGTCCCGGTTTCGGTATCCCCGGCGATCGCTTCGGTGAAGTACGCCGCATAGATGAAGGTGACGATCAGGGTCGTAAAAGGGGAATTGGCGAAATCATAAAGACACCAGGAAAAGATGGTACGCCGTCCTGTTTGAAGGTTTACATTCATGGGCGTCTCCACAGATTGAACGAGTTTCATGATCTGACGGTCCAGTAAAAAGTCAGGCCTTGCAGACGAAACGGCAAGATAGAGAGTTTCATCAGCTATTTTATATACAAAATCTTGAGGTT
>CAZSIZ010000070.1:0-22435 GCA_964606645.1 uncultured bacterium
TTTCCAGCGAACCGCGCCTACATGCCATTCCGACTGCCCGCTGAGGATGTGGCTGAACGTGATATTCACCGGGCGGTCTTCCGAACCGCATCCAGCCAGCATCAAAACCATCGCTGCGAATCCTGCGAACGTCTTATAACTCAAAAAGCGCATCACCGTATCCTTCTTCAATCAGGTTGAACCCAGTATATTACGGAATACGATTTTTCGCACTGGAAAGAACGGGAATCATCGAGTGAAACAGTCATTCATTCCAAGTCAATCCACGATCCGGCTCGTTCTGCCCTCGCCGCCCTCTTCGCCCTATTTACAGGCGGCGGACATTTTCGAGCGTGAACTGCTGAAGCGGTTGGACGTGGATGTCCGGACGGTACACGGCAGCCGTTTGGAAGGCGACTCCGCGCTGGACGTCTACCTCGGCACTCCCGAAACACTGCCCCGGGAACGACTCGACGATCTCGACGCGCCGCTGACCTTGCTTCCGTTTCCCGATTACGCCGAACGGATCAACCTGCGCGCGATCGATCACGGCACACCGCCGATCATCATCATCGCCTGCGGCAGTGATTCGGCGCTGCTGTGCGGGATTGGCGCGTGGATGCGTCATTTGGAGATCTGGGCGGACGGTTTCGCCTATCGCAATCTCACGGAGAATTTGCAGCCGCTCACACCGGTCCGGGGTATGTTTTACGCGAATACGTCCGACAGCAATTCCTATTTCACCTACTCCTCCGAACAATGGAAAACGCTCATCACCGATGACGCGCTCTGGGGGAATAATACGGTGGGAACTATCCCGGTTCATTTCCCCGAATGGCCCGATACGCTTCCTTGGCCGGAACCGGGGCGTTTTCTCTCGCCGGAATGGCAGACCATCTGGGAAACTCACTGGGCGCGTCAATGCGAAATCGGCGAAACGATCCAACGCTTGGGGCTGAAATCGTTGATCCGGCTTTCTTATGCAGACGCTTTTCCAGCGCGAATCGAAAAACCGCTGGCCGGGCAAAAAGAAGGGGAACTCGATTGCTCTCAATCGGAGGCGAAAAAACTGGCTGTAACGGAATGCGAAAACCTGCTGAGCCGCCTGCCTCTTCCCGACGCTGTCTGGTTTTCGGCTCATTCCTCTCCAGTCAGTCCCTTTGTTCGGGCCGCGTGCAATCCAGGTCAGTTTTTGGAGATGGCTAAATCTTTAAACGAATTGCTTCCTTCGGATTGTGAACTGTGGCTGGGCAGCGGTGGTTTTTCCGATGAGGAACTCGCCCCGTTATTCGACCGACTGAGCGCTCTGGATCGATTGCCGGTTCGGGGAGCGATTTGTGGTCCCGAAATCGGTCCTCACGAGACGGTTAAGCGGGAATTGCCGCTCGACCGACAGCTCATGACGATGACGCCGCTCTCACGAGCCGTACGCACCGCGAACGCCCTGGAAACGCTGGGAATGCCCCGCTCATTGATTTTTTCGGATGATACACCCCTGGTTTTCCCCACTCAGTTAGCTCGGCAATTTGTCGAAACAGCCCCGATGACTTATGGTGCACTGGGATTCTCCACCGGCGCGCACGATGAAATCCACCGCTATCTCTGGACGGCGTTCGCCTGGTCTCCGCAGCCTTCATTGGAAGTCATGCTGGAAAGTTACGGGCGCTGGTATTTCGGAGCAGACGCCGCTCCCCACGTTCGCGACGCCCTGCTTTCGCTGGAATCGTGCTGGAAAACGTCCTTACCCGAAAGTGTTCCATTCGCCGAAGACGCATTGACATTCCTGGATAGAGCGGAAAGCGCCGTGCCTCCGCGTATGAACGCTTTGGCGAAACCACGGCTTCAGCAGCTGCGTCTCCGCGCACTCATGGACACGACGCTTGGCGAAAATGAACACGCCTCACGCCACCAGATAGACACGATGCTCGAACGATTGGGAAAGCCTTCCGAAGCCGATTCGACGGAGGCCACCCTGCAAAGTGCATTCGAGACACTCAAACAATCTCCTTACGACGGACTCGAAACACGTTTTCAGCAACTGACGGAGCTTCGTCAGGCTGTTTTCAAAACCCAAGGTATTCACATTCAAGCCGTTGACCGTCTGCTGGAACCGGAGCCGGACCGTAATTGGGCCATTATCCAGATCGACCGAAGCCTCCGAACGAACGATAAGACGAAACAGCGCGAAACAATCGAGGTCGTGATATCCGCTCTGAAACCGCGATCCGGCAGCGAGGGAATCACGATCGATTGTGGCAATCCCGAAAACGATCGCTATCGAACGAAGGGGAGGGTGTATCACTTGCGCGCCGCCAGCCAGGAGTGGCGGTCGGCGTGGCATCAAATCGCCTTAAGCCGGGAGCAGGGCGAGCCGGTCGAATACGTCATCCCCTTGAACGGCCAATCATTCAATCGAGTGGCCGTCACTTACGTCACCACCCCTGACATCCCCCTCAAGCAATCGCTCCGGTGCAATGGTGTCCTTCTCCATGACACAATGGAAATTCCCCCCGACACTCCGATTGAAAACACTTATACCTTGCCTTCCACTGACAAGCCAGCCGATTCTCTGACGTTAATATGGAGACCGGAACCTGGGTATCACGCCGGGGTTGTGGAGATAGCAATCTACAACAAAACATCATAATTTGAATCATTTCGATCCGTTTTAGAATATTTTAATTTGTATATTGCTAAATCACCCGAAACAAAGGAACATTTCCTATGCTGAAAGAGACTTATATCATTGAAAATCAGAAATTTATTCGATCGGAAAATAATCGGAAAAAAAATTCGCAAATAATAAACAAATCAATGGTTTTTATCGTATATAGAGTTTAGAGGGATGTTATTGTGTAAAAGAAAGACGGTCGGGAACGATTCATGGGTAGCCTTCTGTAAAAATCGGAATTCTTTCTTGTTATAAACGAAAATCTTAAACGTTTATTTAAAATGGCGCCACTGGTTTCGATTCATCATTGAAATAAGGACAATCGTTTCCACACGTGCCATTTTCTCATAACGTTATTCTACGATTGGACAATGATGATGAAATCGATTCGCTTCCTATTCACCTTTACTTTGGTTTTGATCCTGCTGACTGGATGTGGCATGTTCGGTGGAGATTCCAAGGGCAAAATAAGCGGCCGCAATCCCGGTGGTGGATTCAAGAAACCCGAAAAGCCGAAATTTAAGATTCCCGTCACGGTGGAAACGATCCAGCGGGGCCGTATGTATGCCTACCTGCAAGCCGTCGGTTCGGTGGTTCCCATCAAAGAGATTGAAATCAAGCCGGAAATGGGTGCCCGAATCTATTTCACCAAACGCTGGATGGAAGGCGACGATGTGAAAAAGGACGATCTGTACGCCTCGATGGACGACCGCGACCTGAACATGGACATCAACGAAGCCGAATTACAGCTCAATCTCGCCAAAGCCGCTGTCCGGCCCGCCAGTGCCTCTTTGGCTCAAGCCTTTAAGAATGAACAATTCGCTAAAAATATGTTCGAGCGTGGGGCGCGCGCGAAAACAGACTACGATCAAGCCATTCTCACTCGGATACGTGAAGAAAACACTTTTTCACAGACGAAGAAAAATATTGAATCCCGAAAAATGGCCTTGGATAAACTCAAACAGCAGCAAGAGAAAATCAGCATCATCATTCCTTATGAAGGCGTTCTGCTGCCCGCCAAACAGAGCGTCGTCAACACCCAGAAAGAGACCGGCGAATCGGACTTGTCCCTGATGCACGGCCAAATGGTGGGGCAGGGGACAGTGCTTTGCCGGTTGGCGAATATCGATCAGGTGTACATCGCGCTGGATGTACCCGCCAAAGACCTCGAACAGGTTCAACTCAGTCAAACCGTCGAGCTGGACATCTATTCACGCACGAACAAACTGTTCACCGGTACGGTGGCTGAAATCTCCACGGCGCTCAACGCCAACACACGCACCTACACCGTCAATATTCTAGTCGATAATCCCGATCACGAATTGCGGCCCGGTATGTTCGCCAAAGCGAGAATTATCACGGATGAAAAACCCGCCGCCGTCAGAGTGCCCCGCGAACTGGTTCTGCTGCGTAACGGATACAATGTGCTCTTCGTCGCCGTAGAAAAACCGGCGGACGAAATCGAAGACGCTACGGGAGACAAACCGAAATTCTCCGGCAAACCCGGCGGCAAACCTGGTGGCAAACCTGGCGATAAACTTGGTGATAAACCTGGCGGCAATCCCGGTAAACAGCCAACGAAAGACAAAGGCCAAGGCGTTGGATCGCCTAAAATTGCTGCTGCGGATGATAAGATTCCCTCTGGTACAGACGTCGATCCCGACGACGATTTTGATGAGGAAGAGATCGAAGAAACACCGGAAATGATCATGGTCGCCGAGCAGCGAACCGTCACATTAGGCATTGAAAACCGGGAAGAGATCGAAATTGTCGAAGGCATTCAAGAAGGGGATCTGCTTGTCGTACTCGGTTACGATACCTTGACGGACGGCGTTGATATCACTGTTGCGAACCGCGATGCGGATGAAATGACTATCGCCGCAACTCCCACCCCAAAAATAACTGGGAATAAATGAATCCGGCTCTGAAAGAGGTTCTTACAGTTCAACGACACTTTCGGCCGGCTTGTGGAATTTTCTATAGAGCAATCGATAATAAATAGTCGCTTGCCGATATAAAGATTATTCGTTCTGAAAGATATTCGCGGGATCGTTCACGATGGAAATTACCTGCTCCGGACTGACCAAAATCTATGCCGACGGCAACCAAGCCCTGCGTGGAGTGGACCTCCACATCCA
The DNA here is from genome assembly GCA_964606645.1 of uncultured bacterium. Taxonomy (GTDB): domain Bacteria; phylum Hinthialibacterota; class Hinthialibacteria; order Hinthialibacterales; family Hinthialibacteraceae; genus CAZSIZ01. Next base: position 4,789 of record CAZSIZ010000070.1, read on the forward strand.
GGACGGTCTGTTCGGTCTGCTCGGCCCTAACGGCGCGGGCAAGACCACTTTGATGGAGATTCTCACCCTGCTGCTGGAACCGACGTCGGGGCAGATCACTATCGGGGGATACGACAGCCGAAAAAATATGAGAAGAATCCGTCCCTGGATCGGCTACCTTCCTCAATTCTTCGGATATTTCCCGGAACTGACCGCGCGTGAGTTCTTGGGTTACATGGGTTCCCTGCGGGGGATTTCCAATCGAAAACTCAAACATCAGGTGAGCGAATTGCTGGCGATGGTCCGGCTCGACAAAGTCGGCCGCAAGCAATTGAAAACGTATTCGGGGGGCATGTTGAGACGGGTCGGAATCGCTCAGGCGTTGCTCGGACAGCCGAAACTCATCATCGTCGACGAACCGACCGCCGGACTCGATCCCGAAGAGCGCGTCCATTTCCGCAACCTGCTTTTCGAGTTAGGGCAGGACCGAATCGTGATTCTCTCTACTCACATCGTCAAAGACATCGAAGAGACCTGCTCCCAATTGGCGCTGCTGATCGATGGTCAAATCCGCTATCAGGGACCACCATTCTCTTTCGTGGAAGCGGCTCAAAACGAAACCTGGGAATTTTTCGGAACGCAGAAAGATTCGGAACAGCTGGTGGGAAGCCCGAACCTGGTCTCCATCCGCGAAGAAGCGGAGGGGATTTGTTTCCGAATTGTTTCCCCCACCCCGCCCAGGGAAGACGCCGTCCGCGTGGTCCCGAATCTGGAAGACGCTTACGTACACTTTTTAGAATCCGCGCGAGAGGCCGCATAGAAAGGATCACCCCGTGGACACCGCCGACACCATTCCAGCCGTCTCGATCCCGCCGAAACCACGGGTCCATTGGATCAAAAAACCGTGGCATTGGCTCAAAGGATTCTTCTTGTTGATTGCCAAAGTCATTCGCTGGACGTTTAGGGCCATCCACTGGCTCGCCATCGAAGCGACTTTTGGTTTCCGCTTATTCATCTACACGACCCGGCGGTTTCTTCATATCGAAGTCTATCTGGCATTAATCGGCGCATTCGCCTTTTTCGGTTGGGTCGTTCACAACGGGATGGTGGGAAATCAACGGGATCTACTCGAATATTGCTATATGTATTTTACCGTGGTGTCGATCGTGCTGGCCATGAATCTGCTGCCGCGCGAACGCGACGAGGAAACGCTCGAAATCCTTTGGAGCCAGCCGATGCGGCGCAGCGCCCTGGTATCCGTTCAACTCGTCACGCTGACGATCTGGCTTTTATTTCTATGTATCGCGGTGGTGTTTTTTTTCAGCCGCTTCAGCGCTTATTCCGAAGGCCGTTGGACTGTCGTCCTGATGACGGTCACGACCTCTTTCGCGGTCGGAGCGATCGCCGTGTTAGTCTCGACGTTTTGCCGCCACGCGATGGCCACTGGATTGGTGTCGTTGTTGATTCTCGGCGCGCATTACCTCTGGCTTCGGCAGTTGGGACCGATCGAGTTGTTTTTCAATCCTATCCTCCCGCCCGGAATGGTAAGACGGTATGGCGACAGTGCAATGATGAGCATTCTTTTCAATCGGATCGCACTCGCGTTTCTGGTGGGATTCACCCTGGATTATTTATTCAGACGGCTCAAGCGCTCTGCGGAGTGGTTCACATAATCAACGCACGGTGAGACGGATCGTATTGGCATCCGTCCCGATCGGCGATGGACAATCGGCAGCACGACTATGGATGAGATGAATCGACAAAACGACACTCAAACCAATGAACGGCCGGACGCTCCGGATTCCCCAACCGGTGGAGGATTCAGCAAACGGGGCATGGGGGCCGCCGCGTTCGCCGTGCGTTACCCCGTCACGGTCAGCATGTTCTTCATCGGAGTGATCATGCTCGGCTGGATATCCCTGGGCCGCCTGTCGACCAACCTGTTCCCCGATCTGCGCGCTCCCCGAATCACGGTCATGGCGGATGCTCCCGGCTTGGCACCGCAAGAGGTCGAGCGCATCGTCATCGAACCGATGGAGGGCCGCTTATCCACGATCCAGGGCGTCGATGAAGTCTCCAGTGTCTCACGTTCCGATGCCGGTGCGATCATCATCGATTTCAACTGGGGCACCGACATGGACTACGCCATGTTGGAGGTTAAAAAGAATATCCAAGGCATCAACATCGACGAAGTGGAAGATTTGACCGCGCTTCGATACGACCCCAACGCATTGCCCATCATGACGCTGGGACTGACCGGGAAGCGTAGACAAGATGAAATCCGCTACCTCGCCGAGCGCACCGTCGGTCCGGCGCTGGAACGCATCAAAGGCGTCGCCCGCGCCGAGGTGACCGGCGGTCTCATCCCCGAAATTCATTGCGAACTGAATCCCGAACTGCTCCATTTTTACGGATTAAGTATTTCAAACGTCGCTAGTGCACTCAATCAAGCCAACGTCAGCGCGTCTGGCGGCTCGGTCGAAGAAGGCAACCAGCGCTATCTCATTCGCGCCATCGGCGAGCTCAAGAAACTGGAGCAGGTCGCCAATACCGTTGTGGGGTATTCCGCCGGAGTGCCGATCTACCTCAGCGATCTCGGAACTGCGAAGTGGGACTTCGAAGAACCGGTTAATGCTGTGCGCATGGACAACAAACCGGGCGTCGGGATTGCGCTGTACAAAGAAGCGGGAGGCAATACCGTCGAGGTTGTCAAATCCGTCCGTAAATTTTTAGGCCTCGACAAAGAGCAGGCCAGTCCCGCGATGGGACAAGCGGATGACCGGCGAGGCGGACGGGGCGGACGGGGCAGACGAGGTGGGCGTGGCGGTTTCGGCCAAGCGACCCAAGCCAATTTAATTCCCAAAGATATGTCCATCAACGTGGCCTACGACCAGTCGCAGTTTATCACCCGTTCGATTTCAGAGGTGAAGAACACGGCGATCCAGGGCGTCGGATTGGCCGCGCTGATTTTGCTGCTGTTCCTTTGGAGTTTCCGCTCGACCTTGATCGTGGCGCTCTCCATCCCCGTTTCGATCCTGGCCACATTCAACTTGATGTATTTCATGGGGCTTTCGCTGAATATCATGACCCTCGGCGGATTGGCGCTGGGCGCGGGGATGTTGGTCGATAACGCCATCGTCGTTATTGAGAACATCTTCCGGCGGCGGCAATTGGGCGATCGACCCGATCAAGCGGCGATGACCGGCGCGGGCGAGGTGGCGTCGGCGATTGCCGCATCGACGCTGACGACCGTCGTCGTTTTCGTTCCCATCGCTTATATGGGAGGCGTCACCGCGATGCTCTTCAAAGAACAGGCGCTGACGGTGATCTTTTCTCTGCTCACATCGTTGGTTGTCGCTTTGATGATGATCCCGGCGCTCTGTTCCCGTTTCCTTAAAAAAGTACCGAAATCCCGCAAAGACAGCCATCAATGGTTCGGTGGTTTTCTGCGTTTTGCGCTACGGCATCGATTCGTTACTTTCATGATTATTGTGCTCGCCTGTGTCTCCTGCTACCCGATCGTCCAGAATATCAAGCAGGAATTTATCCCCCAGGCGGCGGAATCCCAGTTCATCCTGAAAATGCGGATGCCTTCGGGAACGCGAATCGAAACGACGGAACAGGCCGCGCACTCTATCGAAGGCTGGCTCTCGAATGATTTGGGTGACGACATCGAACATATCTATACCCGCGTCGGTCCCAAACCCGATAACACCGGCGCGATCGACGAAGATCCCGAAGGCCCTCACACCGCTGAAATTCTTGTCGCGCTCAAGAAAAACTCCAGCCGTAACGTTCCGGCGATCATCGAATATCTGGAACCGCGATACAAGCAGGTTCATGGCCTTGAGATCACCTATCTGATGTCTCAGACCTCCCTCTCCACGCTGATCGGTGAGTCGAAAGCCGCCCTGATTATCGAGATCAAAGGCCGCAGCCTGGAAACGCTCGCCAGTCTTGCCGGACAGGTCAAAGACAGCATGGAACAATTGAGGCCGATCTCGAACGTGCGGACAACCATCCTCGAAGGCAATCCCGAAATCCGCCTCGTCCCCAACCGCACCCTGATGAACGAAGCCGGATTGGATCAACAGAGGCTGATCGCCCTGGTGCAGAACCAGTTACGCGGCCAGGTGGCGACCAATATCCAGGACATCGATCAAACCAAAGCCATCCGGGTTCAACTCGGCGATGGGAAAATGAACCTTCCCGAATTGTTGGACACCATCGTTCCAACCGGCGCGGGCCGTGCTGTCTCGCTGAAAAATATCGTAGACATCAACCTGGAATCGGGACCACGCGAAATCCTCCATAAGGAACAGGAACGCATCGCGCGGGTTCTGGCGGATGTCGCCGATGGATGGAAACTGAGCGATGCAGTCAGCGCCGTCAACGCAGAGGTTCTTTCCATGCCCATCCCCGATAATTACTACTTGACATTCGGCGGGGAAGAACAACGGCGGCGGGAATCCTTCGACCGCCTGCGTTTTGCGTTGATTCTCGCTCTGATCCTGGTCTATATGGTGATGGCGTCGTTGTTCGAATCGCTGCTCCATCCCTTCGTCATCATGTTCTCGCTGCCGCTGGCCGTTATCGGCGTGATGTGGGCCTTTTACTTGACTGGCCAGACCCTCAACCTGATGGGCTATATCGGTATCATCATGCTGGCGGGGATCGTGGTGAACAACGCCATCGTTCTAGTGGATTACGTGAACTATCTCCGCCGTGATGAAGGTTTGGAGATGTTCGAGGCGATCGTTCGCGGCAGTTGCCGCCGCCTGCGCCCGATTCTGATGACGACGCTGACAACCGTGCTGGCGCTTCTCCCGTTGGCTTTGGGATTCGGCGAAGGAGCGGAAATACGCGCCCCGATGGCCGTCGCCGTGATCGGCGGATTGCTCTCTTCGACCATTTTGACTTTGGTCATCATCCCGATCGTCTACAGCCTTTTCGAGGACGCATTGCGTCTGTTTTTGCGAATGCTTTCCTTCATTGGAATCCGCGGCATGGACGACGAACGTTTTCCTGTCATGGAGGCGGAATAAATAGAATGCCATGCTTAACATGGAAACTTTCGGCAATTTCTGAACGAGGAGCCACATTGGATCATGTCCGGTAAATCCTTTTGGATCGCTTATTACGAAGCACGGATGAGCAGCCGGGGCTGGCGCTTCTGGCTGTTGCTGGGGCTGATTTCAGGCATTTCTCTCTTTGCCCGGCGGGACTATCTCATCCGGGTTAACTCGGGTTTCTCTCTTCAGGCCGGTTATAGCTTTCAACATCCAAGTTTTTGGCTGATGATCGCGATTCTCGGACTGGGGGCGGTCACGCTGGGCTTGGATGTCTGTGGCCGTCTGCGACGCCGCAACATGGATAAGATCGTGTTCCCCCTCCCCGTCGAATCCATGCAGATCATGTGGGGACGTCTTCTGAGCGTCCTGATCGTGATGATCCCCATCAGCGCGCTGGGGCTGTTTTCCCTTGGATTGTGGCAGTATCTCTACGGACACGGCTTCGTGGTTTGGCAGCCGTTTGCGGTGGCCTTCGCGCTCGTTATGCTTCCCGTGCTGATTCCCGTCACGGCGTTGGCGATCACTGCCCGCACGTTCTTCAAACACGATTTCGCCGCACTGCTTTTCGGAGGGGCGATCGCCGCCACCATCGCGGTTTTGGGGAAACAGGCCGGGGTATTGATCGACATCACCGAGATTCTCCGCCGTTTATCGGATTCCTCTCCCACGCTTGGCGCTCGGATTGCTTTTGAAAAATATTGGATTCCATTATTCGTCCACACCTTGCTGAGCGTCACGATTCTGACCTTGGCCCCGCTCTATCTGCGGCGGCAGGAACCCAACCGCTGGATCAAAAAACGTCGTCGGATTTTCGGTCTGCCCACTTTGATGACGTGGCTGACCAACCTGCGTTTCGATAAGCGGATGGGATGGCGTTTTCGAATGACGCTGCTGATTACGATTGTCTGCTGCGCGTCGGGTGTCGCCTGGGCGGCCATCCACTATCAGGAGATTCTCTCCACGAACGGCAACGGCCACGCAGTGGCGGAAATCGAGCAGTCGGTCCGCCTGAAAATCCCTTCGACCCAAGTCGATACGATTCGTTACGACCTGTCGCTTTCGCCCTCGAAGACTTACAACTGCTTGAACCTCGAAGCGAAACTGGCGTTCGTCCCCGATGAGGAGATCAAATATTTCGGCGCCGAACTGGATCATCGCTACCCCATCCAACGCGCCTCCATCAACGGAACCCCCTGCTCGTTCCATCAGCAAGACAACCGGGTCCGCTTCAACTTCCCCGAACCGGTTGCCCCCGGGAAAACGCACGAACTTACCATCGCTTACAAAGGGAATCCCGATTTCTTCCATCCGGAATTTACTGCCTTGCAGCGGGTTTGGTATCCCGTGCCCTGGGAGAAAATTCAAACCGAGCAAGGTGACCGATGGCTCGACGTGCAAGAGGATATCTTTCAGGCCAGCATCGTTCTTCACCTCAAACCCGGCCAGTACGGCGCTTTCGCCGGAGACCTCGTCTCCGCCGATGAGAAAGACGGCAAACGCATCGAGCGCTGGGAAACCCTGTATCCCGTCAACGCGTTGCAGATGTACTGGGGGAACTACGCATCGGTCGAAAAGCAATACCGCAATTACCGGATTCGATTCTACCACCTTCCTTCCCACGACTATCAGGCGATGGTCTACATGGAGGAAATTAAAGAGCAGCAGGACTATGTCCATGATAAGCTAGGAGCCTTGCCTTTTCCGCAGCTGACCATGATCGAAACGCCCTACGAACACCGTTTGGAGTGGTATTCGCGTGGAGCGGATTCGCGGGGACGTACTCGCGAACCGGAAATGATGGGTTACACACAATTCCATAACACCATGCCCGGTGCGATCCTGGTTTCCGAAAATCGCCTGAGTTATCTCCATGAAGATATGTGGCTGATGGAGCGCTTCGACCACGATCCCAATGAAATAACCTTCTATCAAGTTCTCCCATACACGCTGCGGGTTCTTCATAACGATTTCTTCCATAAACTGATCGGCGCTTATTTCGAGCATTCACTCCATCCCTCCGGAGAACTGGCGTTTTGGATCAACGATTACCTCTCCAGCTACGCCTCCAAACTGCTGGAACAGAATTCGTGGAGGAAACGGTGGGAACTCAATTTCGATGTCGGAACGAATTCCAGTAGGCCCATCTCGGTCGCTCGGCGGGATTCCCTTCTGGACCTCCATCGGAAGAGCGAGTATCACGACCTCGAACGAGTTCGGGGTGAGGGCTTGTTCCGAATGCTGCATCACCTGCTCGGCGACGATCAATGGTGGGCGATGATGAAAGAACTGTTCCGCGAATACCGCTTCAAAATCATCCCCATCGAGGAATTCCTTCCGCTCGTCGAGTCGTATTACGGAAAGGAATTGTCCTGGTTTGCGACGGACTGGATCAACGGGACCGCACTCCCCGAATACGAAATCACACTCGCCGAAGCGAAAATCCTCAAGACGAAGGATAAAAATAAAGTCGAGTACGAAACGTCGATTCGCGTTAAAAATCATGGGACTGGCCGAATGGCGGTTCCCATCTATATCGAGACGGAAATGGATTACATCCTCCGGGATTTATGGCTGGATGCCGGTGAAGAACAAGCCCTGAACATCACCGTTCCCCACCGGCCGGTCTTCACGATGGTCGATCCTGAAAACTGGGTGATCCAGCAGCCGTTCAAAGAGGAAAACAGCCGAACGAGAACCCATTCCGAGATGCGGGTCTATATCCAGGGAGAAGAAGATCCGACCGTCCTTCGTCAAGGAAAACGGCGGAGAGGTGGATTTCGCAGAAGACGTGGAGGTCGCCGTTAACTATCATGAAAATTTCAGATATTGCGATTCGACGCCCGATTACGACGGTGATGTTCTTCTGCGCCATCGCCATGCTCGGTCTTGTCGCCGCCACGAAACTGTCCTTGCAGATGCTTCCAAACATCTCTCCGCCTTATGGAGGAGTGCGTTTCTATTCACGGCAATCGATGAGCAAAGAAGAAGTCGAGCGAAAAATCATCATTCCCATTGAAGGAGAAATCGCTCAAATACCTCATGTAAAAAATACTCGCACTTACGGTTATGGTACCGGCGGATTCTTTTTCATCGAGTTTGAATTCGGCACGAATGTGAAATACCGTATCGTCGATCTTCAAGAGCGACTCGACCGTTTCCGCAAAACGTTTCCCCGTAATTCGTTGTACCTGACTGCCTTTCCATTCGAGACGGCGCATTTCAACAAGGAATTCATGGACCTGGTGTTGAAAGCGCCCCGTTCCGATCCCTACCTGGAAGCATTCAACACCGACCGCATCCAGCAAAAATTGCAAGACATCGACGGGGTGGCGAATGCGGAAATCCGTGGCGGGAAACGGCGCTCGATCGACGTCAACATCATCCAGGACCGCATGCAGGAATTCGGAACCACGCTCTGGCAGATCAGAAACCAGGTGCAGACGTTTGCCAACGAACCGGTCTTCCTGGGGGATATCGAAGACCGGAACACGAAATATTTCGTACGGCTCGATGGCCAGTTTAAAGACACGTCCGAGATCTCCGATGTCGTCGTGAAAGCTGCCGGGGGCATAGCCGTGCGGCATCTCGGCGAAGTGGAAAGCACCTCCCATACACGACGTTCCCTGCGACGTATCGATGGAAAACCCGCACTGGGATTGAGTTTGGAAAAAGAAGCGCTGGTCAATCCCATCGAACTCTCAAACCGAACGAGAAAAGTTATTGACACGATCAACCGAACCTTACCCGAAGGATACGAGCTGCAAATCGGCTACGACGTTGCCGATAGTATTCTGGATTTACTGAAATCACTCTCCAAATTGGCCATTTTGGGAATCACTCTGGCCATGTTCGTGCTGTATTTGTTTCTCCGAAACTTGCGAATGTCGTTGATTATCTGCGTGGTCATTCCAATCTGTATCGTCACCACGTTCAATTTCATGTATTTCTTCGGTATGACGATCAACATCATCTCCCTGTTGGGATTGGCGGTCGGAGTTGGGTGTCTGATCGACAGTTCGATTGTGGTATTGGAAAATGTTTTCCGCCATCACGAACGGGGGAAAAACGCCATTCAATCCGCTTTTACCGGATGCCATGAAGTCGGTAAAGCGGTCTTTGCGCTGACGTTAACCAATGTCGTCGTCTTCCTTCCCATCGTCTTTGTTGATGGACAGATCCGGTTGACCTTCACCGAGGGAGCGCTTGCCATCATCTTTCCCATGCTGATCTCCATGTTCGTGGCGCTGACACTGGTCCCGATGGCGACGTCCCGGCTGCTGTTCTTCTCCGACCGGCGTCAGGCGGCGTTGGAGACAAGCGGCAGGACAAGCGGGGGATTCAAGAAGAGAAAAGAACGAATTATCCAATACATGAAGCGAATCCCCCATCCCACAATGTCCCAAATCCGAAGCAGCTACTCGTCGCTTCTTAAAAGCTGCCTGCGCCACCGCATTCGTTTTCTGATCGCCATCGTGCTGGCCATTCTCTACACACGCTACTACAGCCTGTACAACATGAATCAAGGCGTGATGAAAGAACCGGAAGATGAAAACTACTTCTACGTTCACGTCTTCCTACCGACCGGAACCACTCAGGATTATACCGTCAACGTCGTCAATCAGGTCGAAGATTTCTTGATGGAGCAAGTGCCGGAGAACGAACACATTCACACGTGGATCGACGACGACAACGCGCATCTCAGAATCATGCTGGTCGATGAGTCGGAACGCGATCGAAAATCGGAAAACATCCGTGAAGACCTGCGCCCGCACCTGGACCAATTCGCCGACGCCGAGGTCTCATTCAATTGGTCGCGCCCCCGAGGTGAAAACGCGACGCCCCAAATCAATACCGGCCAGGGAGGCGTCATCGAGATTCGCGGACCGGAGTACGAACAGATCAACGACTTGGCTATCAACTTTGCCGAAGTGCTCGGCCAGATCGACGGCATCCGCGATGTCATCAGCGAAAGCGAACCCGGTGCGCTTGAGATCCATTTCCAATTGGATCGGGACGCCGCCGCCCTGCTTCAGGTTACCCCTCAACTGGTGGCTCAATCCGTCCAAATGGCTCAACGTCGGGGCGATTATTCCACGTTTCAGATGAAACAGGGGGACGATGAGATCGACATCATCTTCTCCCTCCTGGAAACCCAGGAAGACCTCGCCAATCGTGAAGACGACGAGGTCAAACCCCTCTCGTTCGAGGAGTTGTATGTCATCCCCATCTATTCCCCGGCTATCATGACCACCGTTCCTCTGGAAGATTTGGGAACGATGGATATCAAACGGGGTATGAGCAACATCCAGCGCGAAAACCGCGAACGGATCAGCCGGATTCGATTCGAAACCGCCCCCAATTCGTCCTTCTCCGAAATCGAAGAATCGGTCCGGATTCTGATCGAAAACTATCCCATCCCGGCTGGCTACCGCATGTCATTGGGCGGCCAGTACTACCGGATGGATGAAGACCTTTCCGCATTCTTTACGATTCTTTATCTCGCGTTTTTCCTGATGTATATGTGCATCGCTTCATTATTTGAGTCTTTCGCTCAACCGATCATCATCATGCTCGCGATTCCACTGGCCATTCTCGGAATCGTTTGGAGTTTTATTTTAACGGGCCATCAATTCAACGAACTGGCCATGCTGGGCTGCATCTTTTTGATTGGAATGCTTCCCAACTCCGCCATTCTTCTCGTTCATTTCTCCGGTTTTCTCAGGAAAGAAAAAAACTATCCCCGTGAAAGGGCGATCATGGTTTCCGGCCAAACCCGCTTGCGCCCGATCTTCATGACGGTGTTGACCACGATCCTGGGTTTGGTTCCGATGGCCATTGGAGACAAAGAATGGGTTCCATTCGCCATTGCCGTGATCGGGGGCCTTGGGAGTTCGACCATCCTGACGCTGGTCGTCGTTCCCGGCTTCTATTTCATCATCGAGGACATCACCAACCTGATTATGCGCTGCATCCGCTACCTGACCAGTTGGCGCTGGGTATTGATCTTCTGGAGCCGAAAACGGCGTTACACCGCATGGGAAGGGATGACCGCCTACCGGCGCAAGGTGCCTCGTGTGGAACCGATGATCGTTGAAATCGATCATCTCACCCGCATCTATCCGATAAGCCGTCTTGAATCGCTCAGGACTAAATTGAAGCGCCTGATCGCGATTCGGGTCTTCTCGCCGTCGCCGGGTTTCGTCCCCAACGTGATCGAACCGCCGGCAGCCGCCGGTTCAACCCTGGCACGAACGAAAGCCCTGGACACCGTCTCACTCAACATCGAAGCCGGATTGTTCGGACTGCTTGGCCCGAACGGCGCGGGAAAAACCACCTTGCTCCGCTTGATCGCGGGAATCGATCAAGCCACGCGCGGCTATCTCTCGATCTGCGGTTACGATGTCAAACACGAAGCGAGAAAAGCACAGAAACTGATCGGCTATCTCCCGCAGAATTTCGGTGTCTACAGCCATTTGACCGCCTATCGTTATTTGGATTATCACGCTTTGCTCAAGGGCATCCGACGAAAAAAAGCGCGGAGTGAAGCCATCCACAAAGCGTTGGAAATGACCAATCTGCTCGATAAGAAAAACGTTCGCGTCGGCGATTTCTCCGGCGGGATGAAGCGCCGGATCGGCCTGGCTCAAATCTTCCTGCAGCCGCCGAAGGTGCTGATCGTCGACGAACCCACTGTCGGACTCGATCCCGTCGAACGACTCAATTTCCGAAATTTACTCGTTCAACTCAGCCAGGAGCGCGTGGTGATTCTTTCCACGCATATCGTCGAGGACGTCGCCCACAGCTGCCGGGAAATGGCCTTGATGGACGAAGGCAAACTGCTCTACAAAGGCTCGACGAAAGACCTGGCCGAAACCGTCCAGGGCAAGGTTTGGGAAATCATCGTCTCGGATGAAACCGCCTGGCACGATTTCAGAAAACGTTTCAAAGTGGCGGGACAGTCGCAGACACCCGGCGGCATCCGCTTACGGCTGATTTCCGATGAAGCACCGTCGCCCGAAGCACAAACCGTCACGCCCACTTTGGAAGACGCGTATCTCTATTACACACACATCCGAACGCTTCCGGATAGCGAGTCGGTCAGTCGTTAATCAATACGAAAGCAGCACCGTTCGATCGAATTCACGAAAGGGGACTATCTCGTGTCAATGAAGAAAATCATCCCAATCACTTTTTTCTGCGCTGTCATGCTTCTCGGAATTTCCACATGGAGTCAGGATTCCGAACCCGCGCCTCAGTCCATTGAGGACGTCACGCTCGCCGACTCGATTTTGAAAGAAGAGAGTTTCAAAACGACCGGACCGCTTCGGCAGTTGAGCCTCCAGGAAGCCATCGACACCGCTATCGAGAACAACCCCCAGATGCGCATCGCACGTCATGCGCTCCAGGGCAGTTTGGCCAATCTCGACCTGACCGAAAGCAATTACCGGAACAAGTTCAATGTCGATTCAAGTCTCTCCGAGCGTATCCGCCGGGTAAAAGCCGGTTCCTTCCGGATCGACCCGGACAAAGGCCTGATCCAGGACGATATCGCCAAGTATGAAAACAATACACTGTTCAATATCGGTCCCCGGTACAATCGCCAATTCAAAAACGGATCGTTTCTGGAGATCTCGCCCTCGATCGTTTACGAAAAAGATTCCGACGCACTATTCGACCGTTCGAGTAATCATCCAGGCGGATACAACTACGAGGAACGTTATCGAGTGAATCTCAGTTACAATTACCCCCTCAACTCCCGCCCCCGCGAACAGATTAGAAATGCGATCGAAAACTCGAAGCTCTCAACCATCCAATCCGATTACTCCCTCTATATGAGGGAAAAGTCAACGATACAGCAAGTCATCAACAGTTATTGGAACATCCAGCGCCTGCTCGAAGATATCGACATCACGCGGGAACAGCTGCTTCAATCCAAGCAGATCGAGTTCATCGTCAAAGTCCAGTACGAAAACGAATCCGTCGCTCAGGACGAAGTCGGAGTCGCCCAGATCCAAGTCATGAATAACGAGGCGACGCTGATCAGCACCGAGGGAAACCTGAAAAATTCCATTGAGAGTTTCAATATGCTCCTCGGTTTGCCCATCGACACGCAACTTGAATTGAAGGATCCATTCGAGGTCACACCCTTGCCGATGAGTGCCGACAAATATGTCGACCTGGTCACCTCGACGAACCTGGAACTGAAAAGCCTTCGTCTCTCACTGCGCCAGCAGAACAACTCGCTCCGGGTAACGCGTATGGGCCAGCAGCCCGACTTGACGCTGGGGACCACTGCAAATCAGGACGACGAAGGACGACATAATATCAGCGCGAGTTTGAATTTCTCCTGGGCGTTTGGAGACGGCGGTGCGACACGTGCCCGTGTGCGGGCGGCAGAGGAAAGCCTCGAACGACTGAAGATCAATCTATGGGATACCGAACGTCAACTCATCCAGGACACTTACAACGACTTGCGCGCCCTTCAACTCCAAACACAGCGGATCGAAATCTTGAAGCGCAACGTGGAACAAGCCACCCGCAACATGGACAACGGTCTTTATAATTACCAGAATTACGGTCAAATCACATTCCGTAACATCCAGGACCTTCAGCTCGAACTGGCTCGTGCCCGGACCAACCTGGTCAATGCGATGATCACCTACAATATCAACAAAACCAATCTCCTGCAGAAAGTCCACGATTACAAACCTTCGGATGAAATCAAACCGCTTTTAGGAATATTGGACTGACCCTATTCGCAGATTCCGGTTTTCCGGTTATGATAGACATCGTGTAAATCGAATATCTTGGCCCCGTTTTCTCAATGGGCCGAGTATTCTTTTTAGGACCAATTTACGAACTTGGCCGAGTGGTGGAACGGTATACACGAGGGACTTAAAATCCCTTGCCGGCAACGGCTTGTGGGTTCGAATCCCACCTCGGCTATTTGATTCTCTCTTTCCCATTTAAACCAAATCCCATGAATGTAAAAACCCTAACGTCGATTTCATCCATGCCTTCCAGCCAACTGACCCGGCGTTCGTTTCTGGCCGCTCTGTCAGCAATCGCGTCTCCGGCGTGGAGCGCTTCCGGTGAAGTAAAACCAAAACGCCCCAATATCGTGCTCGTCATGGCCGACGACCTCGGTTACGGCGATCTGGGCGTGTATGGCTGTCCCGATATCCGTACCCCGAACCTGGACCGCCTGGCCCGGCAAGGCGTGCGGCTGACCGATTTCTACGCCTCCGCCCCGGTTTGTACTCCCACCCGCTGCGCCCTGATGACCGGACGCTACCAACAACGCCAGCGCAACCTGGAATGGGCGATTTACCCTTCCGCGAAAACCGTCGGCCTTCCTCCGGAAGAGACCACGATCGCTTCCCTGTTGCGTGATGCGGGATACGTCACCGGGATGTTCGGAAAGTGGCATCTCGGTTCCCGCCCGGAGAATGGCCCCAACCGGCACGGATTCGACGAGTTCTTCGGTCTGCTGGGCGGCAACATCGACTACTTCAGCCACACCGATTCCACCCTCGCACCGGACCTGTATGAAAATACGACACCCGTAAAGAAAATGGGATACATCACCGATCTCATCACCGAACGGTCCGCCGATTTCATCCAACGTCATCGAAGCAAGCCTTTCTTTCTCTACACGGCCTTCAACGCCCCCCACTGGCCGATGCAGGGACCGGACGATGCGAAGAAAAAAATCACCCCCGGCAAGAACTGGAATTCAACGGACCGCCCCACCTACATCACGATGGTCGAGCGCATGGATGTGGAAATCGGTAAAATCCTCTCGGCCCTGAAAGAGAACGGTTTGGAAGAGAACACGCTGGTTCTCTTTTGCAGCGACAACGGGGGAGACCGCGCGTCGAGAAACGCTCCCCTTTCCGGACGCAAGGGCCAGCTGCGCGAGGGGGGAATCCGGGTTCCGTGTATCGCGCGCTGGCCGAATGTGATCCCGGCGGGAACCGTGTCGAGTCAGGCGGCGATTACGATGGATCTTTCCGCGACGATTCTCTCCGCCGCGCGGATCAGGCCGCCGCACTCGTTGGACGGAATCACGCTCCTGCCATATATTGGCGGGTTCAGGCAGGAGGTCGAGCAAACCTTCGTCTGGCGCAGCGACTGGCGTGGAGAGAAGGCGGTTCGCTGGGGCAAGTGGAAGTGGCTCAAAGAAAAAGAGAAGGAATATTTGTTCAACCTGAAAGAGGACATCGGCGAGACCGTCGATCGAAAGGACCGCAACATCGATATCTACCATTGCCTGAAAACCATCTACGATCAGTGGGAAAAAGCCATGCCCCACCGCCAAACCCGCTTCGGAAACGCCCTGCGTAACCTCCCCTCCAAGTAAATAGTATTCTGAATGAACTCAATCTGCTCCCCGGCGAGTCTCAGCCATTCGATGCATCGTGTTCGTCGCCAAGGACCTCCATGAGTTTCTCCTTCATCAAGGTTATGTTGTAGGGCTTCTGGAGAAAACCTGCGAGGCCTTTGCCGACGAAGCGCTGGGTCGCGTCCTGCTCGTTATAGCCGCTGCAAAGAATGACCGTGACGCCTGGATTAATTTGTCGCATCTCACGGAAGGTCTGTTCTCCATCCATGTGGGGCATCGTCAAGTCGAGAAGCACGCAAACGATCTCGTTGGCATGTTCGTGAAACATCTTTAGCGCTTCCCGTCCATCGGGTGCCGCCAGAACAGTGAAACCTATATGCTCGAGGATTTGCTTGCCCACGGCGAGGACCGACTCCTCGTCATCGGCGATCAGAACCGTCCCGCTTCCGCACCAGTCTTCTCCTGCAATCTCGCCTTTCCTACGGAGCGCAACGCTATTATCGGACAGTTCATTTGCGGGGAATAGAATCTTGAACGTCGTGCCCTTGCTGACCTCGCTGTATATTTTAAGAGCGCCCTTATGGCCCTGCACGATGCCAAGAACGGCTGACATGCCCAGTCCGCGCCCCGTGAACTTGGTTGTAAAGAAGGGATCGAAGATTTTCTCGATCGTCTCGGCGTTCATGCCACAGCCCGTGTCGGCCACTTCGAAATACGTGTAGATACCTTCGGGCAGCGGTTCGTCCAAACTGGATCGCAAAACCTCATTGAGTCCATCGAGATAGGCGCGGTCGCAATCCATCGCTCCGGTCGACAGGGCGATAATCCCACTCCTATCGCCGATCGCTTCCGAAGCATTGGTGATCAGGTTCATAATAATTTGGCGGATTTGCGTCACATCACCATCGAAGGTAGGCAGGTTCTCAGCAAAGTTGTACTTGAGTATGGCCTTCTTTGAGATTGAAACTTCAAGGAGATGGGAAATTTCCTCGACAAACTCGTTCAGGTCGATCGGTTCGATAACGAATCGGCCCTTACCGGAGTAGGCGAGCATCTGCTTGGCCAGTTCGGCGGCGCGCCTGGAGGCCTTCTCGATCTCCTGGATGTTGTTGCGTGCCGGAGACATGGCCGAAAGTTGGCTCAACGCCAGGTCCGCGTTGCCCAGGATGGCCATCAGCAGGTTGTTGAAATCGTGGGCGATGCCGCCTGCCAGCACACCCAAACTCTCGAGCTTCTGCGCGTGCAGTACCTGCCGCTCAAGCGCCAGTTTCTCTTTTTCGGCCCGCTTGAGTTCGGTGATGTTGTGGAATATCTCGAACTTAGAGATACTGCCGTCGGCGTTCTTGAACGGTGAGTCGAACAGATCGTAGTGCTGGTCGTTTTTTGAGGAGTACCATTCCCATTGAACGGACTTACCAGCAAAAACCTCTGCGTTTTTGCACCAGGGGCAGGCTTCCATCAGATCGTGGAAGTACTCGTAGCACTTGCGCCCATCGACTGGGCCGAACTCCTGCTCTATGACGTGATTGATATACTCGATGTTGTACTGTTGACTAACAATATAAACTCCGTCGGGAATAGTATCGAGGATGCTCATCATGTGAGCGCGCTCGACTT
This sequence comes from uncultured bacterium, assembly GCA_964606645.1. Classification (GTDB taxonomy): domain Bacteria; phylum Hinthialibacterota; class Hinthialibacteria; order Hinthialibacterales; family Hinthialibacteraceae; genus CAZSIZ01. Next base: position 21,802 of record CAZSIZ010000070.1, read on the forward strand.
GTTGTGTTTTATTGGTTTGCTCGCGCTCAGTCATTGTGCATTCGAGTTCCTTAATGCGAGCGCGCAGCGCCTCTAGTTCTTTGATAAGTTGTTCTTTTGTGATTTCAGCATTGTCCATGATTCAAAACCTTATGTAGGTGTTATGCCTGAATCGGACTGTTTATATCATGTTTCCTGTATATCATTTCTTATGCTCCATGTCAATCATTTATTCTTTGGGAATGCGATAGGGAACAAGCCATCAGTTAGCGTCTTGTTGGGGTGTATCGGAAGAAAGGTGAGTCGATAAAGCGCGATCCATTCTCCGAGTGAATGTAATTTGGCCTTATTTTACAAACACGCTTACCCCACCCCAGGGATATTGAAAATCGCTTTCAGTCGAGTCACTTACCCAACTTAACTATTTTGCACGCTTACTCACTCGCGCTGCCGAATCAGGTTTACTTCCGTTGTGTGTCGTTTAATTTATATCGCTTTTTTCAGCAGGCCCGGTTTGCCCGCTTCGCTGGGCAAACAAAAAGGCCCGGAGCGTGAGCTCCGGGCCGAAAAAAGCATGTTATACGAGACAAACTTAATCGAGAATTAGAGATTAGTAGATCGCCCAATCGACAACCTCGACCACGAATGTGTCGAA
>CAZSIZ010000071.1:0-22096 GCA_964606645.1 uncultured bacterium
TCTGGTCTATCTTTTTTGAATCCTATCGACTATTGCTATATGTGAACGGATACGAATTTTATAAACCAAATTAAATTTAGAGTGAATCATTTGTATTGTCAATAGTTTTTTGAAAAATGTGTAAGACAGATTTTGTAATTGCTTATAGGATAAACGTGTGCATGAATAAGGCCACACCATTGAATGGTGTGGCCTTTGAAGTTACAGATGGCTGATTTTACATGGCTTAGGCGTACTTGGCTTCCATTTTTTTCTTGTCCCATATAATTTTTCGTCCCTTCATAAAGGACAAGGTTCCCATGTTGGAGATAACCGCACCGTTGAAGCCGTCCAGGACGGTGCAGTTCGGCGTTTTCCGTGTTTTGATGCATTCGAAGAAGTTGCGCATGTGGAGGCGAACCGCCTGGTTGTTCGCATCAGGCTGGCTGGACGTGAACTGATGGTGCTGGTATTTCAGGTCGGATTTGTCGCCCCACAGCCAGCTGGGTTCGGGCCAGACATTCATGTCCCAATGGCAGAAGACTTCGATCTGGCCTTTGGAACCGCAGACGCGGATACCGTAATCGTGGATTTTGTTCTGGAAGAAGCCTGCGTCTTCCATCGTGTTCAACGCATTTTCCAGCATAGTCTTCTGGGGGCCTTTTTCCATCTGCTTGACTTTGAAACCATAGAGGTCTTTGTCGTTGGGGCGACAGATATTGCTGAATCGGGCGTTGTAATTGATTTGGAAGCCTTCATCGAATTCCAGGACACAGCTCCAGGTGTCGGGAGTGACACGGCCGTCTTTCCAGCGATAGAGGCCACCGGATGAGATCACGCTCTTGGGAATTCCGACACCCATGACCATGCATATCGCGTCGATCTGGTGGACCATCAGGTCACTGCCGATCACGTTGGAATAGTCCCAGAAGCTTCTCCAGCGGAAGTAACGCTGTTTGTCAAATTTGGTTTTGGGGGAGTCGTAGAGGAACTCCTGCCAGTTGATGTTGTCGGGGCTAGCGTCATCGGGAATACGGTAGGCCCAGGGACCGGGTTGTTCGTCGCGGGCGTTGCGGTGCCACCAACCTTCACAGTACGTCACCTGACCAAGATCGCCGCTTTTGACGATTTCGTTCGCCTGGTTGTAGAGGGGAACGCTGCGGCGCTGGGTTCCGACCTGAATGACTCGGTTGCTGCCTTTGACTGCTTTGAGTACTTTTTTGCCCTGATCGATGTTCTGAACCATCGGCTTTTCGCAATAGACGTCTTTACCGGCCTTGATGGCGTCGATGAGTTGGGAAGCGTGCTGGTGTTCGGGCGTAGCGATGATCACCGCGTCGATGTCTTTGTCTTCCAGCAGTTTTTTGTGATGGTCGTACTGCTTGACCTCACCTTCCTGGTCCATGGCTTCGTTGAACTGTTCGCCTTTGGCGGCGCCTTCTTCACACCAGCCTTCGTAAATATCGGCGACAGCAACGAATTTGATCTCGACATCGACATCCCCCTCGAGGCGGGTGACAGAGTCGGTGGCCATATTCATCAAGTATTTACCGCGTTTGCCGGGGCCGATTACCCCAACGCGGACGACTTCGTTCGCGCCCAACGCGTTGATAGCGGGTCCGGCGACGGCGGCGGCGCTTACGGCGGCGGTCACTTTACCGGAGGTGGAAATAAACTCTCTGCGGTTTACGTCTTTTTTGTCTGACATGCTTCATTCTCCCATTATATTTATGGTTTTCCTGTCTGTATTATCGCACGATCCAGTAAAAAGCTAGACCTTGCAGACAAAACGGCAAGATATAGGGGTTCGTAAGTCAATCTTTATACTATATCTTCTGGTCATTGAAAACGTTTTCGACTTTTTGCCGTTTCGTTTTAAACGAATTTCCGGTTGGATAGAAAAATAGTATAATGCGAACCTGATTACCGTTTAAGGTGAGAGAGCGGGATTCGATCGAAGGAATTGGATTGAACATGGGCAGGCACAAGACCTGCCCCTACACGTTCCTGTTACCCATTGAAACACGTGTGACAGAATTCTAGCTTTCATTCGGTTTCTTTATTGCTTACTCCTCTCTAAATTCCCCGTTTTTGCTCGAATGTGTTTTCTTCGTTCACAATCGCTCCTTTTTTTCCTATAATTGTCCACAGATGATGTTCGATAGTCCATAATGAACCGGGGAGGATGAACCTACACTCATTTTTCCAGGTATAAGATACCGAAAATCGATGGCCGATACGAATTCCACGAACCGAAAAAAAACGCTCTCTCCTCCGGAATCCACCCGGCGCAAACAAACGAAGGGTATTCCGGCGAAGAAAACCATTCCGAAGTCTACAGTGAAAAAGAAGGTAAAAAGCAAAGCACTCCCACAAAAAAAATCGAAATCCCATGATTCATCCACTTCTCCTACAGTGAAAAAGAAAACCACTGTAAAGAAGAAATCCACCACAAAGACCGTTCCCGTTTCTCCTGCCCAAACCTCGGCTAAAAAGCGCCCTCCAGTGTCAAAAAAAAAGAGCGCATCCCCTTTGCCCCAAGAAAAATCACCTTCTTCATCTCGTCCAAAGGGAAAAAGGCTGCGCAAAACACCAACGGGAACGATCTCGCAGATTTATTACCGCCAACTCCGGGAACGGTCCAAGCGGACGAAACTGATTCAAACGATTATTTTATTGAGCGTTGGGTGCGCTGCCGCCATTGTAATTTTGTGGTACGCCCAGCACCGCGTTCAGAAATCCAACCTATTGAAACTGTCTACCCATGGCTTTATCGCTTTGGAAGAAGACCAGCTCGAAGAAGCTGAAACGATCTTTTCGCGCGTTGTTTCAATGTACAAATCCTATCATACCAAGCATCCCGATTGGTGGTTCAAGCAGGACGCGTTCGTCTTCACGACCCTGCTTCGTATCGCGCAATGCTGGAGAAGTCTTGGGGATTATGAAAGTGCTTTCGATACGTATCGATCGGTTTCTTTGCATAACGTTGAAGGACATGAGTCGTGGGTGGGATTACAACTTGAATCGGAATTTTTAGAATTGATCGATCACGAACGCTGGACGGATTCCGAACGACAGGCGATGTATACCCAACTTCTTCAAACCGATCCGCTTTCATGGGGGACCGGTGGAGTGATATTGGTCAAAGCGACGGAACGGGCCAGTCTTAAAATAGTTCCGATGAAGGAGCGGATCGACAAGGCCGATGTCATTATCTATGGAATTCCCCAACGCATGGATTTCCGAGAATCACGATCCATGCGTGTCGAGGGATTATTGTTTTATAAAATCGAGCATTCTCCCGGTCCGATTGAGATTACCATTCCCTCTACCCTCAACGAGAATGAACGCCAACGGCTTTTCTGGTATGCCAACGAAAAACGGGAGTGTTTGATATTCGGAAAAGCGGATGGGATGAGATCCGTCTTGGATGGAATCGAAGGAATGATCCTGAGTGAACCATACAATGTTGAAACGTTCAACGATCTTATCGAATAGACTTTTCGTATCGGGATTTACTCGTTATCCGTCAACCAGTGGGTAAGAATCCGTTCCACTTCCTCTTCCTCAACGCGATTCGGTCTTAATGAAAACGCGAAAACCGTTCGATCCTCCAATTTCGCGCGGCAGGATAAATCGAGTGCCTGACATTGAATCTTGACACCATAGGATGGGGAGTATTCCGCCTCGGAAATAACTGTTTTAAGATTTGACGGCGCTTGGAGCAGAAATTTGCGATGGCTTTGTTTCAATAAAAACCGTCCTTTACCTTCATCCGAAATTTGGATCGCTGGGTCCATAGAGAAATGCCATTCGAGAAGATGTTCATCTTTTCCCCGCACGATATCCTGGATCAATAAAAGTCCGTCATCCTTCCGAAATCGGAAACACCGCTCGTGGATCACGGGCGATTCAAGGCGCTGATACCCTTTGTGGAGTCCCCGGTATTCCACCCATTCTTCCGTTTCATTGAACTGCAGATGTTCCGGCTCGGCTTTTTCAAATAGTCGGAAGATCGTTTCCGGCTGCATTTCGTTCTGTTCTACGGCGTCAACTCGCAGGGTGTTGTGATAGGCCGTACTGCGAAAACGATTGCGGGCGTCGAAATCGGAGGTGTAGACAAAACTGCCGGGATCGACGATTAATGGAACACCGTCCAGACAGCATTCGAACGAGAGTAATTCGTTATGTTTGTGATTCCCAAATCCTTCCGTTCCAACGACGCCATTTGTAATAAGTAAGAAATGGCCTCCGTTTCGCACAGCGGCTAAACCGGATTCAGGGAAAAGTTGTGCGGTGGAGGGAAGCGGGGCAGGCCGTCCGAACTTGATGGGGCAATCGTATCCCCACCAGACGGCTTCCCATGCGCCATTGCTTCCGGCATAGTCCAACCACGCCGGTTCGTTCAACAGAAAAGAAGCCGGTCCAAACAAATGACGGGGATCTTGAGGATTCCAGCGAGCGTAATCCGTGAAAATATGTAGACGACCGTCGTCGGCGTCTCCGATTTGAGGCATCAATCCATCCGGCCGCATCGTCGATATTGAATACTGGACCATTTTGCGTAATTTCTCGTAATACGCAGAAGAAAGAAGATGTTCCTGCAACTCAGCCACACGGGCTGCGCCAAGAAAAAGCTCCGTCACCAGCCGGTGGTATGGAAGCGAGGATTCGAAGTCGGCTCCCTCATCGTAAACCTGAACGGTCATCTCCTTTTCCAAACTGTCACGACAGAATCGATCCCAAACCTCTCCTTGGGATGTTTCGGAAAAAACTGCTGCGAGAAAATACAATCCAACCACATTACTTAAAAAATGGTTACTGGTCACTTCATACGTGTTTTCGAGATTTTCATAAATAAACACACCGTGTCCAAATAACGCATCATACGCGGTTTGCCAGAAGGCTTCGGATAATTCCTGGCAGGATTGAATCAAATCGAATGCAATCGCCCAATTGGCTGCCCGAATTGCGACATCCATCGTGCATGTCCAATTGATCCCGATACCGATGGGATTGGCTTCAAGAAAGTCTTCTATTTCGTTGGCCACTTCGATCGCGTATCGATCGTCTTTCGTTAGCCGGTACGCCTGTCCTAATGCAACCCAATGTTGACAGCGCGCAAGTTCCCACGGTAGTTTGATATCGGCGTTCTTTGGCCGCATTTGATATAGATTCCATTCCTTGTACGGAACGTTGTTTAAGAAACGCTCTCCTTTGATGGGGTCCAACGCCCAATCGATTGGTTTATATCCATTGGGGCGGGGAGGCCGGTCAGGATCGACAGGTTCGTAAGGTTCGCTTCCCAATAGCTGAAAACGGTGGTTCAGGATATGCTCGGCGGCGATAATTGTAGAAAGAACGTGCGCGATACCTTCTCGTTTAACTCTTTCTAGAACGTCATCGTCGGTGACACCATAAATCCTTTGTTTTTCAATGCTTTTTTTAAGCCAACGATCGAAGGTCAATCCGGCTTTGGTTAACTCGTCTTTTAAGGACGGGTATCGATAGGGTTGATTTTTATTCAGTCTATCGCGTTTCTTTGGCGAAAAAACTTTCTGTAATAATTGGTGAATAGCCTTCACATTCAAAACCTCAAAACAAATTCATATCCAAATCTTGTGTGGGATATCCTGTCTACAATGCTTGACTTCGCTGTAATAAAAACTCGATGATGTTTTCGACGTGCCGCGCCCAGGTATAACGATCGATAACTGCTTGCCTTGCGTTGTGTCCGAGTGCTTCACAGACATCCTTTCGGCGGGCAAGAAATAATACGGCATCGATAAACTCGTTCACATCACCCGGAGTGCATAGAACCGACCGTTGGTTCGTTACCGTTAAATCGGATCGATTGAAATCGGCGGGATGAATGGCAGGCGATAAAACCTGCCCGATCTGCTCGAGATCGCTGGCGACTACTCCTCCGTCCATCGCCATATACTCAAAAATCTTGGTCGGAGAACCGAAAAAGCGGCTGTCCACCATGTGGGAATCGTGAGGCGAGACGTAGATATCGCACGCGCCGAGCAGCCGCGCGCCCTCGTGTTGAGGAATCCGTCCCATACAGCGAACCCGGTCTTGTAAACGATGTTCGGTGATACAATCGTCCACGAGATGTTTGTAATTACCATCGCCGATCATTAAGAAACGGATGGTTTCGTCTCCCTGACAAATTTGGGGCAACGCGTCGGCAAGGACTCCAATGCCATGCCAGCCGCCAAACGTTCCGATGAAACCGACAACGCAGTGGGAATCGTCGAATCCCAATTCCCGGCGCAACGTTTTTTTCTCATTCGGTGGGGCCGGTTTATAAGCTTCGGAATTTACGCCGTTGGGATTGACCAGAATCTTGGCGGGATCGGTGCCCCGGTTGACAAGGTCCTCTTTAACGAGATCGGAGACAACGATGATACTCGTTGCCTGCCGACAGACCGTATCCTCGAGAAAGAAATAATAGTCCTCATGAATATAAGGAATCTGATCGAAGCTTCGCCTCATGGACGGTTCCGAACCGTTATATTCCAGAATGTAGGGAATGTTGAATTCCTGGCTCAGTTTCGCTCCAGTAAAATTGGACAAGCAATACCGCTCGTAGATATACGCCGGTTGAACGTGTTCGATCACACGTTTCAATAATTCGTAGTAGAACAAGGGAGCCTGGATGATATCCCCTTCACCGCAGTAATCACTCGCCGATCCGATAACGGTTTGCTGAATTTCCAAATCATCCAATAGGGAATACCGGTGAGCCATCAGGCTGACGAATGATTCGGTCCGTTTCGCCAATTCTTCCGCCACGTAACACGTATGGCCGTAACTACCGCCCGAATTGATGTTGGACCAATAATCCATCCGCAGATAAATCCCCGTGTTGGGAATACAGCTCTCCCGATTCCATTTGCCATTAATCCCGGTTAATGGAACGGGGGAAGCATTGACACGGATTTTTTGGAGCTCGGCAAGAATGGGCAAAAGGGGTGAATCGTCTTTCATGCTTTCCGGGACGTATTCGTTGGAAAATTGATTTCGTTCCGGTTGCGGTATGGTTCTCAATCCTAAGCGATGTAATGTCATCTGCAGCCTTTGCCAAGAAAATCTTTTCACGAAAAACCTCTATACACATCATTTGGAACGACGGTTGGAGTTGGTCTCTCTTGAAATGATGGATTGGATTGTCCAGGGCAGGCACAAGGCCTATCCATACATGTTTCTGTTACCCATATAAACACGTGTACCAGACTACTCGGTTATCGAATCGGATCAATCCGCGCTATTCCCACGCTGGAACAGTAAATCCTCGACGTGCAGAGCGACTGCGGAGGTTTCAATAATCTCATCGAATGAAATCGGAGGCTCCCCCCCAGAGGCGATCGCATCGCCAAATTGACTCAGTTCGTCGTAATGACCCTTATCCACCTCGTCACTTTGCCATAACACCTCACCGGTGCTTGCCTGGATTAATTTCTTGTAATCGTCAACAAGATATGCTTCGCCATCGCAAAAAACCTCGATGCGTTCTTTCGGTAATCCTTTTTTGGGACCGAGTGCGGTATAGACTAAATTACCAACGCTTCCGTCCTCATAACGAAGCACCGCTGAAAAATTATCGTTTCGCAGATAGGGCAGGCTGCCGGGATCGATCGAAGTCGCCTGGATCATTTCAACAGGCGATCCCGCGAGTGACCGGAATACATCATACATGTGACACGCTTCGCCGATGTTCCGTCCGCCACCTTGGGTGCCCTGAATCCAACTGTCCTGAGGGATATACCCACCGTTGAGGCGATAGTTGATCATTAATGGAGAGCGGCGGTCTTGTAGCCTTTCTCGAAGATGCTGCAACGCGGGCGAAAAGCGGCGGTTGAAACCAACCATTAAGTATGGTGTTTCATCCAATTCCTGGTATGTTTCAACCAGTGAATTGAGTTCCTTCCATGTTAGTGCCAGCGGTTTTTCCGTAAAAACGTGTTTCCCCGCTTTGAGGGCGGCGATGGTTTGAGCGGCATGGTCGTTGTGGCGGGTAGCAATTACGACCAAGTCGATTTCGGGATGTTTTAATATTTCGTTATAGTCCGTCGTGAAAAGATCGACTTGACTTGCACGAGCGAAGTTTCCTCCTCGCGTTGTGTCTCTTTCGACGACGCCGCGCAGGAAAAACCGGTCGGGACGTCGGCTCATTATTGGGACGAGCATACACGTTCCAAACGCCCCAGCGCCAACCAACGCATAGTTCAAGCGGTCTTTGGGTACTTTTCTACTCCCACGAAGTGAAATGCGGACGGTATCCGCGTTATCGGGAATTGAACGGTCTTGTCGATAGCGAAGCAAAACACCGATGGGAAGCTTTTCTTCGCCTTCAGCGAGGGATTGATATATTTGCGGTGCTTCATCCGCGTCAACCACCATATCAATCAAGGCTTCGATATCCAGACGCCGTGACGCGCACATTTCTAAAAACGCCTGCATGTTGCGATTCAACGTCCATCGGACGTACGCAAAGGGGTAATCCCGGCCTTCCTGTTCGTACCCGGGGTCGTAGCGTCCCGGTCCGTAGGATGTGCTCATCAGAAGGTCGATTTCTTTTTGGTAAAACGCAGGACGTTCAAGTTCCAATCCAATATCGCCAACGATCACGACACGGCCTTTTCGGCGGGTTATCTGCATGGCGTAATTGATCACGGCGCTGGTTTTGGCGGACGCGGTGATAATCGTACAATCGGCGCCTTTGCCCTGAGTTCGATCACGGACGAATGTAGAGAAGACATCTGGATTTTCATCACCCGCTTCCATCCCCGATTTCAAAGCCCGTTCGACACGGTCCCGCGCCAGATCGTGGCCGAATACATCGCAGCCGTTGGCACGCAGCATCTGCATCGTAATCTGACCCAACAGCCCCAGGCCGATTACACAGACTTTCTCTCCCAATTGAGGCGAAGCCCGGCGAACACCTTGGAGAGCGATTGAGCCAACCGTCGTAAATGCAGCCACCTGTGTCGGGCAGTTTTTTGGAACCGGACAAGCGAGGTTTCGGGGGACGCAAACGTAATCGGCATGATTGGCTAATCCCGCACCCGCGCATGACACGAAATCACCCGGCGCGATATCGGTGATCCCTTCTCCCACAGCAACCACTTCGCCTGCCGCCGAGTAGCCCAGGTTCCAACCTTGTTCTTCCATTTCGCTTAAAGGTAAACCATCGATTGTGGGTTCAGAGAAAGTGAGTTCCAGCGATTCAATCATAAGGCGGGAGGGCTTCTTGATTCCTGCATTCGCGATCACCAAGGTCACTTTGCGGGAACCGCCGGTATTGAAAATAATGCGTTCGTCAAACGATCCGGCATCGATTGTGCGGCTCGCCAGCCATGCGTCCTGCGTTTCGTTCAGTAATCCCAGAGAAACACGGCCTTCTTGCATCTCGGCTTTCAGTTCAATAACGGGAATTAATCCCTCCGGCACCTCAATCGGATCGGACGATATCTGATAGTGTGCTTCCGAATCATCCGTTTCAATAAAGAACCCTTCATTTCGGGTTTCCATTTTTTTTGCCTTGTGAACGTTCCACTGCAGATCGTTCAAATGCAATATTTCGGATGCTTTTGCCGAGGATTTGGGAATCGACGCTTTCGCCGTTTTCACCACGGACTTGAGTGTCGATTTGGATGTTGTTAGTACTTTCCCCAAAACGGCTCTGGCGAACGTCCGGTAATCCATCTGCCTGATCTGGGCAATTCGACTCACCTGGTTTTCGGGAGAGAGCGCAGTGCGCAAGGAAGCGAGTTCCGTTCCCGCGCTGATCAGTGAATAATGAATCCGTATCAACACACAGCCCGGTTGAACCGATGGCCGAGGCATACGGGCTAATAATACTTTAGTACCATTGCAGAGAATTTGTCTCATGGATTTCTTATACGATCCCTCACCCGGATGATTTTCTTTTCAACGTTACACTCGGTCCGAAAATTGTGATAATAAAATCATTCTTCCGGTTCTTCTTCGGATTCCGGTTTGAGTTCCGGGAATATTTTTTCGAGTTCTTCAAATTCATGCAGCATCGACGTATCGTTATTTTTCCCATCCATATCGGCATTATTTCGGCGGGAAAGATATTTTTTACGTTGAGTCCAATAGCGTCTTCCCATTCGAACCCAAAATGAATTCCAAAGTAGTTGAATGAAACGGATTAAAACCGAAACTTTTTCTTCATACTCTTCTTTTCGGTCTGAAAGAATTTTTTCAAGCGATTTATTCTTTTCTTCTTCCTGAAAAAGGCGAACGATATAATCATGGATGACATGACTTAATTTTCGAGCCGTTCCATCGCGTTCTTGAATCTGTTGATTTAAAGATTCAGAGCGATTATGTGCTCCGATGGTATTTTTAACTTGGGTGTTTAGGTCGCTTTGCAAATCAGAGATTATCTTTTCCCGTTCGGCAATTCCTCCCTTAATGAAATCCATTTGCGAACGAAACGCTCCGAACGATTGAGATACTATTTTTCGGTTCAATATTGAAAGCAGGCACTGTAAAAAGAGGTGGCCATCGAAGGGCTGGTCTCGATCACTGGAGGGCAGCCATTGCAGCAACGAGGAAATTTTTTCCTTTTGTTCCTGGCTTGATGAAACTTGCCCGGTTTCTTCCAGATCGGTATTCGATTGCAAGGCGTCATACAATTCGGCGGCATCGGGGAAAGCCTTCGCGAAAGCCGCATGGACCTCCGACGATACGCAACTATCTGGAAAACAACTTGAATCCAACGGTTTAAGTTCATTTGATCTGGAAAGAGAGAGATCGAACTTTTCGGATATGAGCGAAAGAAATTTCCCGGGATTTTCTACAACGCTCTGAGAATGAACCAATACACACCGTTCCGGATTCTTGAGGTAAAAATCATGGATTCGCTTGTTGTAATATTGCCACGTTGTCACTGCACGACTTAGGTCGCCGCTCAAATTTGGATCGAAATTGGTTTCCAGCAAAGAAAAAAGCACGTCCAGTGGATGGCGGTAAACAAGAATGTACAACGCTTCAGGCAGAAGTTCCTCCCAGAGATCGAAAAGAACAGCCGTTCGCGAATCGGCCCATCCCCAAAGAAGTTCCCGTTTTTGGTGTTGAACCAAATCCTGCGCTTTCCGAACATCGTTGGTGTCAAAATCGAATGATTCCGGGGCCGATGAAAATAACAACTCCCATTTGTGCCGCTGGAAAAGATCGTCGTGGAAAGAAAGCGGCTCGCTCTCGTCGAAAACCGGTTTCTGCACGATGGAGGAATCTCCGGAAAAGATTTCTTCCATCACATCCCGGACAAGGGAAATGCTTGAACGGAACATCCCGGTGACGATCAAAGTCTTTGCCATTGACCGGATACGACCTTTCTGATTGACACCCCGCCGCTCAACGCTTAAAACATTTCAGAAGAACCGGAAAGAGGCGCGGTTCAAGATTATATATATGATAATCTGAAAGGGATTTATCTGAAAGATCGATTTTTCATAAAAAAAGAAAGCATCTAAATTTTCAGCGTCCTTCGGAATTATCAGTGGTGCTTGATGGTTGATACAGCATTCGTTCAATCTCAAAACTCATCCGGGTGGCTTGCAATTGCTGTTGGAGAGAAATAGGCCAATCCGCCTGCTTCTTCAAACATTCTGCCAAAACCTGAAATTCTTCAAAATGGCCTTTTTGAATTTGAGAAGATTTCCAGCCGGATTGCTTGCTGCCGGAGACCGAAAGGGATTGATAGTTATCCAGGAAGATTACTTTTCCATCCGTAAAAACTTCTAATCGTTCTTTGGGATAGGCGGAATGCCCCAGTGCTGTGTAGGTCAAGCTGCATACGGAACCATCTGCATAAGCAATTGTGGCGATGAAATTATCGTTCAGCTTCCATTGCCGGGAACGGGGCCGAATAGACGACGCATGGATATTGGATATTTCGGCGTCAGTCAGGCCATTGAAAAGATCGTATATGTGGCACGCTTCCCCAATATTGCGTCCCCCACCCTCTGGACCGTGTACCCAATGTTCGGTAGGAATATATCCCGCATTCATCCGGTAGTTGGCAACCAGTGGCGTGCTGGAGGTTTGGATTATTTCCGAAATCCGCTGAACGGCTGGAGAAAACCGGCGATTAAAACCAGTCATCAGTAAAGGAGCATCGGGATGATCGACATAATACGCTTCGATCGCATCAAGTTCGCCCTGAGTCAGACAAAGCGGTTTTTCGACGAAAACATTCTTTCCCGCTTGCAGCGCCTGAAGTACCAATGGGCCGTGTAAATGATGGCGAGTGACGATGAGGACCAAATCGATATTATCGTCGTTGAGAATCGCGTCGAAATCGGTTGTGGCAAGAGCGGCGTTATACTGGCTGGCAACAGTTTTTGCGTTGCTTCCTGTTTGACTCATGACGCAACGCAGATCATACGACTGGTTGAGTTTCTTTAGATTCGGCAGGAGAACACTTTTCGCAAAGGCGCCTGCACCCACAAGCGCTACCCGGATACGCCCGTCCGAAACCGGCGCCGTCTTAAGTGAAACCGTGCGTGCAATGGCTTCTGGGCGTGAAGGATAGGAAAGCAGCACGAATAAGGGTTTATTCTCAGGCTGGTTGATGGCGTTATACGCCTCTTGCGCACGATCCACCTCAAATTCCGCCAGCGAAAGTTCGTCGAGAGAGATTCTTTTTTCGGCGAGCAGCCGTAAATATTCCTCCATATTACGGTTTTCGGTCCAGCGGATGTATGGCAGAGGATAATCACAGCCTTCTTGTTCGTAGATCGGATCGTATCGTCCGGGACCGTAAGAGGTGGAAATGAGAACGTCGATTTCTTTGGCGTAAAAATCGGCCCTGTTTAAATTCAATCCCACATCCCCCACGATCACCACACGGCCCTTCTTGCGGCAGACTTGAAACGCCTGCTGCATGACCTCGTGGCCTTGCGAAGACGCGGTGACGATGACGGCATCTGCGCCGAAGCCCTCCGTAAAACGGGAAACGCAGGATTGCAAATCGTCTTGTGACAGATCGACACCTCGATCCATTCCGTGATCGAGCGCCGTTTGAATACGGTTACTATCCAGGTCAGTCCCGATGACTCGGCAGCCCTGGTTTTTCAAAAGCTGACAGACCAGCTGCCCGATCGATCCCAAACCGATCACGGCAACGGTTTCTCCCATCGTGAGAGACGCGCGCCGGACCGACTGCATTGCAATCGATCCTAACGCCACTGTCGCGGCGAATTTCGGCTCAAGTCCTTCGGGGATTTTCACGGCTAGATTGACTGGAACATCGATCCACTCGGCGTGATTGGCGATTCCAGCCCCCGCACAAGCGACACGGTCCCCAACTTGAAAACCGGCGACTTCCGCTCCCACCTCGACCACTTCTCCCGACGCCGTGTATCCAATCGGCGCTCCGGCGGCGGTTTGGCCGCGAATCTTCTCCCAGGTTCTCTTGATTCCCTCATCGCGAACCGATTCGTAGGCGGTCCAAACCAACTGGGGGTGTTTTAAAGCCAACTTATAAATTGAATAACTGGATTGTTTCAGGCCGGCCAGTTCCGTTCCCACACTGATACAGGAGTAATCAACCCGAACCAGTACATTCTTTGGAGAGACACCCGGTGCGGGAACCTCTTCAACAAGAACCTGTCCGTTTTTCAGAAGTACTTGCTTCACCGCCACACTCCCCGCGTATCGATAACGGATTTTTCTTTCAACGTTTCGGTTTTCACTGATTTAAACGTCTCGTGCCCTGTAAGAACGACTACTATATCCGCCTTTTGAAGCGCTTGATCCAGTTCCATCAATACGATCGGTGGATCGTTGAGGGAATCGGGAAGGTGTTCGATAAACGGTTCGACAACCAGAATCGTTCCAAGCTTCATTTCAGCAAGCCGCCGAACAATTTCAACCGAGGGGCTTTCCCGAAGATCGTCGATATCCGGTTTATACGACAGGCCGAGACAGGCAATGACGGGATTTGTAAACCGTTCGGTTTCCCGGCGGATTTTGTCAATCACGAATTCCGTCTTGATCAGATTCACTTCCCTGCCCGTCCGGATCAGCCGCGATTCTTTCGGCGCGGAATCGACGATAAACCAGGGATCGACCGCGATACAGTGTCCTCCAACGCCCGGTCCAGGAGTCAAAACGTTGACTCTTGGATGGCGATTAACCAGATCGATCAGTTTCCAGACGTCGATTTCGAATTTGTCACAAAGCATTGAAATTTCGTTGGCAAATGCGATGTTCACGTCCCGGAAGGAATTTTCCGTTAGTTTCGCCATTTCGGAGGTTTGGGCGTTGGTTCCCAAACAATCCCCTTTGACGAATAATTGATAAAACGAAATAGCCCGTTCCGTACAACGACCGCTCAATCCACCCACGATCCGGTCGTTTTCCACCAACTCCTGAAGAACTTGGCCGGGAAGAATCCTTTCAGGGCAATAGGCGATCTGCACGTCTGCATCATCACCATCCGTATGAGGAAAACAGAGATCGGAACGATTTTCAGCCAATGATTCAGAGACTAATTGAGTCGTTCCAATGGGTGATGTGGATTCCAAGATAACGAGATTGCCTTTTTCCAAAACCGACGCAATGCTCTTGGCCGCCGATTGGACGGCGGAAACGTCAGGCTTATTTCCTTCTCTAAGGGGCGTCGGAACGGAAATGATAAACACATCGGCGGATTCCGGTTTGGAGGCTGCCCGTAATTTTTTCGACAATACCGCACTCCGAACGACGATGTCCAGGTCCGGTTCGATAATGTGAACCTCTCCCCGGTTGATAATATCGACGACATCGGAATTCACATCGACACCGGTTACCGAAAAACTCCGGCTGGCCAACAACGCGGCGGTGGGTAAACCGACGTAGCCCAGCCCAATCACACAGACGTTCTTAAACTTTTTTTCCATATTGCAGCCTCTGTAGGATTCGTTCGGCGGCGTGGCCGTCTCCATAAGGATTGGTGGCGCGGGCCATCTGATCGAAGACCTCCGGCGAGTTTAACAACCGCTTGGCTTCGTTGACAATCGTCTCTTTTTTCGCTCCAACCAGTCTCACCGTTCCCGCATCAAGCCCTTCAGGACGTTCGGTCTTATCTCGCATGACCAATACCGGTTTCCCCAAGGAAGGCGCTTCTTCCTGAATGCCTCCCGAATCGGTAATGACCATGTAACAACGGTCCATTAAATAAACAAAATCCAGATAATCGAGAGGCTCGAGTAAGTGCATGTTTGGAATACCGCTTAACACACGCTGGACCGGTTCCTGGACGTTTGGATTCAGATGCACGGGATAGACCAATTCGACTCCGTCACACTCGGCAATGGTTTTAAGCGCCTGACAGATATTTTCAAATCCTTCCCCGAAATTTTCCCGCCGGTGCGCGGTTACAAGAATCAACCGTTTTTCAGGATCGAGAAAAGGAAAACGGTCACGTAACGATCGAGATAAACTCGAATCGGATCGAATCCGCTCGGCGATATCCAAAAGTGCATCAATCACCGTGTTTCCGGTAATATCGATCATCCCGTCAGGAACACCCTCATCGATCAAGTTTTGGTATGCGAGAGGTGTTGGGGCGAAATGGAGCGTTGCCAGAATACCTGTCATGCGGCGGTTCATCTCTTCCGGCCAAGGCGCCTGCAGGTTTCCGGTACGTAAACCCGCCTCGACATGGCCGACGGGAATTTTTTCGTAAAAGCAAGTCAAACTCGTTGCAAACGTCGTTGTCGTATCACCGTGAACGAGAACGATGTCTGGGCGAACTTGTCTGAGAACGGGTTTCAAGCAGTCGATCACTCGACTCGTGATCTCTTCTAAATCCTGACTTGGCTGCATCAGATCGAGATCGAAGTCCGGTTCGATCTCGAACAATTCCAATACCTGATCGAGCATCTGCCGGTGCTGAGCGGTAATACAGACCTGGCTTTCAATGTCCGAATTTTTTTTCAACGCATTGACCACGGGAGCCATCTTCACCGCTTCGGGCCGGGTTCCAAACACAACGAGTACTTTTCGGTAAGAATTCATTCAATAAACAACCATTATCACGAGATTGAAGATGGGCAGGCACAGGGGCCTGCCCCTACACGTTTTTGTTACCCATCAAGATATGTCGGCCAGTCTACTCGAAATAGAAATGTATTATGGCCGGGGAAATTATCCGGCCAGCGCCGTATTAGTATTAATCAAGGCGTGTTGGCAATAAAGGTCTTCCACCATAACGCCATGTTTAGTAGATACCAGGTACGAGGATCGTTTTTGCGATCGAGTACTTGGGTGACTTCGTCTGGATCGAAAAAATCGGTTTCATGACAGAATGACTGGAGTTCTGTTCGCACCGTCTCACCAAGCCGGTCCAGCAGCCATTCCGACACGGGAACGCCGAATCCTTGCTTTTTCCGATTCAATACGGAATCCGGAACCAGGCCCTTTACGGCTTGTTTCAAAATCGTTTTCAATTCCCCATTCCGAGTTTTAACCGCCTCTGGAATGCTTAACGCGAGCTCGACGACTTTGTGATCCAGAAACGGAACCCGACACTCCAGGCTGACTCCCATGCTCATCTTATCAACTCGCATGAGAAGAAGTTCGGGCAGACGCAGGTTCAGGTCGCAATAGCTCATCCAATGGAGCGGAGAACGTTCCCACGCGTTGTCCGAATAACGCTGATGAATCGGCTTCAGCACTTCCCATGAGGTGTAATGCTTAAACGCCTGTTTCAGGCGTGGAGAGAGCAATCGCTGTTTCTCTGCATTGTTGAATGCTTCCGCGCCTCCCCAGAAAAGCGGTTGATGCAGGGACGAGCGTCGCAGCCATTCCGCATAGACTGAGTTTGGACGCTTCAATGCCTTCAAGGCCGCGCTACCTAAAGACGACGCTCCGGCAATGAACGGAAATCGGTTGATTCGTTCCATCTGGAGCACCGTACGCCACCAGGGATAGCCCCAGAACAATTCGTCCGCACCTTCTCCCACCTGGCAGACGATTACGCCATGATCCCTCGCCAGTTTGGAGACGTAATACACTGGTACACAAACCGGATCGGCAATCGGCTCGTCCTGGAGCCGAACCATCGTGGAGAGAAAATCCAATAGTTCGTCAAGCGTCAGTCGTTTCTCGTGATGGTTGGCCCCGGTATAGTCGGCCACCTTTCGCGCGTAATCGAATTCGTTGGGATAGCTGGGGTATTCTTCATCGTAGCCGATTGAAAAGGTGTTCAGCGCCTGACCTTCCGATTGGGAGAACAACGCCGCGTTGACGCTTGAATCGATCCCTCCCGATAGGAAAACTCCCACCGGCACATCGCTGACCTGGCGGTAGTGCACAGCCGTTTTTATTTCTTCAAGAAGCCGCTCGGCGATCTCTTTCTCCGAACAATCGGCCAGCGATGAGGCTTGATCCCACACGTCCCAATAGCGCTGCTCCGTTACATTTCCGGAGTCGTCGATTTTTAAGTATACACCGCCGGGCAGTTTCCGAATGCCATCGAAAAGCGTTTGCGGGGCGGGAGTGGTGAGGAAGGAAAGGTAATGAAAAAACGCTTCTTCGTTGACCGCGCGTTTCTGACCGGGTACGACCAGAAGCGCTTTGATTTCCGACGCAAAGGAAATACGTCCATTGCCGACGCTGTAATAAAGCGGTTTGATCCCGATACGGTCGCGGATCAGCCAAAGCGTGTGTTTTCTCGCGTCCCACAGGGCAATGGCGAACATCCCTCGGAAACGATGAACGCAATCGATTCCCCATTCCTCGAACGCATGAAGAATGACTTCGGTATCGGAGTGGTCTGTTTTCCAGCGATGGTTTCCGCGTTGTTCCAACTCGGTTCGGATTTCGGCGTGATTGTATATTTCCCCATTGAAAACGACTTGCAGGCTGCCGTCTTCGTTGGCCATGGGCTGCCGTGCGTCCAGTGAGAGATCGACGATAGAGAGACGGCGATGGGCGAGACCCACGCGCCGGTCAGGGGACGTCCACACGCCCGCATCGTCCGGGCCGCGATGAAGCATTGTGTCCCGCATCCGAACCAAGAGTTCCGATTCGATCGTGTTCGTTCCCTCAAAACAATAAATTCCGGCAATGCCACACATGGATAATCAATCGCTATTCTATAATCTGGTTTTCGATGAGATTAAAAACAATCCTGTTTGCCTTCAATCCAGGATTCGTGCCAGAGTATCGCGTTTAAAACTGTCCATAAATGAAAACTGTATCCCCCGCCGCGTTTCATTTGGAACTTGAGCAGATCGGTGAAATACTGATTGTCGAAAAACCCTTCTTTCTTAATCGCCGAACGATCGAACGCGGCCAGGCAGCGCTTCCCGAATTTTCCTTGTTTGAACCATTCTTCCATCGGCGCACCGAAACCTTGTTTTTTGCGATATACAATTTCCCGATCGAGGTAAGGTTCGGCGGTTTTTTTCAGAAGAAACTTTCCGACACCGTCCCGAAGCTTATAGGACGGCGGAAGGCGTGAAGCGAAATTCACGACATCGTGATCCAAAAACGGAACTCGCGCCTCGATCGCATGGGCCATCGTCAGCTTGTCCACCCGCATGAGTAAATGTTCGGGCAAACGCAGTTTCATCTCCATATAGGGAATTTTCTGAAGCACTTCCGGTTCGGCCAAACGATAGGCCAACGGATTCAGGTGATAGGCGACGACTGCATGGCTGTCGAGAAGCTGGTGTGAGCGGGGTAACAGCCCTTCAACCGGACAATCGATCTCTTGTCGAAACGGCTCAGAGTTTGGTGTGAGCTGACGGCGCATCTCTCCGGTCCAGCATGTCGCCCCTCCCCAGAACAGTTCCTGCCCGATCATTGCCCGTGTTTTAAAATCGTTGTCTTCCGGTGGGATGTTGAATGACCGGTCTATTTGCTGGGGATCATTATGCGAGAGAATCGCTTCGCGGATGGGATCGTAAACCGTTTCCGCTTTTGCACGAAAATGTTCGCACCACCAATAACCCAGAAAAGTCTCATCCGCTCCCTCGCCGACTTGAACGACCGGCGTGTCATTCTGCCGTACCAATTCGGCTAAAAAGTAGAGCGGTATACAGACGTTGTCCGCAATCGGTTCGTCCTGAAGCTGCACGAGCAACGGAAGAAATTCTTCGACTTCCTGACGGTCGATCAAGCGTTCGTGATGATCGGTTCCATACCGCTGGCTGATCTGTTTCGCGTATTGAAATTCGTTGTATGTGTCCTGGCCCTTGTAGCCGATCGTGAACGTTTTGACCGGACGGTCCATCAATTCGCTCATCAGGGCCATCGTCAGACTCGAATCGACTCCGCCTGAAAGCAATACACCAAAGGGAACGTCGGATACCATTCGGCGTTCGATGGATTTTTTTAAAAGACGAGTTAATTCTTCTCTGGCTTCATCTTCACTCAAATCCGCTTCCGTATACGTCTCGTTTCGATCCGGCTTGCAATCCCAATACTGCCGCGCGGTGGCCCGGCCTGCACGATCGATCGTGACCGTATAACCAGCGGGGATTTTAAAAATGCTTCGGAACATCGTGAGCGGCGCAGGGGAAACGATGAATGTGAGATAGTGCCAAAACGAGGTCCGGTCTAATTCCGGCGAACAATCCGGGTGGGCGAACAACGCGCGAATTTCCGAGGCGAACAACCATTCACCCCGGTTCGTTTTCGTTAAATATAAGGGTTTGATCCCGATCCGGTCGCGAACCAGATGCATGACGGGACGTTCTGGATTACGGTTGTCGAAAATCGCGAACGCGAACATTCCATAAAAGCGGTGTATACAATCCAGTCCCCATTCTTCGTAAGCATGGAGTATCACTTCCGTATCCGAGTGGTCGGTTTTCCATCGATACTTGCCTAATGCTTCCAGGTCTTTTCGGATGTCGGCGTGATTGTAAATCTCTCCGTTAAAAACGAGTACGACCGATTCATCGTGGTTCGACATTGGCTGCAACGCCCGTTCGGACAAATCGATGATCGACAGCCGCCGATGCGCCAACCCACAGCATCCGTTCGCCGCACGCCACACCCCTGCGCCGTCCGGACCACGATGGGCCATACGATCCCGCATGGCGACTAAAATATCTTCAACGCATATCTCCCCGTTATTGGGTTGAAACGCACCGGTGATTCCACACATAGAATTTCCTTTTCAATGGGTATGACAACGATCAATCCACGATTTTTCGAAGCGAGAGGTGTTTGAGTTCAACCGACGTGAGTTCGGGTCCGGAATCGTTGCTGGCGAAAACGGCTACTTGTACCTTTTTTTCTTCGCGAATCACCGGATACTCTCTCCGTTGCGGGTGTTTCGAATCAAAGGAGTAAGTGAGAATCCAATCATTCGCTTCAAAATCGAGCAGCCCAAACTGAATCCCTCCTTGAAGACAAAATAATTCTCCATCGAAAACATAATTCCCTGGAGAAAGCGTTAACTCGGTGCTTTTTATTAAATGCTCGAATTGCAACGGATTTTTTCCAAATACGAGCGAACCGAACTGTATGGCCCATTCCGTTTCAAGCGTCCATGCGGATTCATCATCAAAAGAAGGGATCATCTCCGGCCAATGACGTTCCGGACGTGAAAGATCTATTTCGTCTTTTTCGCCATTGGCCTGCGTCGGAACATTCGATTTACGTTTAAGAGAGATCAACGGCACTTCGGCTTCGATATTCGAGGCGATCGTGGGATTGTTCGCCGCGATAACCGCAAACGTATACGTGGAATTATCTATCGTTATTTCTTCGCTGCGACATGAATTGACTGGATCGAAAAGAAGCTGGGATAACCATTGATTGGAGAATTTATCGAGTAAACCGATTGAAAGACCTCCTTTGCGGCAATACACCTCGGCACGAAAACGATAATCGCCGGGAGGTAGATAAATCACATCACTTTCAACCAAAAATTCGTAATCCAGTTCGGTATCCGTTTTCAGAACGGCATCGACCTGGGTGTTTGCAAAGGAATTCGGGAACCAGAAGGTATTTTTCGGTAGCGGTGGAATATACTCTTTCGCCGTGTCTAACTCCGTTCCTTGTATTGCGACTTGAGAGCGGATCGATTTGGAATCCAGCGCGGCTTCCCATTCGGGACTCACCTCGCAGCTATTGACGAACATGACAGATTTGCCGAAAAGATCGCAGTCAATGATGGAAAAAACGGTCTCTGTCGCGAGATCGATAATTTCCAGTTTATTCGAGTCCGATACGCCAGTGGCAAAGACGGTTCCATCGATCTGATCTGAATCGTGAAGCCACTTCGAATCCAGGTGAAACCGCCTCTTGACCGCGCCCGTTTCATAATCGAAAAATAAAATATTTCCTGACGCGCTGTCGGTCAGATATAAATCGCCGGAAACCCGGTCCCGCTTTCCACCATGACATCCCCGGTATCCCCGAACGATTTCCCGGTAGTTGCGATCCCGGTCGAAAAAACCGACCGATCCGTGAATGAACGATGTGACCAAAAAACCATCGTCCACCGGATACGCGCAATTCACGTGAGTCGGTTGATTGTCGGTGGAAATAAAATGTTGATGGAGATCGTCCGCCGGTTCAAGCGGGTATCCCCGGCCATACATCTCCGGCATGACAACGCGCTCGACGATTTCCAAACGGTCCAGGTCGATAACGAGAATCGCGTTGGCAGGAGCACTGGTCACGAGAGCGTAACCGCGATCGTCCACGTAAACGGTGTGACCGCCAACCAACCAAGGATCGCTGAACGTATGAGTCCGCTTCAATTCCGTATCCAGTATTTCCAAACGATCGCTGCCCAGGACCAACAACGTGTTTTTCGTGAACGCGGCAAACTGTATCTTATAATCAGGTAAATACGAACTTAGAAACGTTAACCGATAGCCGTTTTCCTCGTCGAGTCTCCACAATGTCAGTGCGCCTTTAAACGAAATGGCACCTTGGACGGGAGGAAAACTATCCAACGGAGGGAGCTGGTCCCAATTTCTCCTGCTGAATCGCTGCTCCAATTGATTCACAGAACAACTGGCTTCAAAAAAGGGGCGTGATGAATGAGTTGCGCAAATAATTTTCATGAATCCCTCAGTGATCACCCTTTCCAGAATTCGTTTCGATTTCCTCTTTCTCCTGG
>CAZSIZ010000072.1:0-22049 GCA_964606645.1 uncultured bacterium
CTGAGCCAGCATGTATTCACGGCATTCATCCTGGGCTTCGGACGACAGCGGAACGTGAACCGCCATCTGATCGCCATCGAAGTCCGCGTTAAAAGCCGAACAGCAGAGCGGATGAAGCCGAATCGCCTTCCCTTCCACCAGTTTCGGCTGGAAAGCCTGTATCCCCATCCGGTGCAGCGTCGGGGCGCGGTTGAGAAGAACGGGATGATCCTGGATCACTTCTTCCAGAACATCGAACACTTCGGGATCCCCCCGCTCGATTTTCCGTTTCGCGTTCCGAATCGTGGTCACTTCGTCCAACTCTTCCAACCGGCGGATGATAAACGGCTCGAACAGTTCCAACGCCATCTGCTTGGGCAATCCACATTCGTTGTACTTGAGATCCGGCCCGCAAACGATCACGGAACGTCCGGAATAATCCACCCGCTTACCAAGTAGATTCTGACGGAAACGGCCCTGCTTACCTTTCAGCATATCGCTCAGTGACTTCAGCGCCCGGTTGTTCGATCCCTTCACGGGCCGCCCGCGCCGGCCGTTATCCAGCAGCGCGTCCACTGCTTCCTGCAGCATCCGTTTCTCGTTGCGGATAATAACCTCCGGCGCGCGAACCTCTTTCAGACGACGCAGCCGATTGTTCCGGTTGATCACCCGGCGATACAGATCATTAAGGTCCGATGTCGCGAAACGACCGCCGTCCAGAGGAACCAGGGGACGCAGGTCGGGAGGAATCACCGGCAGCACCTCCAAAATCATCCATTCGGGCCGGTTGCTGCTCTTACGAAAATCTTCCACCACCTTCAACCGTTTGATATTCCGTTTGACACGCTGCTTGGATTTCCCTTCACGGATGCTGACGCGCAACTCGGCCGCCAACACATCCAGATCGATATTCATCAGGATTTCCCGGATCGCCTCCGCCCCCATCCCCACACGGAACTCGGCGCCGTATTCTTCCCGAAGCCGGGCATATTCCCGCTCGGAAATGACGTCCATATAATTCAATTCGGTGCTGCCCTGATCCAGCACGATGTACTCTTCGTAATAAAGAACCCGTTCCAGCGTCTTCAGAGAAAGATCCAGGAACAGCGCCATCAAACTCGGCACGCCTTTCGAAAACCAGATATGCGCGACCGGCATCTCCAGCGCGATCTTCCCCAACCGGCTGCGCCGCACTTTGGATTGAGTGATCTCAACCCCGCAGCGATCGCAGACAACGCCTCTGTGTTTGATCCCCTTAAACTTACCGCAGGAACATTCGTAATCGCGGGTCGGCCCGAAAATACGCTCGCAAAACAGACCGTCGTTTTTGGGTTTATAGGTTTTATAATCGATTGTTTCCGGATTCTTGACCTCGCCGTACGACCAACTATGAACGAGATCGGGTGACGCAATCGACACGCGAATGGCGCGAACGCGGTTGATGTCGCGAATCTCATCTTCACGCCGTTTCGCCGCAGGTGTTTGTAACGATTTCCACATGGGTCATCTCCTCATCTGGAATAATTCTTTTCAGCTCGCACAAGTCAAACGAAACGGCAATCAGTCGGAAATAATCCCATTGACTGCAAGATCAAGTATAAAACAGAACCTATGAATAACTCGATCTTGCCGTTTCGTCTGCAAGGTCTGACTTTTTTACCAAACCGTCTTGCAAAGATAGATCACGCTTTGGCAGCCGTCAGATCTTCTTCCTTCTTCTCTTTGGATTCAGATTTCCCGCCGTCTTCTTCCTCACCGTCATTTTCCTCGATCAAATCGATACTGAGGCCAAGGCTCTGGAGTTCCTTCACCAAAACGTAAAACGATTCGGGCAATCCCGGCGCGCGGGCATTCTTGCCTTTGACGATCGCCTCGTAAATCCGGTTCCGCCCGACAATATCGTCCGATTTCACTGTCAGCAATTCCTGAAGCGTATGAGCCGCCCCGTACGCCTCCAGCGCCCACACTTCCATCTCACCAAGACGCTGACCACCGAACTGCGCCTTGCCACCAAGCGGCTGCTGTGTCACCAGCGAGTAGGGACCGATAGACCGGGCGTGAATCTTATCGTCGACCAAATGGTTCAATTTCAGCATATAAATCTGCCCCACCGTGATCGGTTCGGCAAATGCTTCGCCCGTGCGGCCGTCGATAACCGTGGTCTTTCCGTTAATCGGAAGATCGGCCTTTTTCAGCAGTTCAACAACGTCGGACTCTTTCGCCCCGTCGAACACCGGCGTCGCAATGTGCATCCCAAGTTTATCGATCGCCCAGCCCAAATGCGTTTCGAATACCTGCCCCACATTCATTCGGGAGGGCACACCAAGCGGGTTGAGAATGATATCCACCTGCGTTCCGTCTTCCAGAAACGGCATATCCTCCACCGGAACGATCCGGGAGACAACACCCTTGTTTCCGTGACGGCCCGCCATCTTGTCCCCGATGGAAAGGCGTTTTTTCTTCGCCACATAAACCTTCACCATCTTGAGAACACCAGGCGACAGGTTGTCTCCGGTTTTAATATATTCGACTTGCTTCTCGAACTGCTGCTGAACCCCTTCGATGTCCTGCTCGTACTGCATGTGTATCAAATCGAGCACGGAATCGTCGGTGACGCTCAGTTCGCGTACTTCCATTTCCGCAATCTTATCCAGATCGTTTTTCGTAATCTTCCGGCCCTTGGGGAAAAGCACTTCGCCCGTAACGGGATTGAGCATATCCCCGGCCAGTTGCATCCCCAGCAGGGTCCCGTGGACGCGCTGCACCCAATCATCCTTCAATTCGGCAACCGTATTTTCCTGTTCGGCCAGTAGCCGTTTAATGGCGCGTTCGTCTTCCGCACGGCTTCGCCCCCCGCGTAACTTGCGCGAAAAGACCTTGATGTCGACCACCGTCCCGTTCGTTCCCGGAGGGGCCTTGAGAGAAATGTCTTTGACATCTTCCGCGCGCTTCCCGAAAATCGCCCGCAGCAATTTCTCCACGTTCGAGGTCTGAACTTTGCCCTTCGGCGAAATCTTACCGACGAGAATATCTCCCGGCCGAACCGGCGCACCGATCCGAATCACACCGGTTTCGTCCAGATTCTTCAACGCGTCTTCCCCGACGTTGGGTATATCCCGCGTGATTTCTTCTTCACCCAGCTTGGTATCGCGCGCTTCGACCTTGAATTCTTCGATGTGGATACTGGTGAAAACATCTTCTTTGATCAGGCGTTCGCTGACGACGATCGCGTCCTCGAAATTTGCCCCTTCCCACGACATGAACGCCACCAGCACGTTCCGCCCCAGAGCCAACTCGCCCAAATCGGTGGCAGGACCATCGGCGATCACCCACCCCGCTTCCACACGGTCACCCACACGGATGATCGGTTTTTGATTCATGCACGTGTTCTGGTTGGAGCGGGCGAATTTCTGAAGCGTGTATTCGTCCACATCCTTCTCGGTCATCGGATCGTCGGGCTGAATGACGATTTTGGTCGCGGAGACGTAATCCACGATCCCCCCGCGTCGGGCAACGACCACCACACCGGAATCTTTCGCGGCTTTATACTCGACGCCGGTCCCAACCAGCGGCGCTTCCGTCCGCAGCAGAGGCACGGCCTGCCGCTGCATGTTCGATCCCATCAGCGCCCGGTTGGCGTCATCGTGTTCCAAAAACGGAATCAACGCCGAGGAAATCGAGACCAGCTGTTTCGGCGACACATCCATAAAATTAACTTGTTTGGGCGCGATCCGGGGATAATTCTCCCGAAACCGCGACAGCACCCGGTCGCGGGCTAAATTACTTTTGGCGTCGAGCGGGGCGTTCGCCTGCGCAATGATGCACTGATCCTCATCGTCCGCAGTTAGAAACTCGATTTCTCTCGTCACATGGCCGTTCTTCACCTTCCGGTACGGTGTCTCGATAAACCCGAACTCATTCACACGGGCGTAAGTGGACAGGCTGGAGATCAGCCCGATGTTCGGCCCTTCCGGCGTTTCGATGGGGCAGATTCGCCCGTAGTGCGTATGATGGACGTCACGCACCTCGAATCCGGCACGTTCCCGGTTCAGCCCCCCCGGTCCCAAGGCGGACAGCCGCCGCTTATGGGTTAGTTCGGACAGTGGATTGACCTGATCGAGAAACTGCGACAGTTGGCTGCGTCCGAAGAAATCGCCGACCGCGGAGGTAATCGGTTTCGCATTGATGAGATTGCGGGGCATCACGTTTTCCAGATCGAGAACCCCCATTTTCTCCCGCACGGTCCGTTCCATGCGCGCCAATCCCACCCGCACCTGGTTCTCAAGCAGTTCGCCGATGGTGCGAACCCGCCGATTCCCCAGATGGTCGATATCGTCCGAAGCCCCTTCGCCCCGGTTCAGTACGAGGATATGGCGGACCACCGACACGATATCTTCCGGCATCAGTGTCACGGTATCGAGATCGGTGTCGAGATGCAGTTTTTTATTCATCCGGTAGCGCCCCACCCGTGACAGATCGTAGCGCCGGGCTTTCGTAAATAGGTTTTCAAAAAGGGTCAGAGCGTTTTTCACGGCGGGGGGTTCGCCAGGCCGCAGGGTTTGGTAGATTTCACACAGCGCCGATTCCGTGTCTTCGGTATTATCTTTCAACAGGGTATTACGGATCACGCTGAAATCCCGCTCGTCCCCTTCCACCACCACCAGGTTCGCTTTCATTTCGATCACTTTATCGAGGACGGTTTCGGTAATCTCCGTTCCCCCTTCGATCAGGACCGTATTCGTTTCGGGATCGACGATATCCCGGCAGATGATTTTCCCGGCCAGTGTATTCCGGCTTCGGGCGGTCGCTTTCATGTTGCGGCGTCCGATGAAGAGTTCCATGATGTCATCGTCGCTGGAATAGCCGAACGCCCGCAGAAGCACGGTCACCGGCAGTTTACGCCGCCGGTCGATGACGACGGACAGCACGTCGTTCAGGTCGTTCTCGAATTCCAGCCACGCCCCCCGGTTGGGGATAATACTTCCGTGGATCAGGCGGTGTCCGCTGTGGTGGCTTTCCACGTTGAACGTCGTGCCCGGCGACCGGTGCAGCTGGCTCACCACCACCCGCTCGGCCCCGTTGATGACGAACGTGCCCCGTTTGGTCATCAGGGGAATTTCACCCAGGTAGATATCTTCTTCCCGGATATCGACGATTTCGGTTTCTTCTTTTTCTTTCCCACCGCTTTTGACGATCATCCGCACTTTGATCCGCATGGGAGACGCGAAGGTCATCCCCCGGTCGATACACTCCATCAC
The DNA here is from genome assembly GCA_964606645.1 of uncultured bacterium. GTDB lineage: Bacteria > Hinthialibacterota > Hinthialibacteria > Hinthialibacterales > Hinthialibacteraceae > CAZSIZ01. The sequence goes on from CAZSIZ010000072.1 coordinate 5,238, forward strand.
CGAGTATTTCGGACGTCCCAGTGAGTAGTGAACGAATTCCAGAACGGAGTTATCGCGTCCTTTGATGGGGAAGATGGATCGAAAGGCCTGTTCCAGGCCAAAGGGTTTCCGCCGGTCGGGTAATTCGTCCTGTTGGAGAAAAGTGCGGTAAGAGAGCTGCTGTGTCTCGATGAGGTCGGGCATATCGATGACAGCGTGAATCTTCGCGAAGCTTTTCCGCTCTCGCCACGGACACGAATCAGCGTCTTTCCTCATGAACGTTCTCCTTGGTCCAGTTATTTTTATATTAAATTAACTATTTCATTACATTATGCTTACGAGGCGCAGACTTCCTACCTGACGTGGGGCGTGCGTCGCAGCGCAGGCCTCGTATACTTTTCCCGTTCCGTCATACACTGAAACGGGATCCCGCGTTCAGTGCTCTCACAAGAGTCCCATTCACGTTCAAAAACGATCGATAATAGTGCAACATATAAGGAGGGATACAAATTGGCGAGTGAACGCAATAGTCCACTCTCAGGGGAATCGGAGTTCCCAGCAAGAAGAATTGATTTTTACGATTCATACGCGTAAATGATGGAAGGTTTTCGTACTGCCCCGGGCCGTTGGAGTGGTTTTCAAAAGTGTTTTCCCATCATAACCCCATATTTTCTGGGCTTTTCCGTTATGATAACAATCACGTTTTTTCGATAACCCATCGCCTCCAAAAGCACCCACGATTTTACTCGAACCTAGAATTTTACCCCGAATCCCCCCACCCGTCAAGTCCCCACCCCAATAAAATCCCACTTTTTTCCTGCCATTTCCCTTCCCCCTCTCCCCCTGGGAGAGGGGATACATCGCGTCGCGCCGCCAGGTGGACACGATGGCTTTAGGGGTGAGGGACGAATAAACCATCGCCTCGCACCAACAGACAAACACGATGACTTAAAGAGCGAGAGCATAACATCAAGGTAGCGTGGATCACGTTTTTCGACCCACCATTCCCCATTTTAAAAATATCCTGAATATCCTTCCATCCTGCCCATCCAGGAAACGAAGTGCTGGAACAGCATTCAGACAAAAAAGATAACCCCCATCCGAGCCATCCGTGATTCAAAAAACAATCCCACCCGCACTTTTATCGAGTTATCTTTTCCCGCTAACCAACTGATCTCAATAAGTTTACAGCAATATCCGAAAAAATAGATGGCAAAATATGCGTATATTTCTCTATTAGTAGAGGGTTTTATTTTTTCAAAACCCTTTTTAAGGGGATTTATTTTAAAACCCTGCTTAAAAAGCGGGATTGGAATCCGTCTCGCGAAGGGGGACCGGCCGCAAATTTCGATCCACGATTATGTTCAAACTCCGCATAGCAAGAGATTCCTGACCTGTTGGAAGGCAATCCCCGAAAGGAAGATTGCCCCACCCAAAAGTTGGGCCCAACTTAACTTTAAAATAGTAAAGAATGTAGAAAATAAATAGAAAAAAAACAAACGCTCCCAACGACGCAGTCAAAAGATCGGAAATGCGATGACGGTGGAAGAGTAGCTCTGATGGATTGAGCGAATAGGAAGGCATTCAGGTCGAAAAAGTGGTGGGCGGCCAGGGGCTTGTACCTTGTGGCGCAGCTGGCGCGATTTCGAACGGCTTGTCTCCATGTTAATTGCCCTCAATCCCCATTATAATTGTTGGTAAAGATCGTATTCGGGTTCGACAACCTGTATGAATGGCGATATGATACGTCGAGTCTTCATTCGATCGAAAACCATATAACCCCCGGTTCGACCGAAACGTTATTCAAGAGAGCCTCTTGCAAAATGAACAATCCTTAAATCCCCTCGCCCTCTGGGAGAGGACAACGCGTCGCGCCGACAGGCGGACATGAGGATTTACAGGCGGACACGATGGCTTTTAAGGGTGAGGGAAAAGGCTCAAGAGAATTAGAACGTAATTTTTCAAAAATGAGAATGAAGGAGCTGTTTGATGGACGCTATCGTTTGCCCGGAATGCGGGGCGAATAATCCCGTTGAAGCCACCGTCTGCGATCAATGCAACGCCAGCCTGACGTCGGTAAAGTCGATCGTCGACACCGCCAACCAACACTACAACGAAGCCCTCTCCCTGGCCCACAGCAGCCGCTTGGATGAAGCGCTCGGTCAACTGGACGCAGCACTCGCACTCTCTTCGGACAATCCCAACTATCACAACCTGATGGGTACGATCTACGCCCAGAAAGGCCTGTACAGCGAAGCAATCCGTGCTTGGGAACGTTGCCTGGCCTTGGACGACGAAATGGACAAAGCCTACCAGAACATCGATAAGGCACGCCGGATGGAAGAAGAGACCGCCGAAGAACAGCAGATGCGGCCTTACACCCAGACGGCTCTAATCGCCGGTGTTCTCGCGGCGGTTTTCTTTCTATCGACGATGACGCTTAGCATTCGCTCGTTCCTGAAAAATCGAAGCTACAACCACATGGCCCAGGAATTGACGAACACCCGCAAGGAAGCAGGCGATTGGAAATTTCAATTCCAGGCGCTCAATGCCCGCTTCCCCGCCGAAAAAGTCGACGAATTCTTTAAAAATCTCACCCAGGCCCAGACCCAGGTCAGCGAAAGAGACCGCCGGATCAACGTGCTCCAGGGTCAGATCAAACGAAAAGATGACAGCCACCGCAAAGAACTGGCCAGCCTTAGCGATCAGTTGAATACGGCCAAGGCCGAAAACAAGTTGCTTCAAACCAAACTGCGCCAAATCAACACCCTGAAAACGATCATCATCGAAAATGAAACGCAAATCGAAACCCTCCGCCAAACCCTCAAAAAGCAAAACGAGTTGGTCAACGTTGCCAACAGCCGTATCGCGGAGCATCGGGATAATCTGATTCTCGCTCAAGAGAACGTCAAAGATATGAAGGACAGCCGCGAGGAGTCCATCCGCCAGATCAAACTCAGCACCGAAAAACAACTCCAGGAAATGCGGGGCCAGCTGCTCGAACGGCGTGATGAAATCGCCCGTTTCGAACAACGGATCAAAGACCATGACTATGCGGATAGCCTGATCGTCGATGCCCTGAATCACCTCGACCGGGCGGAATTTCAGTTGGCGTTTCAAAACATGGAGATGGCCTTGGAGCAATCTCCCGAACATACGGCGGCCCTCCATCTGAAACAGGAAATCGAAGCAATCATCAACGATCCCGTCGAACGGGAAATCCGCCGCAATGAAATCGTCGAACGGGATAGCCTGAGAGAGGTAAAACGCGCCCAACTGCTTAAGGATCATCTCTCGAACGCCCAAAAATCAATGAAAAGCGGCGACTTCGGACAAGCCATCGATCTCTCCGAACGCGCGCTGGCTCTTAAACCGGACCTTCCAAAAGATGCCGAAAACGCCCGTCGCATTCTCAATCAAGCCCAGGAAAAAAACCGTGAAATCACTTTAATGATCCTGGAAGCCAAGCAGGAAATCGCCGGCGAACGTTTCAAGGAAGCCACCGCCATCATCCGGTCGGTGCTTAAGCAATCCCCCTCCAACCAGGAAGCGAAAGCATTGCAGGAAAGCATGAAATAGAATCAATCCGGCCAGCGCATCCTGAATGAGTTTCGCGCTGTGGGATCTAACACGACATGAACCGGCACAACTCCCCAGAACAACCTGAATCCCAGGAAGAAGGCTCTGGGAGTGGCCCGGGATTCCGCCGTTTCTTCTCCGAACGCCCCGTTACGACCGATGTCATCGCGCTGCTCGCACTCCATCTGCTGATTTTCGCGTGGGTCTTCCCCCGGATGGACCTGCCCGTTTCCGACGACGCCAACTACTTCGGTTTCGGCAAACTCTTCGCCCGTTACGGAGCCGCCCTTTACGGTGACTGGTCCCCCCTGCTGACGTATTTCGTCGCGGGATTGTACAAACTGCTCCCGTTATCCTGGTACGGTCAATTCACGGTCTACGCCTTCCTCTGCCGCCTCCTTTTGCTGCTCGGTATGTATGCGCTGATTCTCCGTTTCACACAGGATCGTCTCTGGGCCTTTCTTTCAACGCTGCTGGCGGCGGTCTGCTTCAACTACTGGCTCCACGAAAACGCTCGCGCGTTCACCTCTGGAATTTTTCTGCTGCTCCTGGCCTGGATCGGCCACAGGCGAAAGTTAGACCTTGGGTCCGCTGTGTCGATCGTATCGTTGGCGGTGCTTTTGCGTCCCGAATTTGGATTGCTGGCTGCTGGTTTCGTTGCCGTTTCGGTGTGGAATTCCTGGCGGGAAAACGCCTGCTTAGCCAACCCCCCTCTAACTCCCCCCAGACTTGGGAGGAGGATTTTGACCGACGTTCTGAAACCGACGCGAATCACTGTGTTATTACTCATTCTGACTATTTGCGCCTGGACACCTCTGCTGACGAAAGGCCGCTTGAGTACTAATCGGCTGACTTTTGCCTTCGCGCAGAAATTCCGCGATTACACCATTGAGTACAAACTGCTCGACGATCCGGAAACCCATTGGAACGCCGTGCTCGACGAGTTCTTCCCTCCCGGCCGCCGGGGTACGGATTCCATCATCGCCCGTGTTGTTCCGCTGTACGAAATCGTTTCGGCCAATCCGTCGGCGTTCGCCCGCTTCGTGGCTTACAACGCGCGTCCCTTTTTCACCGCCCGTTTTCGTTTCTGTCAGTCCAAGCCTTTATCGTTTCTCATCAATGGGTACGTCTATCTATCTTTTCTTATATTTGTCGTTTTGTGCGTGGTTCGGCCCAGGCAGTCCTATCTGCTTCTATTCAGTCTTCTATTTTTACTGACCGTGGCGCCCTGCCTCTTAACACGCCCTTATCGCGACTATATATTCCCCACTGTTCTCTGGTTCTTCTGTGTTATTCCTCATTCACTCTTCGGTGAATCGGTTTGGAAGCGTTATTTCCCGATCGCGTTCCTCGCCGTCGCGATGGCGTTTCAGATTCCGGTCTGGCAGGAGACGTTTGCCCACCACGCTCATCGGACAAACTGGAAACGCGCGCAGGTTTACCGCCTCGCGTCGGAGTCCGAAGCATTCCAAGGCAAGACGATCGCTGAGGCCTATCCGGTTTTCTGCGACGCGTTTTCGGATGATGACGCCTTTTCGGTGCAATACAGCCTGGCCACGGACGACGAAAATAATTTGCGGGCGCATCAAGGCAGGGGGCAGGTCATCAATTACATTCTTTTTGAAAAAGATCCGCCACCTCATTTAGTCCCGGTAATCGAACAACTCCAAGCGTTCGTTGCGGACCGTCATAAAGTGATTGTCGAAAAGGATGGATTCTCGTTGATCGAGGTGCTCCCCCCGATCATCGCCCCGCCGAATCAGGCGATCGTCACCGATAACCCCGGCAGCCGTCTCGATCTCAGTGGCGGCCAGGACACCGATCCCGCCGATGCCCGTGAATTAACAATCGCCTGGAATTTCGCCCAAACCCCCTTCCGCGACACCCACATCTACGTCTCCGTAGACCGCGCCCCATATCAATACCTAGGACGCACCGACTCGGATACAGCACTGCAATACACGTGGAAAATCGGTGTTCGTCTTGTCGAGCCGGATTTTGTAGGCGGCCCGCAGTTTGGACGTTCCTACCGCTTCAAGGTGTTTGCTATTCTTCCCAAGGATATGCACTCGAAACCCCGTCCCCTAACACCCACTGCCCCCATTCGATTTCTCGAACAGTAATCCCCTCACTCTCTTCGATAGGATTAGGAGAATGGTGGGCTACGCTTTGCTTTGAGCCTACTCTACCTAACAGAATCAGAATTGATATATTTTTTTTGTATTTCTCATTGTATATATCCTCCTACTTTATTGAGGAAATACGCAGCCTCTCATCCTTATTCTCAATTTCGCAAAGTTTTAAAATCCTTCGAAAATTTAACTCTTTACCTTTTTCCTTCTTAAAACTTCGAATAATGAAAAATCTTCTACATCTAAGCGATGATAATCGATATCAATAAAAACATTACTACATTCACAGCCAATACTGTCTTTTGGCAAAGAAGGTATGATTCCTCCACAATTCTTACACCGATAAAAAAGATCGTAGTCTTTTTGCACTTCACTGGGACAATTAAAATTATCAGCAACAAATTCATATTCATATTTACTCATGGTAATGCTCCACTCTTTGCCATATAAAATTATCTGTTCAATTGAAAAATCCAGCTAGGTAGCCTAGTAGGGTGAGTCGCGTTTTTCGACCCACCCTAACAATTATGATGGACTAAGGCATGTCATCCAACCTATAGGAATATTCTGTAATCACAGTTGAGAGCTTCCGCTAATTTTTTGGCGTTCTTTTTGCCGATTGGCCGCTTTCCGTTTTCCATTTCGGAAATATGGCGTCTGGGGATGCCGGTTGTTTTAGATAATTGCACCTGGGTTATTTCTTCTTTACCACGCGCGCCACGCAACGTGACACCACGCTCACCGTATTTCTTTACTTGTTCTTGAATCGCATCCATTTCACGCCAGGGAATTCGTTCTTCCTCTTTTTTCTTCAATCGTTTCGATTCAGTAATATCAAGCGCTCCCTGGCGTTTCAAGTAATTCGAAATTTGTTCGGATTTACTTACCGGAAAGCGAAAAATTTTTTCGATAAATTCAGTATGGGGCTTTTTCGTGAGTGCCGACATAGATCACCTCGATTAATTGTATGGTTCCACTTATTTCTTCCCAAACGACAATGTAGGTTGGATATCCTTTTTTTAAATGACAGTGATGGCGATTATTCGATAGCCTTGAATAATTAAGCCAATTACCACGTACCGGACCGTCTTTTTCAATTTCTTCCAATAAAGTTTTAAGACGTTGGATAATTTTTTCCGGTAATCTATTGACCGCTTTATTTACTTTTTTGGAGACCCCAATTTTCCATGCCATGATAATCGTAGTGTACCATTATTTGGTACAATAGCAAGAGGTTTTATAATTCTCTATACGGAGTATTTAATTGTTTTTGTACAATGAAAGAAGTGGGAATGATGAGTCGCACAATATCGACTCATTATTATAATCGTACGAAGGTTGAAATGTCATTTCAATTCAAGCCGAATCGTCCGTTCGACGGCGTTGAAGACGGTGACGGGGACTGTTTTTCCTTTGTGTTGTTTTGCCAGGCGGTTGAGGTCTGTGATGGAATGGACGGTTTCGTTGCCTAACTTCAGGATCACATCACTGGATTTGAATCCAGCGCGGGCGGCGGCGCTGTTGGGGGGGACGTCGGCGAAGAGAACACCGGTTTCGCTGCCTATCCCCGCTGCCGATTTCTCCCCCTCGCCGATCAGGTTTTTCACCGAAGCGCCCAACCACGATACGCGTTCGTTGGAACGCCCCGGTTCGGCCACGGTTTCCGTCGGCGATGCCTGGAACTTTCTTGGAACCTGACTCGCTTCAAGTTGGAACGCGGATTTCAGCACGCCGAACCGGTCCATCGGGAAATTCTTGAATCCAAGTTCAAGCGCGGGCGAGCCGGGTTTCACTTGATAGTTCCCGTTTTCAGGATCGACGAAAAAGGGATCGGCTACCACTGAATGCGTATCGAATCCTTTCGCCTGCCATTGGGCGAACGTCATCTTTACTCCGACGCCTGTAATATTAGGAACGCCCGATTCGCAATGGAACAGGTTGTGGTCGAATTCCCTGGCGTAGGCGGGATTGGCACGGATAAATTGGTAAGGCGTTTCGTCGACGAAGATATTCCGCGCGATCACGTCATCACACTCTGGAAACCAGACGTGAAATCCGCCGAAGCCGTTCACGATAATATTGTTCTCCACGCGGCGGTAGAAACCCTCGCGCAGTTTGACCCCCATCCCCAGGCACAAATTGTTATAAACGTGGTAATTACTCGACCCGTCGTCCAGATCGATTCCCCACGAGTGTCCGCCGGGGTGGGAAAATCGGTTATTGCGGATATGGGTTGTTTTATAGTTGTCGAGCAGGCTGCGTTCCTTCGCGAACGATTCGATATCGCGCCCGCCGTTGTAGGATGTTTTCCAATACCGGTCGCGCCCCCAGCTGTTGAAGGGGCCGTGGTCGCCGCTTTCACGCACTGTGTTGAAAGCGTCGTTGAATTCGATGATGTGTCCGCCCCAGCAGCCGTCATTGATGCAAATCGCCGCGCGGGGGATGTTGTAGATCGTGTTGTGGCTGACAGTAATCGCTTCACACATCGAGATGAAGACACCCGCCACTTGTTTGCCCACGAAACCGAGACGGCTCATCAAGTTATTGTGAACTTGGCACTGAGCGGGGTAGTCCGGCGTTTTCGGTCCCGGCGTCAGATCGATTTCGTCTTGCGGCAGGGTTGTGCCGTATTCGATGGCGGGGCTTCGGACGGCGTTTACATCGCCCACCAGGCAGATCCCGCTTTCACCCAGGCGGGTGAATTTGCATCCGGTCACATTCACGCGGCGGTTGTAGCGGCTTATGAGCACTCCGTTCCCGCCCAGGTCCTCGAAGACGCAGTCTTGCAGCGCGCAGTCTTCCGCCCCCTCGAAATGAACGGCGGCCAGCCGCGCGATCGACCAATCGCCTCGCAGCATCCGCTCGTAAGGTTCCATGAAGACGCGCGCCGTGTGTTTGAAATGCAGGTTTTTAATGACGATGTGGTGAATCGGCTGCCTGGTTCGGAGGCCGCGAAAGACAAACAGTTGCTTCAGCCCCGCTCCGATGATTTCCGCTTTGGAAAGATCGACGTCCGGTTTCGGTTTGAGGTACAAAGTATTACTATTGTCGTTGAAAAACCATTCCCCCGGTGCGTCCAACTCTTCGAAGATATTTTCGACGAAAAGATATTTTTTGTGATAGCCGCCCCGGAAGAAAGGATCGAAACCGCCCCCCCGGTTTTCCTGCCAGCCGCCTTGGAATTTCAGTTGCCCTTCATCGTCCGTTCCGACAATCCGGTAGTGTTTGCTGCCCCACATACTTTGATGCAGCGCGTGCATAAATCCGCCTACGGGATCGGCCCAGGTCTTAACCCGTTCCGGCGCGATGGCGTCAGCAGACGTTCCCCCGAAAAATTTCGCTTTGGGATCGTAATTGGGAAACCGGGCCATCCGCTGTGGTTCCCCATTAACGAAGAGTCGGTCGATCTCGATGCGATCGCCGGGCATTTTCGCCATGACGATTCCGTCTTTGTACGGCTTCCACGCCAAGTTGTACTGTACCCCCCCGCTGATGACAACCGTTTCGTTCTCGTAGGCAGTGTAGGTTACGGTTGCATTTTCGCGGCCCGAATCCTCAATCCCGAATGTCAGCGGTTTAGAGAGAAAGTACGTTCCTTCGCGTAAGTAAACCGTCATCGGGCCGGAGGTAGTTTTCAACACCGCCCGCACAGCCTTCTGTGTATGATCCAACGTCGCGAAGGGCTGACTTTTCGTTCCTAGATCGGTGTCGCTCCCATTCGGAGAGACATAAAACTCACTGGCCTGAACGAATGCTGTTATCAACACGAATAGTCCCGTAATCCACAAACGTACACTCATCACGATTCCTTTCACAAAATTGTAGCGCAGGCTTCCAGTCTGCATCGTGAAGTGAAGCTGGCTGGATGCTTGCGCTACAAAACAAGTCCGTTCGACTGCATTACACGGAAAACGTTCTAATCCATAATGCAATGCTGTTTCCGGTCGTAGCGAACCGCGCGTTTTCCGCGAAGGGCGGCGATGCCCATCTGCATGGCGATCTGCACTTTTGCGCCTAGTTCGATATTGCCCACCGGTTCAACGCGCTTGCGGCAGCAGTCGAGGAATCCGGTCCAGAATTCGGTGAAGCGTTCGCCGAAGTCGGCGGCAATGCGCTGTTCCTTCACCTCGGAACCTTGGGTCGGCCGGATCACGATATCGTTCTCTTCGAACGTCAGCGTCCCGTCCCAGCCCCGCAGGATCGGACGTGTCCCCGTGCCGTTGGGGGCGTAATCGTTGCCCTGGGTTCCGGTAACGAGCACGGTCAGGTTGCCGGGGTAGTCGATAATCATATTACAAGTGTCGGGTACTTCGCGTTCGGTGTACCGGTGCATCCCGCCCGTGCAGACGACGGCGTCGGGATAGTCCAGGTCCAGCATGTAGGCCACGGGCGTAAACGGATGCGGATAGAGGTCGGTGGCGGGGCCGCCCGCGTAATCCCAATACATCCGCCAGCGGAAAAACCGGCTGACGTCGAACGTCCGTTTGGGGCTGTCACCGAGATAGCGGTCCCAATCCAGGTCCGAACCGGGTTTGGCGTTCGGATCGTCGATCGGCATTCCCCGTTCGCCCCAGTCACCGACGCGGTAATAGCCGGTGTTGGCCATGATCGGTTGGCCGATTGCCCCGCTTTTGACAAGGTCTCTCGCTTGATGGTAGGCGGGATTGGACATCCACTGGGTTCCGATCTGCACGAAACGTCCGGTCTTCTTGGAGGTTTCGACGAGGCGTTTCGGCAGTCCGGTCTGACGCCAATGGCAGAGCGGTTTTTCGCAATAGACGTCTTTCCCGGCGTTCATGGCGTCGAGGGCGTGGTAGCCGTGCCAGTGATCCGGTCCGGCCGCGACGACGAGATCGACGTTATTCCACGAGAGCAATTCTTCGTGTCTCATGGTTCCTTTGCCGCCGGTCGTCTCTTCCGCTTTTTTCATGCGGGGGCGGTAGACATCGCAGACGGCGGTGATATCGACGTTGGCTCCGTCTGCTTTCAGTTTCAGAATCGTGTTGATGTGGGCGTAAGACCGTCCCCCGCAGCCGATGACGCCGACGTTGATCCGGTCGTTCGCGCCCAGAACCCGCCGGGCGGAAGCGGTGGTCATCGCGGCCGTGACGGCGGCGGTCTGGTTGAAGCGGCGGCGGGTGATCGCCGTGACGGCGGATGGTTTATTGGGTATTACGTTTGTCATAATAAAATCTCCATCGTTTGTGATGATCTGGGTTCGTGCTTAAGGCGATTTTATCATACACTAAGCGGAAATTCCTAGTGGGAGAATTATGTCGTTAATTGGATTCTTTTATCGATGCGGCCAGGGGCGGCCTTCTACAAGATTGACCGTGTTCGCCGGTTGGCCTTCCTTGAATAAATGGACGTCTCCGTTGCTGTGCAGCCCATTGCTGGTGTCAAAGCGGTAAAGATTGTTAGAAAACGGATAGTTGGCCATGAGCGAGGTATCGTCCGCATGGTCCCGCCCCAGCGAAGAATCAGGGCCGACGCTCAAAAGAACCCAGGTTGTGAACGGCCAGTCGTTATTCTTGCCCTCATTAAAATTCCCGGTCCCCATTTCGTACAAGGCGTCCCCGAATTGCCGATCCGTCCCGCCTACCTCGACGTATTTGGCTTTGAAGGGATCGATCAATCCGCCGGGACTGATATAAGAGACCGGCGTCGTCAGCGAAATCCACCCGTTTCGCCGTCCTTGCGGGGATGTGTACTTGTAGCCTCGGCCCGCATCGGAAGGCAGGGTTCCCCGATCGATCAGATACATTTCGGCGCCGGTCGACAGGCTGCGAAGGTCGGCGATCACCCGTGAGAGTTTGGCGCGTGTTTGCGCGTTCATGAAATTCGGCACGGCGATGGCGGCGAGGATTCCGATGATGGCGACGACGATCAGCAGTTCGATCAAGGTGAATGATTGCTGTGATAGTTTCAACATCAAGTGTTATCTCCCGAAGTGCTTTCATCGTAACTCAGAGGGAGTTTAAGAGTAAACGTGGTTCCCTTCCCCGCTTCGCTTTCGACGGAAATCGTTCCGTGATGCTGCTCGACGATCCCATAGGCAATAGAGAGTCCAAGACCGGTTCCCTCACCGATGGGTTTCGTGGAGAAGAAAGGATCGAAGATTTTGCTTTTGACATCGGGCGGGATGCCCGGCCCATCGTCGCGGATTTCGACCGCGGCAAGTTCGTTCTCTTCGCGTGTCGTAATCCAGACGTTCCCCTTGTCTTCGATGGCGTCTTCGGCGTTGCACAGCAAGTTCATGATGACCTGATTGATTCGACCCGGCGAGCATAAGATTTCGGGGATGTCGCCATAGTCCTTGTGAACGGTGACGTGGTATTTGTAGCGGTTTTCGAGAAGCGTGAGGGTCGAGTCGATGGCGTCGTGCAGATGGTAAGGTTCGAATTGCTCGCGATCGCCACGGGTGTATTTCCGCAGGTCCGAGACGATCGCCGTGATGCGGTTGGACCCTTCCTCGAACGACTGGACCAGTTTCCCGATGTCTTCGTTCGCATAGTCCAGGTCGTTTTCTTCATAGATCGTTTCGATGCTTTCCCGCAGTTCGTCCGGTAGCGAGCCTTTTTTACGATGGACGGTCTCGGCAAGGTTCAGGTAGCCCGCCAGATACTCCTTCAGCGGCTGGATGTTGCTTCGTATGTAGTTGACTGGATTATTGATTTCGTGAGCGATCCCTGCGACGAGTTGCCCGAGCGAGGCCATTTTCTCGGATTGGACGAGCTGATTTTGAGCGGATTTCAATTCGGCGGTACGCTGTTCCACCCGGTCTTCCAGTTCCACGTTCAGGGCTTCCAATTCTTGATTGGTTGTCGCGAACCGGTACGCCAGATGAACGGACATTGAAAAGATAAACACCAACATCGCCCAATGTCTGGAATGGCTGCCCATAATTGGAGGAATGATCCAGAGTTGCTGCAAGATAAATAATACCATAACAACAAGATAGACGATGGCTCCAAATGCGACGATCCAAATCCCCGGATTCTGTTTTCTATAAGCAAGATAGATCGTTCGTAGACATTCAATAAATACAATGCCTGAAAAAAGGATAACAATGCCGATTGGAAGAAAATGATTCGATAGCCAATTGATCGATCCACAGAGAACGCAGCCACTAAGAAATATCCAGAATCTGCTTGGGATTTGACGGTAAACAAGTGAATAAAAAAACAGCAGCATCGATGCCGTAGCGGCGGAATTCGCTATAAGGAACAATCGTCCATATTCTTCCATCAACAGATGATGGGTCGAAAAAGGTCTATAAAGATCAATCCAATTCAACAGGCATGAAAAAAACAAAAAGTTGGTGTAGTAAAGATTTTCCCGATAACGGGGATTAAAGAGGAAAATACTCAAATATAGAACGAACATAACCAAAGGAACGGTTGAAAAGAAAACCAAATTAAACGTATATTGGTGAATGCTCTTAATACCAATCGATTGGGCTTCAGTGCCTGGAATCGAATCGATCCTCTCTTTGAAACTCACTTTCGAGACCTCGACCCGCCCGGGTACTTTGAACATCCCAAGCGCTGGGGGGGATTCTTCCGTGCCCCAATCGGCAGTAACATCAAAGATACCATAAGCGGAACGTTCGCTATTAGAACGCTCCGGTTCTTGCCCGGAACAAGGCAAAATAAACAATAAGAATAAGAGAAGAACGTGGCGTTTCACAAGGGATCCCCATTACATCAAAATAAAACCTCAACCATTGTAGCAAAACGAGCGCACTTCTGACACTTATTTTTCAATAAATGTAGATATTCAGGTGTGAGAGAAATTTTACGGGAATTAGGCGGGATCAAAGGAATCGACAAGTTTCGACCATTTCTCCTCATGTTTTTCTTTCACTTTGGTCAGTTTCTTGTGACGTTTGTTCAACTTGGAGCGTTCGTCCGGCGAGCGCACGAATTGATTGGAAGCCAGTTTCCCCTCGATCTCCTCAAGTTCCTTCTCGATTTTATGAATATCGTTTTCGATGGCCTCACATTTTTGCTCGTGCTCACGGCGCAGGACGCCCAGGCGGTTGCGTTCTTCCGCTTCGAGCCGTTTTTGTTCTCGTTTATTATTCCGGGAGATAGAATTTCCCGCGTTATCGTTTTTGGAGGCGGATTGAGGTGAGGCGATCTTTAATTGTTCTTCCCGATATTGTTTGGCGTATTCGTAATCGGAAAAATTACCCCGGTAGGACTCGGTGCGACCCGCAACCATCTCCCAGACCTGGGTCGCGAGACGATCAGCGAAAAACCGGTCGTGGGAGACGAATACGATGGTTCCCTGAAACCGCTGCAGCGCTTCCTCGAAAATTTCCACGGTGGAAATATCCAGGTGGTTAAGCGGTTCGTCGAGAATCAGAACGTTCACGGGAGCGATCAGCAACTTCGCCAACGCAAGACGGCTTTTCTCTCCCCCGCTGCAGACCGACACAGACTTAAACACATCGTCGCCCCGAAAGAGAAAACAGGCGAGCACGTCCCGCAGTTTCGTCTGCATATCCGCCGGGGCCACGGATTCCAGTTCGTCGATCACCGTGTTCTGTGACGCCTGTAGTTCAGCCTGATGTTGGGAAAAATAGGCGGGATGCGTGTTGTAGCCCCATGAAATGGTTCCTTCGGACGGGATTAACTGATTCGCCATAATCGACAGAAGCGTGGTTTTCCCCGCGCCGTTCGCTCCCCAGACAGCGATCCGGTCGCCCCGGTAGATCGACGTCGACAGGGGATGCAGGGCGCACCGCTCGCCGTAGCAATGACCTACCCCGTCCAGCGTGAGTATCTCTTTACCGCTTCGGGGGATTTGGGGAAGCGGGATCACGACCGTCAGGGAATCCGTCTCCACCTCGATCCGCTCGATCTTCTCCAGTTTTTTCATGCGGGATTGCGCCAGGGTGGCTTTGTCCTTCCGGGCACGGAAGCGGTCCACGTAGGATTGGAGGTGAGCGATCTCGCGGTCTTGATTGCGTTTTTGTGCCAGTAATTGTTCGCGCAATTCATCGCGAAGGCGGCGGAATCTGGAATAGTTGCCTTGAAAAATACGGAAACGCCCGTTTTCGATTTCCGCGATTTGCGTCACGGAACGGTCGAGAAAATACCGGTCGTGGCTGACGATCACCATCCCGCTCCCGCTCCCGGCGAGGTAATTCTCGAACCAAGCGAGTGAATCGGGATCGAGATGATTGGTCGGCTCGTCGAGCAGAAAGATATCCGGTTTCTCCAGCAGCAGTTTGGCTAACAAGACCCGCATCCGCCAGCCCCCGCTCATTTCCCGAACGGGCCGATCCCAGTCCCGGTGCTTGAATCCCAGGCCAAGGAAGACTTTTTTCGCTTCCGACTCGCGGCTGTATCCGCCCCGCTCTTGAAATTGATCCCGCAGTTCACTGTAGCGGTGAATGGCCCGGTCGTGTTCGGGCGAATGGGGGGCCGTCGAGTGGGTCAATTCGAGAAGATTGCTCATCTCCGCTTCCATCCGGTTCAACGGCTCGAATGCGTCCATCAGAAGATCGCCAATTTTCCGGCTGGGCAGGTCGATTCCATCCTGAGGCAAGTAGCCGAGATGAAGGTTTTTCGATTGCTCGACCGTGCCGTTATCAAGGGGATACTCTCCGGTCAGCACGCGCAGAATCGATGTTTTTCCCGCCCCGTTGGGACCGACCAGACCGATACGACTCTTCGTGTCGATCCGCCAGGATAGATCGGAAAAAATCGTAGTCAAACCTAAATGTAACGCGCCGTCGGTGATGCGAATCATGTAATAATTTCCATTGAATTCGAGTCTTTGCAAGTGGAAGCCGGTCTTATCCTATCTCCTTGCATTGAACCTTCAAGCCTTTCATTTTCTTGATAATGCCAGTTCGGTGTTCAAGCCATTCGTCAATAATTCATCCACAAACCGACTCGAACCGGAAGCAGTCCGTCGAGATCCCACGCTTTGACGGTCCCGTCGTTGCAGCCCGCCAGAAACGACTGCCCATCAGGTGAAAACGCGATGGCGTAGACGCTTTCCGCACCGGAATCGAACATGTGAATGATATCGCCGGTTTCGGTCTTCCTCAGAATAACGGTTCCATCGTCACAGCCGGTCAGAAAGTGATTCCCATCCGGCGAAAACGCGACGGACCAGACCGCACCCGATGAGACGGTATAGATTCGCCCTTCGGAATCCCAAAGCGTCGTCTTTCCTCCGTAAGCGCCGGTCAGGTATTGCGTTCCGTCCAGTGAAAACGCCACCGACATAACCTGGCTTGAATGCGGAAACGTCTGCAAAATCTCTCCTGATTCCGTATCCCAGAGGATACCGGTTCCATCATCGCTCCCGCTTAAAAGACGGTTCCCATCAGGAGAAAAAGCGACGGAGTAGACATTTCGCGTATGGCCGTTGTAAGTGCGAATCGTCTCGCCGGTATCGGTCTCCCAAAGCACCACGCTCCCGTCTTCGTGCCCGGTCAGGAATCGGGAACCATCCGGTGAAAATGCGGTGGACCACGCCAAAGTCGTTTCGATGCGGATTATCTCCCTCTCCAGGTCCCACAACGCAATGGTGTTATCAACACCTACCGTGAGAAACCGGTCACCGGTGGGTGAATAAGCGGAGGATAATATCTGCCTGGCGTGATAGAAGGATTGAACGGTCTCTCCGGTTTCGATGTCGCGCAGCAATGCGTATCCGTCATTGCTGCCCGACAGGAAAGTCAAGCCGTCGGAAGAATAGGCCACCGACACAACCCAATCGCCGTGTCCCTGATAGAGCCGGTATTCATCGACCTGCGCCAGGCAGGCGATCGATGAGAATACGGCGACAACAATAAATATAATTCGATAAATAATCGGTTCGTATTTCATAATCGTCAAAATTTGTTCAAAAGCGGCTGTTTCTATAAAATCCCCGCCACAGGGATCGAATCGATCGGTCTCCCGAAACGTTTCAATATGATAGGTGAGTTTTCGGCTTAGGGAAATACCGTAGAGGTGAACGAATCGTGCCGAAATCGATGGAATGTTTTGCAAACCGTCCGTTCCCGCGTATAATATGAATAGCAAGTCATCTCTGGATAGAAAGTACAGACCTCGCAAATCCACTCCTAAATCGACCCATTTTTTTGGACATCTTG
>CAZSIZ010000073.1:0-21859 GCA_964606645.1 uncultured bacterium
ATCCAATAGGGTTTTCATGTCGGCAAGCGACACAAAAACCCCTATCTATTTGTATCTAAACGTGATACAAATTATAAAAATTTGTAACCCAAATCGTGAATATTGATTGAATCAGGGATGGAGATGTGAGGATTAATGACTCTCTCACCGGATAGGCGGGTATTTCGCTGAGGTAGACGATTCGACTGGAAATCTGCAACAATAATAATAGATGAATCCTGGATGAAGGAAAAATGAAACTGAGGCTGAAATCTATGAAGCTATCCATGACGAGACGGGAAGCGTTGACGGTGATGGCGGGGATCGCTGGAAGTCCCGCGTTTGCTGCCGGAGCCGATAAGACGATCGTTCGGCAGCACGACCGGAATGTTGAGCGTCTGTTGAGCCTTCAAGTCACTGAGCGGGATCATCCCGGGTACGGCGCTTATCCAGACAAGTGGGGACTCTATCATTGCGGTTCAGCCGCTCGGATTTTGGAGGACTGCGCCGCCGCCTTTCTCAATGCGCAGTCTGAATTTTATCAGAGCAACTTATTATTCGAGCGGATGAAACTCGCGGCGGAATTTCTTGAGCGCGCTCAAACGCCGGATGGGAATATCGATCTATTAATAACCAATTTCAATTCTCCTCCCGATACGGGTTTCGTCGTTCACCATGTGGCCCGCGCTGCGAAACTGGCGGCCATGAATCACCATCGGGAATTGAGCAAACTCATTGAGCCTTTTCTCCTGAAGGCGGGTTCCGGTTTGGTGAAGGGAGGTATTCATACGCCCAATCATCGCTGGGTTGTGTGCGCGGCGCTCGCACAGATCAACGAACTTTATCCCGAACCCGAGTACATCGAACGGATCGATCGATGGCTTTCGGAAGGGATCGATATCGACAGCGAAGGCCAATTCACCGAACGCAGCACCACGGTTTACAACGCGGTCTGCGATAACGCTTTCGTGACGATGGCGCATAAATTGAACCGCCCGGAATTGCTGGAACCGGTCCGGCGAAACCTCGACTCCATGCTCTACCTGCTTCATCCCAATGGGGAAGCCGTTACGGAAATATCCCGGCGGCAGGATGTCAACACCCGTGGCGGGATGGAGGCGTATTGGTTCGCACTGCGCATGATGGCGATCCAAGACGGCAACGGACAATACGCCTCGGTTTTGAAGCCGCTGGAACCGGATTGCGTGAAACTGTCCGCGTTGATGGAATATCCTGAATTGTTGAAAACCCTGCCCGCACTTCGTCCGATTCCTGACGATTACGAGAAAGTATTTCCACTTGCCGAATTTACGCATATTCGGCGCGGGGCCATGAGCGCCTCGATCATCCATCGCGGGAACAGCCGGTGGTTTTCCGCGCGTCAGGGTGAAGCGGTCATCAACGCCGTGCGCTTCGCGTCCGCGTTTTTCGGTAAAGGACAGTTCGTTCCCACACGGTTCGAGAAAAAGAACGGGGTATTTCATTTCGATCAGGCACTTCGCGGACCCTACTATCAACCGATCGGCGATATCGGCATCAAACCGATCCCCCGTGAGAAATGGAGTTCGATCCGCGCGCAGCGGCGTCAAAGCGAGGTCGCGCGTTTGACGTATCACGCGGAAATCAAGGAGACGAGCGATGGTTTCGAGTTGGAGATCCAAGCGCTCGGAACGGGTGGGATTCCCTTCGCGATCGAGATTAACCTTCGCAAGGGGGGCGATCTTTCCGGCGTCCAACCCGCGCCGAACGTCGAAGACGCTTACCTGCTGAAAGAGGGTTTCGCGGAATACAAAGCCGGGGGAGACACGATTCGCTTCGGACCGGGACAAAACGAACACGCCTATACGCAGATTCGCGGCGCGGACGATCCGCTTCCCGGATACAGCGTTTATTTGACCGGGTATACGCCTTTCCGGCATACACTGAAAATTCAATGTCTGTAGGATCGTAAAGGGAGAAGAAGAAAATGACTGACCAACCATTACGAGTGATCGTGCATGGAGCGGGCTGGGTTTCCGGCGAGCATATCAAAGCGTTTCAAAACAATCCCAATACCCGAATCGCCGCCATCTCCAGCCGCCGCATGGAAAGCGTCAAACAACGCGCCGAGGAAGCGGGTCTGGCCGGAATCGGGATGTACACCGATCTGTCCGAAGCGATGCGGAACGAAGACGCCGATATCGTCTCCGTCTGCACACCCCAGCACGTCCACGCCGAGAACGTCATCGCCGCCGCCGAAGCAGGCAAGCATATCGTCATCGAAAAACCCATCGCCAACACGCTGGAGGAGATGCGATCGATGGGGGATGCGGTCACTCAAGCGGGCGTGAAGACGGTTGTCTCATTCGTGCTGCGCTGGAATCCGCTGGTCGATACGCTGAAAACCTTGATCGCCGACGGTGCATTGGGGGACATATATTATGTTGAAACCGATTACCAGTCGAACATCGCGGGGTGGTGGTCGGGTTTTGAAGAGGCGAGACAGAAAGAGAAAGGCATCAGCGCTATGATGGTCGCCGGGTGTCACGCACTCGACGCCGCCCGCTGGTTCGCTTCACCCGATCCTAACCGCGCCGCGCGTGTTTCTGAAATCTATGCGTGCTGCGGGGGGTGGCGCAAAGGGTGCGATCGGGAATACAACTATTTCACCGGGACGTGGGCCGACGGGAAACCGGCCCTTGAATACGAAGGGCTTGAGACGTTTCTGCTGAAATTCGAGAACGGGGTTCTGGGGAAAGTGACGGCTAATTACGATTGCATCATGCCCTATACGTTTCCCATCGAGATTTTCGGCAACCGGGGCACGGTGAAAGATAACCGTATCTGGTCTCACAAATTTCCCGGACAAAATGGGTGGGTCGAGATTCCCGCTATCATGCCCGACACCGCCGACGTGGCCCACCATCCCTTCCAGGGACAGATGGACCATTTCGTGGATTGCATCCTGAACGATCGCGAGTCGCATTGCAATCTGGACGACGCGATTCATACGCATGAGATTGTTTTGGCCGCGCAAGAATGCTATGCGACGAATCGGCCGGTGACGTTGCCGTTGAGATAATTGACACGGCATCGTTGAGATGGTGGGTCGAAAAACGTGACTCACCCTACATTTCTGCATCGGATACAGGTCGTTTACGCTTACCATTTAAGAGTGTTCCCAGCGGGGTGTAACGAACGAGCCACTGATAGGTGAGCAATAAGAATCCGCTGACTCCGATACAGATGATACTAAACTTAATCCAAGCGGGAAGCGGCCAATCTCTCACGATCGCTTGCGCCCAGATAACCAGCGGCAAGTGGGCGATGTAGAGCCAATAGGATGAATCGGATAAGTATCGCAAGGTTTTGCTATCACGGCTCAGCAGTTGACGGAACAGTCCCATGCAGCCGAAGGTCATCAGCCAGGCGTAGAGCACCTGGAGCACATTCGCGACCGGTTGCTGCATGGATGGATCGATCCACTCGTTAATCGTTGAGCCACTGTACATAAACACGAGAGCCAGTGGGAAAACAACAAACAGCGCGACTGGCAATGATAACCAGTACCATCTGCCTACCCGCCCGGTTTTATCGCCGACGTCGTAGTAGAGAGCGCCGAAACCGAAGAAGATGGCATAGAAGAGTAAAACATGGGGCATGGGAAGCAGGCCATCAGATGTATCCGGCCCGAAAATGGGCATGAACATGTAGACCTGAGGGATCAGCGTCAAAGGGATTAACCACAGATAACGAACGGGGGACAGGATCAGACCAGAAGGGATTTTCAATTTCAACCAATCGGCGATGACGGCGTAGACCGCGAATGCGGCCACAAACCAGCACAGGAACCAAAGGAACCAGAGATGTTGAAAAATGGGGGTTTGGAATAGGGTATACCACAGCATTGCTGCCGATCCTTGTTGATTATCTGCACTCAGGCTAGAGGATTCTTTCAGGATGTCAGCAACGGCTAAACGCCTGGTTTGGACGGTTTCCCAATCGAGTTCGATTTTAAGCAGTGAAGCGATGAATTGAGTGATCCCCTTATCGGCGTCCAATGATTGAAGCGGGGTCGCTCCATGTCTGTTTCTCACGGTTGGGTCGGCTCCGTTTTGTAATAGTATTTCGGCGATTTTCACTCGACCCAAAAAGGCGGCACTGTGAAGAGCAGTACTTCCATCTATGGTGACCGCATTCACATCCGCGCCCTTTTCAAGAAGCAGATCGACGGCTTCTGGATGATCCCTTATAGCGGCTAGCGCCAAAGGAGTCTGGCCCAATACGGGATCTTTGCCGTTTATATCGGCGCCTTTCTCGATATGAAGATTAATGGCGTTAAGATCGCCCAATCGCGTGGCGGCCCAGATATCGGCGGCTAATTCACCGCTGGGTGCGGATTGGGATACTTGTCCGGCTCCCGATTCCATCGCTTTTAGGACGATCCAGATGTTGACGGGAATAATGGTGATTAAGCCTAGCAGTAATGGTAAAAAGATATGTCGAAAACGATGCCATAACAGCGATTTTAAACCACGTTTCCTCCATAACATCGCAGTGAAGAAACCACTGATCAGAAAGAAGAGGTGAATTCGAAAGCCGTGTAATGAGGAAAAAATCAGGCTGAACGCATCGTGCTGCTGATTGTCTTGGACGATCCACGGTATTAAAGAGAAAGAAAGCGCCGCATGCAGCACAATCCCTGACAACATAGCGATGGCACGCAGCGCGTCCAGATCGTGCCGGCGTTCGATGGTTGCAAGAGCCGTATCGGTCATTAGGTAAAATCCCTGATTAAGAATGAAAAGACCGCTAAATAAAGCGGTCATCTGAATCAATAACGTATGAGAACGAATAATATTACATCTATTATATATTCGATCAACCGAATGAAACGATCAGATTACAGGATAACAGCTTCTCCTGTTTTGGCGGAGCGGTAGCAGGCTTCGACGACGATCTGGCTCCAGAGACCTGCCTCGCCGTCGATGGGAGGGGGAGTATCGTTTAGAACTGACTTGGAAAACGCTTCGATTTCGGCGCGATATGTGTTTACTGGGATTGGAGTGATTATTGTGAAACCGTTTTCCATTCGGGTTTGCTGGCTATCGTAATTCTCATCGGTTTCCGAGAAATAAGCGATCATTTCACCGGCATCGCCTTGACCGATGGTTCCTTCAGCCAGAATGCTTCCCTTCGAACCGTACACTTCAAGACGGTTCTTTGAACTGAGATCGGGAACGTTAAACAACGAATCGACCATTCCCTGAGCGCCATTATCGAATTCCAGAATCACCAATGCCGTGTCTTCACTGCGGTAGTCGTGGACTCGGTTCGCAGTGAAGCAGGAAACTTTCCTGGCTTTTCCAAAAAAGAGTTCCAAAATGTCGATGCAGTGGCTGCCCATGTCGATCAGGCTTCCTCCACCGCCGAGAACCGGATCCTGCCTGAACGCGCCTTCGATGGGAGGATACCAGCAGGACAACTGAGCGCGGCCCAGCACCGGCGTTCCGATTCGGCCCTCCTGAATCAGTTTCAACGCTTCCTGGTGCCAGGCGTGGAAGCGCATCATGAAGCCGGAGCCGAGTTTGACGCCGTTGTCCCGGCAGGCCTGTACCATGCGTTCGGCTTCTATCGCGGTAATCCCCAGAGGCTTTTCGCAGAGAATGTGCTTTCCCGCTTCGGCGCAACGGATCACCTGATCGTAATGCTTATCGTTGGGCGACGCGATATAGACGACATCGCAGTCACTGTCGATGAGCTCTTCCTCGGTGGCGCAGGCTTGCACTCCAAACAATTCGGCGACTTCGAGGTTCTCTTGCGTGACCGGCGTATAGACGGCGGTCAGTTCGGCGTTGTCCGCCGGGACGATTCCTTCCGGAATGGTGCGGCGTTTCGCGATTCCACTCGAACCGATTACTCCCCATTTGGTTTTCATTTGTTTCGCTCCCGTTTTTAGTTGTCTGTTGTCTGTTATGTTAGATTGGGAGGGCGATCCCCCATAAAAAATTTTGTGAGCGCTTAACGATCGATTTTATTTCCACAAACCTTACTGTTTCGATTCGAGTTTCTCTCGAACGGCGATCATTGGTCCGGGCAGCAGCATTTCGATCCCATGATGTTCGGTGTCGGACAGCAGTTCGATGCGGTTGACGCCTCGCTTCAGCCAGGACGGATCGAGATCGGTGATACGGTAGATCACGTCGTGTTTTCCTTCTCCCGCAATGGCGATGGGATGACCGTTCAGTGTGAAATAATTCTCGACCTCTCCCCGGCCTCCGTCCCAGACGACGGTGTGCAGTTGCGCCCGTTCGATCCGGATGAGATCGGTGTCGATTTCGATTGTACAGGTTTTCTTTCTGTTGGCGCGCGACCAGAACGGTTCGGGCAGATCGTACGGCCTGAATATCACTATTCGGCAGTCGTCTCGCTCAGGTGTTTTCAGCCCTTCGGCGGGAGGGGTGATGTATATCAGGTTGGGAGGATCGTTGAAACGGACGATCGCGCGGATCATCATATTCGATTGTTCCGGAAGCATAGAGGTGTCCCAGGCCACCTTGAAAGGGCGGCGTTGCGATGTCCCGATAATGGCCACTGGCTTTCGGTCTTTCGTGAATCCATGCCAGTCGCGGGAGTACGTGTCGCCGTTTTCGTCGTAGCCGTTGTAATACCCTTGATACTCGACTGAGGCGATGGTCTTGGCGAGCGATCTGGAACAAGGCAGCGTCAGGTTGATGGATTCGGCTCCATCGGCGGAGATCGCTCGAACGGTGGCGGAGAATTCGGAAAGTTTCACTTTGATTAAATCGGGATGCCCTTTCTTGAGTACGGCTCTCAAGCAGGCATTGTCCACGATGAAATGTCCCCAGAAACTTCGGCCTTTATCGCAGGCGAACTGGAAGGTGTTGTACCCGTTGACGAGATCGGTAATCTGGAGGGGGATGGCGGGATAGGAATACGTGCAGTTTTCGCTGGCCGTACCGGAATCTTCGATAAAATAGGTACTGCGTCCGTTGACCGTGACCCGCTTCCCGGAGGTGCCGGGATGTCCTCCCCATAGTTCGAGAACCAGTTCGGCGCTCTCCAGCTGGCGTAGTTCTTCTTCCATCAAAATCTGCATCATGCCGTTGCC
This sequence comes from uncultured bacterium, assembly GCA_964606645.1. Lineage (GTDB taxonomy): Bacteria > Hinthialibacterota > Hinthialibacteria > Hinthialibacterales > Hinthialibacteraceae > CAZSIZ01. The sequence goes on from CAZSIZ010000073.1 coordinate 7,091, forward strand.
GCGCACTTCCGAACGATTGCCGAACGATTCGCTCAACGCCACGTCGGGATCGTTGACCCGGAAGCGGCTGTTGTAGAGCGGATTCCCATGTTCGATCCCCTTCTCAAACCAGTACAAACGTAGAAAGCGGCCGCCCTCCGCTTCGTCCGCCTGAGTGACCGAAACGGCGAAACTGATTACCAAAACGGTGACCCATCCAAAACGAATACGATCCATCGTTCCTCGGCTCATGGGATTTCTCCATTCTTGCGGCGTTTGTCATAAGAGTATCGCAGTAAAGCGTAAGTGTCGGGCAGGGATGATTTTTACTTCCAATATTCTTCGATATGAATCGTGCCGGGATTTTTCCGGTTGCCTTTCACGAATTCCCGGCCTTCCATAATTTCTCTGACGCTGTCGATCATGTTTGGATTTCCGCAGAGAAAGAGGTCGAAATATTCGGGTGTGAGAGAAAGACCAGTCTCCTTTTCGATGGTTCCGGATGTCAGCACGTTTTGCACCCGGCCCGTCTGCCCCGACCACGTCGGATCGTTTTCGGGATGCGAGACAGTTGGCAGATACGTCAGATTCGGACAGACGCGGGAGAGTGTCGTCAGTTCGTCGCGGTAGCCTAAATCCCAGGAATAACGTGCGCCGTGGATAATCACGAATTGGCGGTTCGGCTGATTCGCCAGATGGGTTCTCACCATGCTGATGTAAGGAGCCAAGCCGGTTCCGGTCGAAACGAACAACAGGTTCTTTTCTTCCTGAACCTGATCCAACGTGAACATCCCGGTTGCTTTTGGCCCTAAATAGATGCGGTCACCGTTTTTCAGATTGAGCAGACGGGGTGTCAACGCACCGCTTCGTACGACGGTGATGAAGAATTCCAAGAATTCATTTTCGAGACTGGACGACGAAATCGAATAGGCCCGGCGAATCATCTTTTCGGGATCGGTCTGTTTCTCGTCATCCGTTTCCGGTTCCGAATCGTGAATCCGTTCCTCTTTTTGTTTCAGACCGAGAATCGTATATTGCCCCGATTCGAAATCGAACAATTTTTCATCGGGCGCGATTCGAAGAACGATCGTTGCGGGAGAAATCTCTAGCCGCTGTGCCACGGTTGCGTTATAGTCGAGTTGTTTCATTAATGATAAACCTCCAAGTGATTCTAGTTAATTTTAAACCGAATTGGGTGAAAACTTAATTGCTATGGAAGGGTAGTGCAAGTGTAAAGGTCGTCCCTTGCTCTTGTTCGCTTTGCACCGACAGTGTTCCGTCGTGCAACTCAACTAACTCTTTCGCGATGGAGAGGCCCAGGCCGGAACCTTTTGCGAAATTTTTGGAGGCGTTCGTGCGGTAGAAGCGTTCCCAGATTTTTTCGCACTCCTCTTCGGTCATGCCGATACCGGAATCTTTGACGGAGAGGTTGGCTCGATCGCCGTTTTGGATTAGAGCCACTTCAACCGTCCCGTTTTCCGGCGTGTACTTGATCGCGTTCGAGAGCAATTCTCCGACAACCCGCTCGATTTTCCCGCCGTCGGCGTTCACGGTAATCGTTTCATTGGACAGGTTTCGGAGCAGCGTGATACTTTTCAAGTCGGCGGCAGGCTTGTTTTCGGCGACGATGCTTTCGATGAGTACGTTGAATGGAATATCGGTTTTCTGTAACGCGATCCGGCCCGATTCGATACGGGAGAGGTCCAGCACGTCGTTGATCAGGTCGGTCAGCCGATCCACGGACCGGGTGGCGCGTCCCAGAATCCGTGCTTGTTTCTCGTTCAGTTCGCCCGCAACTCCCAGGTTGAGGTTGTCCAGGCTGCCTTTGATGGCGGCGAGCGGGGTGCGAAGATCGTGCGACGCTTGCGAGACGAAAGCGGTTTTCATCTCGTCCAGTACGCGCAGCTCATCGTTCGCCTTGTGGAGTTTTTCGTTGGTTTTTTGCAACTCCGCCGTCCGCTCATCGACCCGATTCTCCAACTCCTCGGTCAATCCCTGCAAGTCTTCGATGGTTTGGGGGTATCGCAGGATGGCCATCAATATCACTCGCAGGCATTCCAGACCTGCGATCGAAGCGAAGAAGGCGATGATGATGGTGGATGGAAATTTCCAGTTCAGCACGTATAGAATGATTCCTGCAATGGCGAACGGATAGAAAATTTTCGGACGTTTCGTATAAAACAGATAATAAAAATACTGGATCACCATTACGATCAAAATGGCCAATAGGCTGGCGTACCGCCCGAAAGGAATGCTGAGTACCGCCAACCCAGCCAAAATTGCTATCACCGGATATTTGTTGAGAAATGTATCGGACACGATCGTTCTCCCGCCAGATAATTTGGATCATTCATTCCGATTATCGCAGGCGGCCCGCCTCTCTTTCAAGTGGTCTGCCATCGATAGGGAACGGTTTGATGGAATTCATAAGAACCGTTAGAATCGTTTGTACGACTCACAAGGATTGACGATTGTGATAGAATTGAACTCCGCACGCTGTTTGCAGGCGTTCCAGGCCATTCCGAATTTACTCGATCGATGGCCGAGTGGTGAGAATGAAACGTAAAAAGAAAATCCGTCTGGCCCAGTACACCCTTTTCGTCATCGTCTACGCCGTTCTCGGCGGGATCGCGGTCGACAAGTATCATTTGCATAAGAACATCAACACGCCGGAGAACTTTCCCGATGCGAACTTTCGCGTAGCGGTCGAGGGTTACATGCACGTCGAGCCGGGCGGCCGGTTTTCGGCGGCGAAGGCGGGGGCCAAAACCTCACGCCTGGTCTGTGAGGGAAGGGGAATCACCGACCTGACCGGTTTGGAATTCTTTAAGGGTATCCGGTCGCTGAATTGTCGGGATAATCAGATCGATCGTCTGGATATTTCTCCCTATCGATCACTGGTCGCTCTGAACTGTTCGCAAAACCGAATCACCGAACTGGATGTCTCCCAGCATCCCCGATTGAGAGAACTTCATTGCAGTGGAAACCGCTTAACCACACTGAATCTGTCGAATAACTACCGTGTGGGAAGGCTGTCGTGCGGCGATAATCCATTGACGAGTCTGGATGTTTCAAACGTTCGCTGGCTGATCGATCTGGAATGCAACGGTATCCAATTGGATGCATTGGATGTTTCCCGGCTGACGCGGTTGGAATACTTGCGCTGCGCCCGCAACCGGTTGACGGTTCTCGATCTGTCGAAAAATCTGGAATTGCAGGAATTGGATTGTCACGACAATCGGCTGGAAAGCCTGGACCTCTCCAAACACAACCGTATACGCATACTGGATTGCAACCAGAACCGTATCGCCGAATTCAAGCAGCCGCTTTCACTCTTTTTTTTCTATCTCGATATTTCGCACAATCGGCTGGCCGAGTTGGATCTCAGCCAAGTGATTAAAGAATTCGATTTTCTCGATGCGTCGTATAATCGATTGAGTGAAATCCCCGCGACTCCTCAGGGTTTCGTCACGCACTTCGACCTTCGATTCAACGACCTGGGCGATGACGACTTGGATGACATCCGCAAATTAAAAGAACGCTTTCCCGGTAATTCCATCCAGTCGGGGAAGCATCTGGAAACGTTCCACATCTCCCCCCAGAACGGCGCCGATCCTTACGAAATGCCCGAATGATCTTTATCCCGGTTGAAAATGTTACTTCGTAATTCCCATATCGTTTTTATGAATGATATTCTCTCGATGGTTCGATCGTCCAGATATGGAGAATTCGATGAAGCGAAAGAAAATAAAACGGATCGTTCAATATACGCTTTTGGTGGTCGTTTACGTTATCCTGGGATGGATCGCACTCGACAAGTATCAATGGCATAAGAATATCAACACACCGGAAAACTTTCCCGATCCCAAATTTAGACTGGCAGTCGAACGATATATGAGCGTCGAGCCGGGTGAAAAATTTACGGCGTCGCAAGCGGCAAGTAAGACCTCTCTGCTAATCTGTCAGGGAATGAATGTAACCGACTTGACTGGATTGGAATATTTCCCGAACCTTCGTGGGCTGAATTGTCAATTCAATCGGATTACTCACCTCGACCTTTCCCAATATGAAGGACTAGAAACTCTCTTATGTTCAAAAAATCCAATTACCGAATTGGATGTTTCAACGCATCGAGAATTATTGGAACTGCGTTGTGATGGAAACCAGTTGGCTTCTCTGGATGTTTCTAACAATCTCAAGTTAAAGACGCTGTCGTGTGGAGAAAATTTGCTGAATCGTTTGGATATTTCCAGTAACCGATTTCTGATATATCTTAATTGTCACGGAAACCAACTCGAAGAATTGGATATCTCGCGGCAAATTCAATTATTGAGTTTGTGTTGCGGAGACAATCACTTAACCGAATTGAATCTTGCGACGAATATCGATTTGCGTTCCTTGGAATGTACAAATAATTTATTGAAGCGTTTGGATTTATCGAATAATTTTGAATTACAACAAATCCATTGCAGCCAAAACCGGATATCCTCATTGATTCGTCCCCCATCTTTCTTTCTACAAAATTTTGATATTTCTCATAATCAACTGAACGAATTGGATTTTACACAGTCAAAACAAAAACCAACTTTCTTTAGTACGAAGATCAATCTGCTCAATGCGTCGTATAACCAATTATCCGATATCTCGAAAATTAGTGTCGGTTCGATCGATCGACTCGACCTTCGATACAACAACCTGAGTGAAGAGGATCGGGATAACATCTTCAAATTAAGAGAAGGCTTTACTGGCGATCCCACTCGGTTGAAGAAGTCTCTGGGAAGATTCCACTTCTCCCCCCAGAACGACACCAATCCTGATGACCCCCAAGATTGAGTTTCAGGTGATGGCACCGGCCATACTTATTTATTCAAGAAATTCTCCTGGGTATAATAGATATCCCCTTTCGAGACCAAGCCGTTGGAAGCGCGGTAGGGCGGTGAACGAAATTCCCGGCCAGGGACGTTTGTCAGCGCTTTATCCGGTCCCGCGCTTCCGATTTTCCATAGCGACCGCCCGAAATAATCGGACCAGCGGGGGGGAGGATTACTCGGATTGCCTCCCGACGCGTTGTACAGCGTCCCGTAATCGTAGCTGATCTTTCCGTTTGTATTACCACCGATATAGTAAGAACCGGGCCGGGTAATGTCTTCAACCTGAAAGACGTCCGCCAGCACGGTGTTCATATACGCGACGGGTGTCGTCAGCCGGGTATAGCAGGACGCCCATCCGTGATCGCCCGACGGACAGGGGGAATCCCAGGGGGGACCGTTGTGGTCGAGAATGTACATCTCGATCGCCGTTCCCATCGCTTTGAAATCCCCTTGAACGCGCGATATCTTCGCCCGCGTCATCGCATTGAGAAAATTCGGTACGGCGATGGCCGCCAAAATCCCGATAATGGCGACGACGATCAACAGTTCGATCAGTGTAAACGCAAGGTTGTGACGCATTGGAGTGCTCCTTCTGATTCGATCGATACGGTGACTATACCCCATCATCCACTCTTTGACCATTAAAACATTTATATTTTCCTGTCCATATATTTTTGAAGTGTGGTGTGATTAAATGATCGAAATGTCTTTCCGTTTTCAATGAACGATGAATGAGATAAAACACCATGAATGAATCAGTGCATATTTTGGGTCTTCACACGTGGGATTGGATCGCCGTTGCGGTGTATCTGTCAGGGATTACGTTTGTCGGATTGGCGACACGTACTACGATCCGCACCCGTGAGGATTTCTTTATGGCGGGACGCCGGTTCGGCAAAGTGCTGATGATGTTTCATTCCTTCGGCGCGGGTACGCATACCGATCAGGCCGTGGCCGTGTCGGGGGCGTCTTACCGTAACGGCATTTCGGGGATCTGGGTGCAGTGGCAATGGATGTTTACCACCCCGTTCTATTGGCTGCTGGCTCCGGTTTTCCGCCGCAGTCGATGCTTGACCACCGCCGACGTTTACCGTGAGCGCTTCGGCCAGCCGGCGTCAGTTCTATTTACGACCGTCAGTGCCATTACCATGACGATGAACATTGGCATCATGCTGCAGGGAACCGGCTTGGTCATTTCCTCCATGACCGGTGGAGCGATCTCCCAGCCCCTTGCCGTTTTCGTGATGACCTTGTCGTTTATCGTCTACGGAACTGCCGGGGGATTGGTCGCCGCCGTCGTCACCGACCTGATTCAGGGTATATTCATCATCATTCTATCGTTTATGCTGATCCCCTTCGCATTATGGACCGTGGGCGGACTGGAGGGAATCCGTGAACAGACTTCATCGGGAACACTCGATTTGATCTCAGCCCAAGGCATCACCTGGCCCGTCATTCTGCTGCTCTCACTCAACGCCATGACCGGGATCGTGGCTCAGTCTCACGTTATGGCGACGACCTCAGCGGGAAAAACTGAGTGGGAAGGCCGCGTGGGGATGACCTATGGGAATTTCATGAAACGGATTTGCACCCTCGGCTGGGCGTTGATCGGCGTCTGCGCGTTGGTGATGTTTCCCGGTCTCCACGAACAAGGGCAGTCGGAACACGCGTTCGGTTACGCCGCCGCCGAGCTCTTACCCATCGGGGTACGGGGAATCATGCTGGCCAGTATCATGGCCGCCGCCATGTCCACTTGCGATGCGCTCATGGTGGCGACCTCCGCCCTGCTCACGGAGAATATTTACCGAATCCATATCAAGCCAGGCCGTCCCGACGTTCACTACCTCAGCGTAGGCCGTATTTTCAGTGTGGTAATCGTGCTGCTCGCGCTTGGTTTCTCGTCCGTCTTCCCCACGGTTCTGGAAGGGGCGTTTACGTTTTTCCAGTTGACTGCAACTATTGGTCTCTCGTTTTGGCTGGGAATTTTGTGGAGGCGGATGAATAGTGCCGGTGTATTTACCAGTTTTCTTTTCGCAACGGTGACACTTTATTTTGCGAAGTTCCATTGGTTCCCGTCGTCCGTATATGGAACGGCTCCCGCCATCGCCTTTCAAACCGCCTGTTTTATCCCGGTGGGACTGATAAGCGGATGGATCACCAGCCTCTTGACCCGTCCAACGGATCCGGCGACTGTCGAGCGCTTCTTCGTTAAAATCCATACACCGATCGGCCGGGAGGAGAACCTGGGTTTACCGCTCGACGAAGCCATCCCGAAAAACAGCCGCTTATTCGACGCCGGGGGACTCTTGATTCTCAAACCGGATCGGCAGTCGCTGCTCGGTTTTCTCGTTGCGTGTGGAATCGTTGTTCTCTTGATTGGTGGAACCTATTTGTTATTACATCTATAGTATATAAATTTGACGGAAGAGGAATCGATGAACGCATTGAACGAACACGGGCGTACTCTGGGACTGATCGGTTTGGGCCTGGTGGGAACTGCGCTGGCACAGCGTTTTCAACAAGCCGGTTTTCATGTCATCGGATATGACATCGATCCGGGCAGGCGTAGCGAACTTGCTGGTCGGGGAATTCGGATTGCGGATTCAGCGCTGGATGCAGCGAAACAAATTGAACGGATCGTTCTTTCTCTTCCCAATTCAACCATTGTCGAGCAAGTGCTTTTCGGGGAAAACGGCATCGCCGGTTCGACCTTGGAAAACGCCGTCATCATCGACACCACGACAGGCGATCCCGCCGATACTGAATCCATTGCGAAGCGCCTGAAAGCGATCGAAATATCCTACCTCGACGCTTGCATCATCGGCTCTTCCCGACATGTCGCCGAGGGTAAATGCGTTGTCTCCGCTGGAGGGGATCCGGACGCCATCGAACGCTGCCGGGACATTTTCGACGCCTTCACCGAAAGCCTCTTCCATCTCGGTCCTTCCGGTAAAGGCAACCAGGCGAAACTGGTCGTCAATCTGGTCCTCGGTCTCAACCGCCTGGTCCTGAGCGAGGGAATTCATCTGGCTGAAGCCTTGGATTTAGATTTAAAGACAACGCTCGATCTGCTCAAGTCGGGCGTCTCCTATTCGCGCGTCATGGACACCAAGGGCGACAAGATGCTCTCCGGTGATTTCAAACCGGAAGCGCGTCTGGCCCAGCACCTCAAAGATGTCGAGCTGATCCTCCAACTCGGCCAGCGCGCGGGAATTCACTTAGGGATGTCGGAACTTCATCAGAAGATTTTGGAAGCAGGAGTATCCCTGGGTTTGGGTAATTTGGACAACTCGGCTGTCATTGAAATTCTGCGCCACGACCTCACTGAAGAGAAATCTTGACTGCATAACAGTCGTTCACTCGCAGCTTGCAGGGACCGTTTCGGGAAATCAGGCAAAAAGATCGTAAAATCCAGAATAGAGCCTTGGTATTCCCGAAAAGAATTATAAAATACGTGCTGAACGTTTTGTTTGACGATCTGTAACTCGTTTGAAGGAGAGGGACCGGATGCTTAAAATCGACACGAATGAGATGCCTTGGTCGTTGGGAGAGAGCGGTGTGAAATACGTGGCCCAAGGACCCAATATCGAGTGGGGCATCCTCAAAATGAAACCGGGACAATCCTCCGAGGATTATGGCCGCCATATCCATCACGTCGTTGAAGAGACCTTCTATTTCATATCCGGAAATCCGAAAATCGTTATCAATGGAGAGGAGCACCGCGTCAGGCCCGGTGATTCGTTCCGCATCGATCCAAACGATTCTCACTGCCTGATCAACGACACGGATGAAGATTTCACGGCTCTCTTCATCAAGCATCCGTACGATCCAACCGATCGTCATCCGGATTCGAACTAAGGAAACATCGTTTTCTTTAAAGACTCTGTTTTCTTCGATGAATAACGAGTAGGAATTGTATTAACAATATATTCATGTCATGGAGTGTACGCAATGAAGATTCAAGCAGCAAAACGATTATCGAAACTCCCGCTCTATCTGTTCGATGATTTGGACAACCAGAAAGCGGAAGAAGAAGCCAAGGGAGTCGATGTGATCGATCTCGGCGTCGGCGATCCCGACCGCCCGACTCCGAAATACATCGTCGACGCATTGAAACAGGCCGTAGACGATGACCGAAACCATCACTATCCTTCTTTCAAAGGAACGCCTGGATACCGCAAGGCCGTCGCCCATTGGTATAAAACCAATTTCGGTGTGGAGATCGATCCCGATACGGAAGTGCTGAGCTGCATCGGCAGCAAACGCGGCGTGGCGGATTTACCGATGGCGCTCTGCGATCCGGGCGACGTCGTTCTGATTCCGGACCCGTGCTACACCGCTTATATTCCTGGCATCGTATTGTGTGGGGCGGAAGTGCATTACATGCCGCTTCTGGAAGAGAACGAGTTTCTTCCCGATCTGGATGCGATCCCCGAAGATATCCGTCAGCGGGCGAAACTGATGCTGCTCAATTTTCCCGGCAATCCCACCGCCGCGATAGGGCCGCTCTCTTTCTTCGAGAAAGTCGTCAAGTTCGCGAACGATCACGATATCGTCATCTGCCACGACGCGCCGTATTCCGAAGCGATTTACGACGGAAACCGCCAGCCGTCGTTTCTGGAAACGCCGGGAGCGAAAGAGGTCGGTATCGAGTTTCATTCCCTGTCCAAGGTTTTTAATATGAGCGGATGGCGTTGCGCTCATGCGGTGGGGAACGCGACCGTACTCTCTTTATTGGGCAAAGTCCGTTCGAACGTGGACATGGGCGTATTCCAACCGATCCAGGAAGCCGCGATCGCCGCCTTGACGGGAACCATGGATTTTACCCGCGATGTCTGCAAATCATATCAGGGGCGGCGTGATGTGCTGGTGGAGGGATTAAACCGGCTGGGATGGAACGTGCGCAAGCCGCTGGCGACGTTTTTCCTCTGGACGAAAGTTCCGGAACCGGGAGTATCGTCCGCCGATTTCGCCTCGCGTGTCTTGAAGGAATCCGGAGTCTTGATTACTCCCGGAAACGGATTCGGTCAATGCGGTGAAGGGTATATCCGCATTGCGTTGACGGTCGATGAAGACGTTATGAAGCAAGTGATCGAGCGGTTGGAAAAGGCCGGATTCGTCTATTCATAAACACCAACGAATTGTAATCTCGATTGGTATTGAAAATAACACCATACGGAAAAGGGCAAACAGAACGTTTGCCCTTTTCTAATCTGCATTCGGAATGAAATGGTCACACTTCAACAGCTTGGGGCGCCACGGAGTTCTCGTTTTCGCTATCAACACTTTCCTCGGCTTTAACGGCGACACTGGCGCATAGATCGTGAAAATAGGTTTTCTTACGAATTTCGTAGACCATGTTGATGAAATTCTGTTTGGCGACAGACGATCCGGAACTTCCCAGAACCCGCGCAATCTCTAACGCAGCAAGTTCGTCGAATAGCTGCAACGAAAAAAGAACGGAAATCGGTTCTTTTAAGGCGTGCTTCTTGACGAGATTGGTCAGGGTGCTCTCTTCTTCCGTATCGAATTCAAATTGTCCCATCTCCTGAGAAAATTGCTGGAATAATTTGAAGCGACGGTAACGATAGACCGCAAAGACGATCAGGAAGATCAGTAGGGCGATACCGGCGATGACGTAGAGGACAACATCGGTTTGGACTGCAGTGGTTTTGTAAAAGGTGTTACTGTTGAGTTCGTTCATCATTTCCTCCTCGCAAAAAAGTTCGAAGAAGTCCAAGCCCTCAAGTATTATCCGTAATACTTTCGGCCAAAACAAAACAATATTGAACAAAATCTATAAACAAACTCAACCGTTCACATAAAATCGCATCAAAAAGTTACGATTTCATACAATAATATACTCTCATTATAACATTATAAAAGTTCAAGTCAATACATTTTTAAAAAAAATTTAACAACCCCGGTGGAAGGAGTGAAAGAATACCGGGGTTGTTAAGCAGGGGATGTTAGACCCGCGTGAGGAGACGCGGTGGGGTCTGCTTGTTTCACTTCTACACTATAGAACGGATAGACGGGCAATTTAGTGACAGATTATTTTGATTTTTTCAACACATATAGGTCGTCAGAATCTCTCTACCGTTCCATCTCATTGACCGAATCATCTGGATTTACGGAGAATTTCTTTACACGCCCAACTTACATGCGGTAAGCATGATTTATCAGGGAGAATGCTTGACGAGACACACTCTGTTGTGAGAAAATCGATGAGAAATGCAACCTCAAGAAATCATATACTTAGGAGTTGAAGAGAATGAGAATTATTGCGCGAAACGCTTGTCCGTTACTGATGATGTTAATGATCCCGTTTTCAGGCTTCGGGGAGAGCGTGCGGCCTCACGGCGGCATGATGCGGTATCCCGACGTCAGCGCCACGCAGATCACCTTTGTCTACGCCGACGATATCTGGGTGGTTTCGCGCAAAGGCGGGGTGGCGTCCCCCCTGGCAAGCCCGGCGGGAGGGGAAAGTTTTCCCCGTTTCAGTCCGGGTGGAAAAACAATTGCTTTCAACGGCAATTACGACGGCAATAACGATCTCTATACCGTACCTGTCGAGGGAGGGATTCCCGCCCGGCTGACTCACCATTCGAGCCGGGAACGATTATGTGATTGGACACGCGACGGAAAACTGATCTTCGCCATGAATGGACTGGGCGGACTCAGAAGGCATACCCAACTGTTTTCTGTCGATCGAGAGGGCGGTCTGCCGGATAGGCTGCCGGTGCCATTCGGCGGTTTCGGCGTGGTCAGCCCCAACGGTGAATGGTTGGCTTACACCCCGCATAACCGGGATTTTCGCACCTGGAAACGTTATCGCGGCGGTTGGGCTTCAAATATATGGCTGTTCAACCTGAAGGATTTCTCCTCCAAACAGATCACGGACTGGGAAGGAACGGACACGATCCCGATGTGGTATGGAAACGTGATCTACTATCTCTCGGACGAGGGCGCGGCCCATCGGCTCAATGTCTGGTCTTACGATTTGGGAACGCTGGACCGGCGACAGATCACCCATTTCAAGGATTACGATATTAAGTGGCCCTCGAACGGTCCCGGGCCGGATGGTGATGGAGAAATCGTCTTCGAATATAACGCCGAACTGCATCTTCTCGACTTGAGGACGCACGAATCCAAACCGGTCGATATTCACATTCCGGGAGCGCGTCCTAAACTGCGTCCGGTTCTCAAGGATGTCAGCGGTGGCTTAAGTGACTGGTTCGTTTCACCCAACGCGAAAAGAGTCTTGGTGGAGACACGCGGCGACGTTTGGAGTCTGCCTGCGAAAAATGGTTCCCCCCGCAATCTCACCCGAACCAGCGGGACCGCAGAACGTGAACCGTCGTGGAGTCCCGACGGGAAATGGATCACTTATCTCTCGGACGAATCCGGTGAGAACGAAATCGTGATCGTTCCGGCGGATGGAAGCAGTGAGCCGAAAACCATCACCTCTTTCGGTATCGGTTACTATTATCAGCCGGTCTGGTCGCCCGACTCGAAATGGATGGCGTTCACCGATCACGAGAGAAAGTATTACATTCTGAATCGGGAGACGGAAGAAATCAGAAATTTCGATTACCATAACATTTCTGGCTGGCGCATGGGGAATCCGTTCGCTTTCAACTGGTCTTCCGATTCACAATGGCTGGCCTATACGAAGCCCGGCGACAACACCAACAACGTCATCATGCTTTATAATGTCAAGGAAGATGAACGGCACCAAGTCACCAACGGCATGTTCTCCGATTACCTACCCACTTTCGACCGCAAGGGCGATTTTCTCTATTTCTTCAGTGAGCGTGAATTCTCCAACGCTCGCAACGCTGACGCGGGATTGACCTTCATCTACACAAACACATCCCTATTGCACGCCGTTCCTCTGCGTTCGGATGTTTCCAATCCCCTGAAACCTAAAAGCGATGAAGAAATCATGAAAGAAGAGGAAGAGGAAGAGGAAGAGGAAGAGGAAGAGGAAGAGGAAGAAGAAGATAAAGAAGATAGCGAAGATGAAAAAGAGAATGAGGAAGATCCCGATAAAGAGGATGATGGCGAAAAAGACGACAAGGATGACACAGGCGAATCGGTGAAAGATTCTAAAGAAGAAGACACGGATAAAAAGGATGAGGACAGGGATAAGAAGGACAAGAAAAAAGATAAAAAAAAGATCGATCCCGTGAAGATCGAATTGGATAATTTCGAATATCGCGCGTTTCGGCTTCCCATTAAACGCGGGCGTTTCGGGTATCTTTCCGTGAACGACGAGGGAAAAATTATCTACCTGCGCCGGGGTGACGATGGAACCACACTGCAACTTTTCGATCCGAACGATGAAAAGAAAGAAGAGAAAGCCGTCCTTAAAAAAGTGAACGGGATACAAATGACGCCGGACGGAAAAAAACTGCTTGTCCGAAGCGAAGGCAAGACGGCTCTGATCGACGCCAAACCGGATCAGAAAATTGAAGAGACGGTCGTCACCAAACCGATGAGAGCCTCGATCGATCCGCGCGAGGAATGGAAGCAGATTTTCACCGACGCGTGGCGTTTCATGCGCGATTATTTTTACGATCCGAATATGCACCGGGTCGATTGGCCGGAGGTGAGAAGGCAATACGAATCGATGCTGGCGGATTGCGCTTCCCGGCGTGATGTGGGTTACGTGATCAGCGAAATGATCAGCGAGGTGAACGCCGGGCACACCTATTATGGTGGAGGGGATGTCGATTCCGCGCCGTCGCTTCCTGTCGGGTACCTCGGAGCCGATTTCGAATTGGCTCAAGGGTATTACCGGGTTTCCAAGTTCTATGAGGGGGGTGTTTGGGATACGGACATGCGTCCGATAACTCATCACCTGGATGAAAACCAGAAGAAAGCATTCAAGTATATTTTCGAGGTCAACGGCGTAACGGTGGATACGGACAAATCACCTTGGGCAGCTTTCGAGGGTTACTCAGGCCAGACAGTGGTTCTGACGGTCGGCCATTCTCCCGAAATCGCAGACGCCACGAAAGTCGCAGTGAAACTGATGGGCGGCGGGCAGGAAAGCAAACTGCGCCATTGGGATTGGATCGAGCAAAACCGGAAACACGTCGAGGAAAAGACGGATGGCCAAGTAGGGTATATTTTCGTCACCAACACCTCCTCCCAGGGCCAGCGTGAACTATTCCGCCAGTTCTATGGCCAGATGAACAAAGGCGCACTCATCATCGACGATCGCTGGAATGGCGGCGGGAACATTGCCGACCGTTACGTCGAACTGTTGAATCGTCCGATTCTATTGAACATCTTCGAGCGTTACGAAAATGACTGGCGCGTTCCGACCATGAGTCACCAGGGACCGAAATGTATGCTGATCAACGCCCAAGCCGCTTCGGGTGGAGATATCTTTCCCTATCTTTTCCGCAAGGCCGGAGTGGGCAAACTGATCGGTACTCGCACCTGGGGAGGCGTCATCGGGATCGCTAAAAATCCGGGATTCATCGATGGTGGTAGAATAACGGTTCCTTTCATCACGTTTTATGAAACCGATGGAACCTTGACGATGGAGGGGCATGGAGTCGATCCGGATATCGAAGTCATCGATGATCCCGCCTTGATGGTGGATGGCGGTGATCCTCAACTCGACGCGGCTATTAAGCACATGCTTGAGGAGTTGGAACGCAATCCTTACGTGCCAGCGAAACGTCCCGCCTATCCCGACCGAAGCGGAATGGGGATCCTCGAACATCAGAAATAGTCCAGGGTATAGGGGATAGGGTTTAGGGTCTGTTGGTTTAATAAAGTTATCGTGAAATCGATACGCTTTTGCATTATCCCCCTTACCTTAAACCTGCTGAGTTGGAACCAAATAGGGTCGTCAGGTCAATGGTGGGCTACGCTGCCAGGCTGTGTCACAATACGGATT
>CAZSIZ010000074.1:0-21661 GCA_964606645.1 uncultured bacterium
AAACTCGGTGAAGAACCGTTTCTTTTCATAAACCGCGTGAAGATCACCTATTCGAGAACGGCGGATTTCGGCGATGAATCGCTCGTATTGGATCGCAGTCTCATTCCAGCGGCCGCGGCCGGATTGACGCTTCAAGCGACTCGAACATCGGGCGCGTTGAGCGGATGGGTACTGACGGATTCCGGCTCCATCGTTCGTATGACGGCGGACCGAATCCCCGAACTGGGAACCATGCGTCTGCCTGAAGAGAACTGGAAGCAGATTGAAATTCAAAGCGATGGCAATCTCCCAGGACCGTGGACCGTCGATATCGATTATGCCTCCACTCTGCATCGAAAAAGTCAAGGATACAGTTATGTGATCGTTTCCCACCACGCATTCTTGAACGTTGCCCGTCAATTGGCGAAGAGACGGGCAAAAGAAGGGTTTAAGGTTCTGCTGACCGATGTCCAGGATATCTACGACGAGTTCAACGACGGATATCCCAGCTGCGATGCAATCAAGCGTTTTCTGCGTTATGCACAGTCAGAATGGGATGGCCTTTCTCCGGAATTCGTCGTTTTGGTGGGAGACAGTAACTGGGATCATCGAGACCGGCTGGGATTTGGAGCCAAAGATTGGCTCCCGGCCTACGCGCCGGTGAACAAACCTCAAGATGACGCTTCCGAAGAGTGGTATGCCAGCCTGTGGGGCGGCAAAGCGGACTATTGTCCGGATGTGATTCTAGGCCGCATTTCAGTCAAAACACCTGAGGAAATCGAGAAATACTTAACGAAACTTTCCGTTTACGAAAACGAGGCTCCCGTTGGACCCTG
This sequence comes from uncultured bacterium, assembly GCA_964606645.1. Taxonomy (GTDB): domain Bacteria; phylum Hinthialibacterota; class Hinthialibacteria; order Hinthialibacterales; family Hinthialibacteraceae; genus CAZSIZ01. The sequence goes on from CAZSIZ010000074.1 coordinate 816, forward strand.
GAAAGCACGGAATCTTCTCGTTACCGATGACAAATTCAAGCGGTATGCAGTGGGACAAATCAACGATTCTCTTGCACCGAAATCGTATCCGCACTTGATCGATCAAGAGAAATTCCCTCATGAAAGCAATCCCTATCTCTATCACCGTTTCCAAGACTACGACGACTCGAATCCGGATATAAAAAGATTGAAAAGCAGAAAACATAGCCCTCAATGTGCGCTCGCAATAATTGAACAGCTGAATCGGGGCGCTTTGATTATGCAGTATATTGGGCATGGCGGAGCTCAAATCTGGTCGGACGAGCGCATTTTTTACGGAACCGACCGGCCCACGAGCCATCTGCTTGAATTGAAACCCAACAACCGCTTTCCATTCGTAATCAGTTGGTCGTGTCTGACTGGATACCTCAACTTCCATTTTCCTCCCTTTACGGTCTGCCTGGGTGAAGAGTTTCTACGTTATGCCGACCGGGGCGCAATTGCGATGTGGGCGCCCACGGGAAGCGGAACGCCCGACGAACACATGGACATGGCGAAACTGTTGATGCGCAATATCCTCCAAGATGGATTGACGCGAGTTGGAGAAGCCACCGCTTTTACAAAAACCGAATACATGCAGAACCGTTACAGTTCGGCGTTGATCGACCAATACGTTTTATTCGGCGATCCGGCGGTCTCGCTGAATCTCCCTGAAGAATCCCTGAATGTAAGTGTCGAACCGGAGTATTTCCTGACTGGGCAGGAACAGACACTCACACTCAAAACCCCGGTCTCCGGATTCGATTCTGGCCAGGCTATCGTGTCGATGACATTCGACGGAAACAATATCTACGAAAGCAAGCCATTCGCATTCGACGGAAATCAAATTCTCCATGAATTTTCTTTTTCCATCGATCTGATAAAGAATCCCACGGGCACGGTCCGTGTTTACGCGTGGAATGAAGAGAAAAAACTGGACGGCTGGGGTGGCATCCAGGTTCCTCTATTCAAACCGGAACTGGTGCTCGGCCTTGGAAACACCAACAATGACGGCGCAGAAACTCAACTCTCCTTTACCGTAAATAACCGTTCCAAATTCGATATCGAGCCTGTTTCCTGTTCCTTGATCGCGGGTGATTGGAGCGAATCGGTTGCGGTTAGCGCGATCCCGGCTGGGGCGACAGTAACGGCTGCTTGGAAGGGGATACTTCCCCCATCGGCTGACTGCGTATACGCCTCGGTCGATGCCGATCCAACACAAAACATCATTGCAACCACCGAAAAGGACCGGCTGACCATTCATTTACGGCCGCCGACTGAGAATTCCTTGATGATCCTGACCGGGAAAGCGGCATTTACTAAAAAGGACTTGGTCGAGAACTTGCGTGTCACCCTGAGAGTTCCGTTCGAGATGCGAATAGGTGAATCGGCGCTTGAAATTGCTGCATCGCTTACCGGACCGGGAGCCGCGACAGCGGCAAAAACTTTCAAATTGACTCAATCGCAAAATCAAAAACGGATTGATTTTCCCATCGTTCTTCCCGAAGCAGGGGATCACAACTATACCGTTACAGCCAAGTACGGCGAAAAGGAGGTTTCGGCGTCGATTCGTGCCGAGGTCTTCGGCAAACCTGATTTGGCGCTGGCGGAGGGCGACGTTTCCGTAGAACCGGAACGGCCCGTTCTGGGGAGGACCGTCTATTTGAAAACAATGATATACAACGTCGGTGAAGGCCCGGCATCCAACATCACCGTTTATGCGTATGACGGCGATCCATCCCAAAAAAGACGCTTGACGACGTTCAACCACCAGCGAACGGTAGCCATTCCCCGTCTTGAATCCGGCGACATGAAGGAAATCACCATCGTTTGGGATCCCAACCGCTACGAGGGCTTGGGAACTCACGAAATTCATTTTGTCGTCGATCCGCTCGATCGAATCGAGGAAATCAGCGAAGACAACAACCGGGCCGTAGCGGAAGTTCCGCTCTACGATCTGCCTGAATTGAATGTCGATCCCTGGTTGGGTCATGGAATGAGCCTTGATGTGACGGATCAGAACCCAATCCCCACGTGGGGTCAACCGTTCAAACTCGTTGGCCGTGTAAAAAACAGCGGGGATACCGATGCGGAATACGTGCGATTCACCTTAAGCCACAACGGTGATGAAATAACGCGCTTCTTCGATCGTGTCCGTCGCGGGGGTGCCCTCCAGGAAACCCAAGTCGATATCCCGCTTCAATCAGCGAAGAATACCTTGCGAATCTATGCCGACCGTTACGATCTGATCGGCGAGAAAAACGAAACGTCAAACTTGGGCAATAACATGAGCAGTGAGCGCCGTCTCGATCTTCAACTGCAAATGCCCGAAGCGCCGATCATTCACGGCCATCGCATCTACCGCGTCACCGATGAAACCCATTTCACGGCCGGAAAGGGTGAGTTTTCGATTTTCGATCCCAAATCCAGCCGTCTGATCCTCCACCCGAATTTAGAAGAGTTCATTGTCCGCTTGACACCGGATTTTGTGGAAGATAAACAAAGTTTCAACCTGTTTTCACCGCTCCAGAAATGGCAGTGGAACGCGAAATACTCCAGCTTCTACAGCCCCACTCAAGACGAATCGATTCTTCGCTTCGTGCTTCCCGCGCCGAACGGAATCTACGACGTCTCTCTTCATCTCTATAGTGACGCGTACGGCCAGGATAAATCCGAGCGGATTAAATTTAAAACCTCAAAAGATCCCAATTACATCGAGATCGAACACGCCAAAACCGAGAATGGAAAATTTATGCGAAAAATCGGAAACTATCGTATTCTCGACGACCGCTTTTCCCTCGAGCTCAAATCCGTTCCCGGAGGTCGCTCGACCAGTTTGGGCGACATTCAATTCAAACGGGCCGAAGGAGATCAACCCGTCTCGGCGGGATACCTTTCGCCCTATTTCCCTGCGGCCGGTTCGGGAAAGGGGCCGGTTTTAATGTCGTGGAATTCAACAGAACCGGAAGGAACTCGGCTCAAGATCAAAGCGAGATGGATTTTCAAAACGAAAGACGGCTCCCTGCGATTCTTCCCATGGGCGAAAATCGTGGATGGGAAAGCCAGCCAGCTGAAACTGACGGGACGCGGCCAGTACTTCCAATATTACGCCGAATTCGAGCGCTCCTCTCACGGGGCGGAAACACCTCTGCTGGGCAATATCACCATTTCGATTCCATGCAAGGAATGACGATTGGCAAAGTTAAATTCACGCAGCTAGTTGACGTCCCGAAGAGAAATAAGTTACCGTTCTAAATATCGAACCGTGTGAGCTTAATAGAATGTAGGGTGGGTCACGCTTTTCGACCCACCATTCCTCACTGCGCCGTGTAAGGAAAAAGTCGATGGACATTTTACAATACATCGAACGTGCACAAGCCGCGCTGAATGATGGCGAGTTTGATTTGGCGGAACAATACTTCCGGCAGGTACTTTCCCGCAATCCACAAAATCAGGACGCGCTGGATGGCTTGAAAGCAATCGAAGTCGCCAAAATAAAAAAAAGCGGTTCGTTTTTAACACTCAACGTCAAATGGTTATTGGGTTTCTTGCTCATGGCGATCGGTCAGGCGGAAAAGGCCTATCCGCAACTCGAACTGATCCATCGTTCTCAACCGAATAACAACCGCTTCGCCCTTCTATTCGCCAAATGTGCCGCTAATACTGAACGATTCAAAGAAGCACACGAAGCCTGCCTTTATGTGCTGAAACAGAACGCAACACATCTTCGCGCACTGGAACTGGACGCCGAAGCACTGATCGGCCTCGATCGTCTGGATCAAGCCGCGGAAGTGCTTCAAAAACTCGTCTACCTCAAACCCAACGACGACAAATTGAATCACCGTTTGCGCGACGTAACCGCACAAGCGTACGCGCGTGTCGGTATCCCCGAAAATTTGATGGAGCGCCGCGCCGCGATCGAAAAGAAAAAACTCGAAGCGCAGGGCGCTCCCGAATTCATGGAAAAACTGGACAAGATAGTCGAAGCCTACAAACTGGAACCGGATAATCACGACTTGGGCGTCGCCATCGCCAGTCACTATCGCTCCTCCGAACTGTTCGACGAAGCGAGCCAAGTCTTAGGGCCGATTTTGGATAAAAATCCAGAATTCATTCCAGCGCGGCGGGAACAAGCGCGAGTATGGCGGCAATCGAATGAACTCGAAATTGCGGTTGGTTTATTGAAGGAACTCCTTGAAGCGTCGCCTCGAGATTTGGAGTTAAACGACGAATATATGGACGCCACGATCGCGTTGCTTGAACGAGACATACAAAAAAACACAGGAGACAAGGATTCACTGAACGAAATCGAACGCTTAAAACTCGATCGGCGGAAAAATCGCATCTCCTGGCTTCAACAAATTCTTGTGGATCGCCCCGAAGCCTTCAAGGAGCGCTTGGAACTGGGTGATTTACTAATCCAACAGGGACAAACGGAAGAGGCGATCCCCGTTTTACAACGCTTGATTCACGAACCGTCGTGGGCGGGAAAAGGATTTTTCCTGTTGGGCCAATGCTTCCGGGCGAAAGGCGACGAGAGCCTTGCCATTCAACAATTCGAGAAAGCTTTGGAGTTTTTTAAAGATAAAGGGTATTCACACATCCCCTCGGAGGATTTGAAAGCCGTTTATTATTATATGGGCGTGGCGAAAGAAAACTTGAAGGACACGGAGGGCGCGCGCGAGGCTTACGGATCCGTCTATTCGGCGGATATTCACTACAAAGACATCAAACAACGCTACGAACGGATGTATGGTTAACCGTTTTTGTACTCAAGATTTCCGTTGCATCACGAATAACGTCACGTCATCCAGAAATGGCATATTCGGATGAAACTCTTTGATGTCATGAATGATGGCATCGACAAACACCTGGGCGGGCAAGTTATGATGTCTCATCACCAACTGCTCCAACCGTTCCGGAGAGAATAACTCTCCGTGTTTATCCCGCATTTCAACAATTCCATCCGTGAAAAGAATCAGTTTGTCGCCGGATCCGATGGATATGACGCACTCGTCGTAGTCATCCGATTCCACGAGTTTGAGAGGAAACCCTTTCTTGGTTTTTAAGTACTCCACACAATTATTTTCAGCGCGGTAGAGCATCATCGGTTCGTGCCCGGCGGATGAAAACCGAAACGTCATTTCATCGAGATTCAACACCCCGTAAAACATCGTCACGTAATACGTCGGCGCGAGATGAGCGTTCAGTTTTTCATTGGCGGCCTTGAGGGCCGTGCTGGGATAATGGAACGTACTGATGAACGAGTGCATGAGCGTGTGAGTGATCGCCATGACAACGGCGGCCGGCGCCCCGTGTCCCGTCACATCCGCGATCAGAATCCCCCAAAGCGAGCGCCCGATTTCGATGGCGTCGAAATAATCCCCTCCCGCCAGATCGCACGGACCGTAATAGCAGCCGAACTCGATCTCCGGATGCAATGGAAAGCGCGTCGGTAAAAAGGATCGTTGGATGTCGCCCACAATCTGGAGTTCTTTTTGGATCGTGCGTTGCGCCCGAAGAAGTTGTTCGTTCGCTTCCTGGGTCTCTTGTTGAGTTTTCAAAACCGTATGCTGAAGGTCGTGAATACGGAGAAGCGCCCGAACTCTGGCCAGCAGTTCGTTTTTTTGGGGCGGTTTGACAACGTATTCATCCGCCCCCGCATCCAGCCCTTGAACCTTGCTTTCCTGGTCGTCCAGGTTGGTCAAGAGCATGACGGGTATAAATTGACCGGTGTCGGAGGATTTGATCTCCCGGCAAGCCTCGAAACCGTTGATTCCGGGCATACATACATCCATTAGAACCAGATCGGGCACACGTTCGGCAACGGCGGCCAACGCTTCTTCACCCGATCGGGCGCGGCGGGACGGGTAATTCTCCTTCCGCAGGATAAAATCCAGAAGATTCAAGTTGAGTTCTTCGTCATCGACGATGAGGATATCCCGTTTTTCGTTTGGGATGATGTGATTCGTCATAGATTTAACCCAGCCCTATTCGGCAAGCCGATTCAATTCCTAAAAACCAACCGCGATCGCATCGATGAGACAGGTCGTTTCTGTCGGAACGAGCCGGTCATTATGCTCGCGGATCATGTTTCTCGTGTCTTGATGTAACGCTTCCTTATCGGGAATTTTCTCTAAGAATCGGTCCAGATCGAACGGTCCGGGATCGATATTATTTTGGGGATTCGCTCTTTTTGCTTCTTCGATTTTTTCGTTGATATCCTCAAGAGGCTTCAAATACTGTTCGGCAAGCGGATAGAGCGCATCGGAGGGTTCCAAATCTTTCCAGGAGACGATTTCACCAGCCGTCAGTTTGGTGGCGTATCGATACTCGTTTAAAGACATTTCAGCTTCGGCAAGATGATCGGTCAATGTAATTCCAATCTCAAAAAGCGTTAACGGAAGCGAGATAAATTTCCGAATAAGTTGAAGAAGAGTAAAACCGCCTTTGTCGTCCGGCGACTGGGCAAAAGCGATTAACCATCCCAACTTTTCTTCCGTACTCGCAATCGTTTTTTCACGGATCGATAGAAAGGTGTTAAACCGCTCGCTCTGATAGGTATTATCCTTCGGCTCGGTGAATGGAAAGCGCTGGTTGATTTCCCTGACCTGATCGTTCCAAAGTTCGGTTTTTTCCTGTATGTTCCCTACGTATCGCTGGCAAGAATAAACCCCGGCAACAATAGCGAGAATACACAAAATGAGAATAGTCAGACAGCCGCCGCATCCATACCAAAGCCATTTCTTCTGACTCATTGTTCTAACTCCACGTTTGACTCGTTCCCAAAATCAAAATAACACCACTCCTCCACGATAAACCCCGCGTCCTCCGATTGCAAGCAGAAAATTTATAACGACTCGTTTCAACAGTAAGACGGTCTTCTTCTATTCAATCGGCCATTTGGGTATGGCGTTGTCGATGGCCTCCATCAGACGGATCGTTTGGTCGAGAGCGGTGACGATGCGTTGGTAATGTGTGATGTCGTCATAAGTGAGTTCACGCTCCTTACGGTCCTTAAGCCACTTCTGACAGACTTGATAGCCGCCGATGTGGAACTCCCATACTTCCGGCGGTACGTCTTCGAAATACTGCGTTTTGTTGATCCAGACGCATCCGGGCCAGTCTTTTTGGGGATCGGTGTATCGAGGTTTTTCGACGATGTTATCACCGGCAATAGGATAATTAACGATGGGATCGGGAATCTTTTCCAAGAGATGCAGTCCGGTCAATTCCTCCCCAAGCGCACAAAGCGCACTGAAAAGCCGAACGTCGGATGTCAGCGGCAGGCGTGGAAAGTCGATCTTCAGAAATTCCGCATAGCGTTCGCGGTAAGCGGGCGAATGAAAGACGGCGTACATATAGTGAAAAATATCTTCCGGCCCGAAAGTTTTCTTTAAATCACCCTTGCCATCAGAGACAAACGTCAATCCCAGCCGCCCCGAAAAGTCTTCCACAAATTCCAATGATAGGTTTGGTTCCCGTCCATTTTCCCCAGCAGGGAAAGAAGATATATCTTCTAAGAATGATTTTTGTTTTGTCTTTTTAACTGATTTTGGATAAAGATAAAGTGGAAAGAGAGAATTAATATCGTAAGCACTACAAGATTTATGTCCACAAATTATTTTTGTCGTAAAAACATCCCATTGATCACGTGTCTGCCGTGTTGCTATTAAACCAACATTATTGCCAAAAAGTATATGTCTCATTATTTCAGGACGAGGCCTACAAAGAAATCCCCTTGATTTCCCAGTATAATAAGTGAACCTGATGTCAAATGGACGATAAAGAATGGGTTGAATATTTAGTTTATTTGATCCATTGTTCTTTATATCCTCTTGTGCAAGATGTACTTTCCAATCTCTTACATCCTGACCAAGTGAATATTGAATTCGCGCTTTTTCTATATCCAATTTAATGAATTGCTTTATTGTTTTATAAACATCGTCTCCCGTCCAATGAATCGTAAAGAAATCTCTTGCAGTTACGATACCTGCTGAACTAACCTTAAAAACATCACAGATATTCAACCCAGTTTTATATTCATTCTGAAGCGATTTTTTAAGGGGAAATAATAGTAATATGGCTTGGTTGGATTCAGTTTTTTCCATCTCGTTTTACGGGTGCGATGCTCCAACAACCATTTATATTTCTTTTTCCGAACGCCGTAGCAATGAGCGTGGCGAACGGTTGGTTTGTCGCTACGTTTGGGGCGTCTGACAAAAATGCCGATAGCGACGCCCTGCATAATGTCAAAAACATTATCGTCTTTGGAGCCGTCGGGACAGGTTTCTTTTTTCTTGGAGTTTCCATGTAAGTCCAGAATGTATATATCGTCGAACGTTTTCATCAAGCTCTGGCGCATGCCCCGGAACGTCGGATTGTCGAGATAACCGTGGTTGCTGATAAACGCCAAAATTCCGTAACCCGTCCGCTCGATCCGATTTTGTGAAAAGCGAATAAACTTGACGTAGTCGTCGTTCAGCCATTTCGGATTGCGTTCGCCAAGCGGCTTTCCATCGACGGTTTTGTATTCATCGACGAGTTTCTTGATCCACTTGCCTTTGTTGGCGGAATGTCCGGAATAGGGAGGATTGCCGAGCACGACCATCACGGGTACATCTTGTTTGATCTCGCTGGCGCGGTTGGCTTCGTCGGCGATAAAACTGGCGAAGTATTCCTGTGCATGGTATTACGCTTTTTCAAGTGTGTTGGTCAAAAAAACGTTCAGGCGTTCGTCGGAACCGAAGTCATATCCTGTCTCTTTCAGGAGCAGCCCTAATTTCATGTGTGCCACCGCATACGGAGCCATGAGCAATTCAAATCCGTAAAGGCGCGGTAGAAGATGCTCGCTCACGTATCCCGGCCACAAACCTTTATTGCTCAGAAAACTTTCATGGATATGGCGGATGACGCTATGCAAAAAAGTCCCCGTGCCAGTGGCGGGATCGAGAATCTGGACTTGATGAACTTCTTCGTTTTTAATTTGAATCTTCTTGTCGTCAGCCAAACCTTTTACCAAACCGAAATCATTTTTGAGAATATCGTCAACACTCCGAACGATGTAACTGACAACGGGATCGGGCGTATAGTATACGCCCCGGATTTCCCGCATCTTGGGATCGTAATGCGACAAAAAGGTTTCGTAAAAATGAACGACCGGGTCTTCTCGTTTGGATATCTGCCCGAAATCCTCAAGAACATTCGTGATATTGGATCGGCGAAGCAGTTCGACTAAATCGTCAACCACCCACGCGATACGCTCGTCCAAGTCAGGTCCGGCGATGTGTCCGAACATCGTGCGAAGAAATGGATTGGTTTTGGGCAGATCGTAGGCGGCATGTTCCCGCGTAAATTCAACCGTGTTTTTACCGGCAATATTGCAGCGTGCCGCAAAAAGCCCGTAGCAAATCGTCTGAGCGTACATATCCGCGAACTGGCTTTCAGTGAGATCGTGAAGAAGAACTTCCTGAAATCCGAGCATCTGGTTGTGAAGTGATCCGGCTTTCTCTTCGCTTTTCAATGCCCGCTCGATGGACTCCCGAATCATTCTTCCCAATGAAGCCATCCGATTTGCTAATTCCTGTGACGTGCCAACGACCGGCACTTGCGCGGCCAAGAATTCGTTTAGAAGTTCAGCGACCTTCTGAACGCCCTCCGGATCGATAGCAATCTTGTTTCCACTGCCAACACTCGCCAAACGAGCCGTCAAGCGATGCTCGCCCAGAACGTACCATCGAAACTCCAAATAATCCGTCAGGATCAAATTACCCAGGCTTTCCCGGTATCGTTTTAATTGCTCGTTTTTCTCGATCTGTTTCAGAGGTGCATCGATGTCTTTGGTTTCGATATAACCAAGCGGGATGGTCTTTTGGGTGATAATAAAATCGGGCGCTCCACACGCCACCCTTTTGGGTTCGTTCGTCGCTTTGATGCTTTTGCCGAATGTCTCAATCAGAGATTGCAGAAATGGCCGATAGGTATGTTCGGTAGCGTTGCCCGCTAATAATTTTTTTTTGATATCATCAAAATACTGATTGAGAGCACTCACAGTTATTCACCCTTTTCAATTGATACAATTATAATACACACAAGTAAAACGAAACGGCAAAAAGTCGAAAACACTTTCAGTGACCACAAGATATAGTATGATAATTAGCTGATGAAATACTATATCTTGCCGTTTCGTCTGCAAGGTCTGACTTTTTACCGGATCGTGATTCAAAATCACGACTCCCCGATCCGCATCTGTCGGAGCCGTTTCATCGCATCATTGCCTCCCTGGCCGAAATAGTCGTGAAGCTGAAGGTATTCGTTGTAGAGCGCCGTATACTTTTTATGCCGGACCGCCGAAGGCATAAAGAATTCGTCTTTAAGCCGCGCCATTTTTTGGGCGGCGGCTTGAGGTGTATCGTATCCACCGTTGGCTTGCCCCGCCGCGACGGCTCCCAGAATCGCCGCTCCGAGGGCGCACGTTTGAGCCGATTCGGCAACGCGAATCTCCAAACCCGTGATATCCGAATAGACCTGCATGAGCAATCGATTCTTCTCGGCAAGTCCGCCACAGGCGTACAACGCGGTAATCGGAATGCCATTTTCGCCGAACGCATCGATGATTCGCCGGGTTCCGAAAGCCGTGGCTTCGATCAGCGCCAGGTACATCTCTTCCGGCTTCGTGGAGAGCGTCATTCCCAGCATCATCCCGGAGAGTTCTGCATCGACAAGGATGGACCGGTTCCCATTCCACCAATCCAGTGCGACCAACCCGCTCTGGCCGGGTTCGAGTTTGGAAGCGAGGCTCTCCAGAACTTGATGGGCCGTTCGGACCTGTTTCTTCGCTTTTTTGTGGACGGAATAAGGAACGCAGTTATCCATAAACCACGCGAAGATATCGCCGGTCGCCGCCTGTCCGGCCTCATACCCGTAGAAGCCGGGAAGGATACCGTCCATAACGCAGCCCGCCATCCCCGGAACGTTCACCTTCTTTTCCGACAGTAGCATGTGGCAGGTGGACGTTCCCATCACCATCAGCATCTTCCCCGGCTGAGTGATCGAGGCCCCCGGCACGGCGGCGTGAGCGTCGATGATCGCGACCGCGACGGAGGTTCCTTCCTTCAGGCCGGTCATTTCAGCAGCGCGGGCCGTGAGTTCTCCCGCTTTGTCACCCAGGGGTTGGATAGCCGGAGAGAGTTTCGTCCCAACGATCCCCGCCAGTTTGGGATGAAGCGCGGTCAGCAATTCTTGAGAGGGAAAACCTTCTTCTTTATCCCACATCCCTTTGTATCCCGCCATACAGGAACTGCGCGTTTCCCGGCCGCAGAGTTGTTCGACAATCCAGTCGCCTCCTTCAATAAAGCGGTCGGCGGCGTCGAATATTGCTTCGTCCTCGTCCAGTACCTGCCAGATTTTCGGGAAAATCCATTCGGACGACATCTTCCCGCCGTAGCGTTCGAGAATCGTGTCGCCGTGTTGGAGAATCGTCTGGGTGATTTGGTCCGCTTCGGGAGCCGCGGCGTGATGTTTCCAGAGTTTCGGCCAGGCATGAGGGCGGTTCTTAAAAGAATCGAGATTGCACAGGGGCGTGCCGTCCTGCTTGACCGGGAGGACCGTGCAGGAGGTGAAATCAACGCCGATTCCAATAACCTGCTCCGGAGAGATTCCCGCTTCTTGAAGAACGGCGGGAACCGTTTTTCTAAGAATAGCGATCCAATCGTTCGGATCTTGAAGCGCCCAGTCGTGTTCGAGCGGTGTCCCGTCCGGAAGCGCTTCATCGATCACCCCATTACCGAAAGTCTGAACCTGAGTCGCCACTTCGTCTCCCGTTTCAACATCGACCAGGAGTGCCCGGCCAGATTCGGTCCCAAAATCAATCCCTAGTGCGTATCGTTTTGTCATGATCGTCTCCTATTTATAAAAAATCGTACTCGAACAATTCCCGCGCCCGGTGTGACAGGAACCGTTAACGACCGGCGGCGCGTGTGTTAATATACCAAAACCTGAACCGAATTCCAATTGCAAGTGTTCCTTTGATGTGTAATATTCGCTTTGCAGGATATCCGAAACGGTTTATCCTACATGGAATGAGATCATTCAAGGCACCATGTCATTAAGTTCATAGCGTAGTCCCCTCTCCCTCTGGGAGAGGGCTAGGGTGAGGGCGATTTTGAAAATTGCTTAACTTAATGGCATTGATTCAAAACATACTGGAAACTCAAAAGATCATGAAACCAGCAATTCTTGTTACCGACGACGATTCGTTTATCCGCGATTTGCTGAAAACCCGCCTGACCAACGACGGCTACACGATTCGCTGTGCGGAAAACGCCGCCGAGACACGTCAGGCTTTTCGCGAAAACGATTTTCAAACCGTACTGCTCGATCTGCGTCTTCCCGACGGTGACGGGATTTCGCTGATGAAGGAAATCCTGGAAACCGCCCCGGATATGCCTGTCATTATCATTACCGCACACGGGGGCGTTGAAGAAGCCGTAGAAGCGATGCGGTACGGAGCCTACGACTTTTGCCAAAAACCGATCGACTTCAACCGCCTGACCGTCTCGGTCAAAAACGCCGTCGAGCGATACGCCCTCAAACACCGGGTCAACAAGTTGGAACTCTCCACCCGTTCGCGGCTCGGCGATCTGGTCGGCGGCAGTCCTGAAATGCAGGTCGTCTACCATATCATCGAAACCGTCGCCCCGGCCAAGGCTCCCGTGCTGATCACCGGCGAAAGCGGAACCGGGAAAGAACTGGTGGCCAAAGCAATTCACCAACTTTCACCGCGATGTAAAAATGATTTGATCGACGTCAATTGCGCCGCCATCCCCAAAGATCTTATGGAAAGCGAACTGTTCGGCCACGAAGCCCATGCGTTTACCGGGGCCAAAGAGCGCCGAATTGGGTGCTGCGAACGGGCGCATCGATCCTCCTTGTTCCTCGACGAAATCGCGGAAATGGATGTGCTGCTGCAAGCGAAACTCTTGCGCTTTCTTCAGGAACACGCGTTTTACCGCGTCGGCGGTAAAGAAAAAATCTCGGTGGATATCCGCCCGATCTCCGCGACGAACCGCATTCCCCAAAAAGCGATCGCAGAAAGCCAATTCCGGGAAGATTTGTATTACCGGCTGAATGTCGTTCACATTCCGATCCCCCCGTTGCGGGATCATCCGGAAGATATCCCCGAACTGGCCGGGCATTTTCTCTTTAAGTATTCGGAAGAAAACGGAAAATCATTTCAAGAAATTTCCGACGGCGCATTCAGTGTGCTTTGCGCTTATTCTTGGCCGGGGAACGTTCGTGAGTTGGAGAATTGTATTCAACAGGCAGTTGTTCTGAACGATGGCGCTCGTTTAAGCGAATCCATGCTTCCCGAAGCCATCCGTTCAACGCGTGAGGGCCAGGAAGGCGAATCGAAGGAAACAGACGCGCAGGGTGCAAAAAAGCGTTCGAATGAAATCATCCCATTTGAACGGGTCGAACGGGACGCGATTGACAATGCCCTGCGCGTAACGAAAGGCAATGTCGCCAAAGCCTCTGCCGGGCTTCATCTCAGCCAAGCCACCCTTTACCGCAAAATCCGCGACTACAACCTCGTCCTGAATAACTACAAAACCAATTCGTAAAAAATTGAGAGTCCTTATTTCAATCAATTGATTGTTATTTAACCTCCTTTTTAATCAAACCGGATTCTTTGATAATTTCGATGGCGTCATCGATAGAGTCGGTTGGATAGAGAAATTGTAAATCGCCGGGAGATATATTTCCTTCCTTCAATACCGTGTTTTTAATCCAATCCATCAATCCGCTCCAATAGTTCGTGTCGAAGAGAATCACCGGAAACGGACGCATGCGGTGGGTCTGGATCAATGTGAGCGACTCGAAGAGTTCGTCCATGGTTCCAAATCCGCCAGGGAAGATCGCAAAGGCCACAGAATATTTCAACAGCATGACTTTGCGCACGAAGAAATAACGAAAATCCAATCCTTCCGTGATATACGGATTGGGTTTCTGCTCAAGAGGAAGCTCGATATTCAATCCAACCGAAATGCCATCGGATTCGTACGCTCCCCGGTTGGCCGCCTCCATGATCCCTCCCCCTCCACCGGTAACAGTGGCGAATCCTTCGCGAGCAACCCGTGAACCCAGTTCGCGCGCCAGTCGGTAGGAGGGATGATCTTCGGGCGTACGCGCCGATCCGAATACCGTCACGGCATCGGGAATTTTCCCCAAACGCTCGAAACCTTCCGCGAATTCCGACATAATCCGAAATACGCGCCAGATATCGTCAACCCCCATATAGTCGATCAAATACTGGCGCTCGGAGTCGTTATTATCCAAACTGATACCATTGCGGGAAAGGATATCATGTTTATCGTTTTCTGGCATCGTTTATCTCCTTACAAGTAATGAGAAGTGCACATTGTATACTTCAATTTCAAAGAAAACAGTCCTGATACTTATCGGCAAGATGAAAAACAGCTTGATTCCTACACGATCATTCAATAATCTTATGACAGACAATGTCATCATCGGTATATGAATTTTTAAGAGAGAAGGTGGTTATGGAACGGATAGAAATTGGTAATCATTCAATCGGCGAAGAAGGACCTTGTTTCATCATCGCGGAGGGAGGCCTGAACCACAACGGCGATCCGGAAATCGCCAAACGGCTCATTGGCCAAGCAGCAAAGTGCGGGGCCAATGCGATCAAGTTTCAAACCTACACGCCGGAAGAACTCTTCCCTCCCGGCCATCCCGATTACGAACGGTTCCAGCAAATCACTTTCGACCGTGACGTTTATCTCGACTTGAAGGCCGAAGCGATAAAATACGATATCGTTCTTCTCTCGACACCGTTCGATGAGGCCAGCGCCGACCTGCTCGAATCGATCGATATACCGGCCTATAAGATCGGGTCGGGCGAACTGACGCATTTAGCGTTCTTAAAGTATCTTGCCGGAAAGCAAAAGCCGCTCCTGCTTTCCACGGGCATGTCCACGTTCGATGAGATCGACGCGGCGTTGGAAGCCATCCGCAGTGTGGGCGATTGTCCCGTCGCGCTTCTTCACTGTGTTTCGGTTTATCCCTGCCCGCTTGAAGACGCAAACGTCCGGGGAATGATGGCGCTGAAAGATCGCTACACGCTGCCCACCGGTTTTTCAGACCATACCACGAGCGATTACGCGGCGCTTAGCGCAGTCGCCCTAGGCGCGTGTATCGTGGAGAAGCATTTTACCCTGTCGCATCACCTGCCCGGCTGGGATCACTTTTTCTCCTACGAACCGGAGCAGTTCAAGCGCCTGGTTGAATCGATCCGCAGTGTCGAATCAGCGCTGGGCACTCGCGAAAAAACAATCTCCGAACCGGAGCGGGCCATTCACGAAATCGCTCGCCGCGCGGTCTACGCACGAACCGATATCAAAACCGGCGATCTCCTCGATCGAGAGAACACCATCGTCCGCCGCCCGGTCGGCCCGATCCCGGCGGAACGTTTGGAGCACATTCTCGGCAAGACAATCATTCGTGACGTTTCCTCCGGTTTCCCCCTTCGTCCCGAAGACTTCGAATAGTATGTATTTCCCCATCAAAGAAATCCAAGTACGGAAACCATTCAATGGCTCACGAGTTGCTTTAAGGAAAAAAATTTTTTATTGAAAAAATAATCAAAAAGCCTTGACTAAGATTTTATCCCTGATATCATACGTCCTAAGGACGTATGATATCAGGGAATAGAAGCAAGTAACATTTCAAATATTATGATGAAAGAAATTTCCTTAAAAAAAACGGTTTCGCTTTTTCTTGAAGAATGGTCTGCTCCAGTGATAAGTTCCTATCAACTGGGGATTTTTGTTTTTCGTATGTACATAAAAAAGAAATTCAAAAGCCACCCGCTTCGAATTTCAAAACCGCAGCCGGAAAAAAAAGAATTCTCTAACTTAATCAAACAATGTATTGAGGACGGAATTCTTAATCAAAATAAGGATTTCCCTTCCCGCGCAGTTTTTAATATTCGTGGTAGAACCAATTCACCCGCAGAAGAGATCATCTGTACCATCAATCCTTTCGCCTATATCTCGCACTTAAGCGCGATGGATTATCACGGTCTAACCGATAGGAATCCTACGACTTTATACCTCTCCGCTCCTGCTCTGCGGAAATGGAAAGAATTTGCCTGGAAGCAAATGGAAAAAGATTTAGGAGAAAATTTCCAGGATTACTTATCGAGTGAATTCCCCCGTTTGCAAAAAATCGCTTTAAAAAAAATCAATCAAAAAAACATTCATATTCATTCAATCTTGCACTTAGGCGCATTTAAAAAAGTGAAAAATCGAACGCTGAAAATTTCTACAATTGGAAGAACGTTCTTGGACATGCTTCGCGACCCAGATTTGTGTGGCGGATTGGTCCATGTATTAGACGTATTTGAAGAACAGGCTCCAAAATACCTTAACCTGATTGTCGACGAGATCGATCGACACGGACAACCCATTGATAAAATCCGGGCTGGGTATATTCTCGACGAAGCATTGGAATTAGAACACCCCCTAATAGAAACGTGGAAACAATTCGTGCAAAGAGGCGGATCGAGAAAACTTGATTCTTCCGAAGAATATAGTTCTGAATATTCGGAAACATGGTGCCTATCGATTAACACTTTATGGAAACGCAGCAGATGAAACAAATCGATATCGAAGAGTGGGTCAATCAAGAATCGGCAAACACCGAAAGAGATTTTCGGGAAGCCGTTCATACAATTCTGTACGCGATTTCAAATTCCAATATATTGCACAATATGATGATTATGAAAGGCGGCATATTGCTCGCAATACGTCATCACGTAAGACGCTATACAAAAGATATCGATTTCTCAACCGATAAAAAATATCAGGAATTTGACAAGGAAACATTCCTTAAAGAATTTAAAAAACAACTAACCACTGCCGTAGTCTTCTTAGACTATGACTTGGATTGCCGCTTGCAATCAGTTAAGATTAAGCCTTCAGATGATCCAGATAGGAATTTCCACTCACTAAAATTAACGATTGGATTTGCCTCTAAAGGCTCAAGCACACACAAACATCTCCTAAAAAATAAATCCCCGAAAACAGTCCCTATCGATTTCAGTTTTAATGAAAGGACAGATAGAATCGAGGAAATTAAAATTTCCGATAAAAATTCGCTGTTGGTTTATAGTTTGGCGGATTTAATTGCGGAAAAATTTAGAGCGATGCTGCAACAAGAAGTGCGAAATCGTATTAGAAGACAAGACGTTTACGATTTGTATACCCTTTTCCAAATGAATCCCAATATAACAGATGAAGACAAAAAAAATATCTTGGAAACACTGATTTCAAAATCCGCCGCTCGAGGATTATCGATTAACCGTGATTCATTGAACAGTAAGGAAATAAGAGATAGAAGCAAAAAAGAATACGCTTTGCTTAAGGGGGAAATTGAAGGAGAACTTGTTCCCTTTGATAAATCCTTCCCGGCCGTAAAAAACTTCTACCAATCCCTTCCATGGAAATAATCCTTTTCAAACATCGGTTTCCCCCTCAGCCCCGAAGACTTCAAATAACTCTCGCACACAGTTTCCTTTCGGCCTTTCCGTTTTTTTACCCCCTCGGTACAATAATCCATAGATTGTTCTCTTCAGTAATGTGAAGCGACGTGGAATAAACAGATTTGAAAGGAACACGATGTCAAACCAAACAACCGTCACTCCCGCGAAAGAGATTTCCGATCATTTCCCTTTTCGCGAGGCGGAAGCCAAGTGGCAGAACCACTGGCGAAACGAGGACGCTTTCGCCACATCGGATGCGAGCAAAAAAGAAAAATTCTATTGCCTGGAAATGTTCCCCTATCCTTCCGGCAAACTTCACATGGGTCACTTGCGCAATTATTCCATCGGAGACGTGATGGCGCGTTACTACCATAAAAAAGGCCGTGAAGTGCTCCACCCGATGGGCTATGACGCATTCGGCCTGCCCGCCGAAAACGCGGCGATTAAAAATAACGTTCCTCCCGCGGAATGGACCTTTAACAACATCCGAGAGATGAGAGAACAACAACAGGCGCTGGGCCTGTCGTACGACTGGAACCGCGAAGTCGCCACCTGTCACGAAAAGTACTACCAGTGGGGCCAGTGGCTCTTTCTCAAGTTCTGGGAAAATGGCCTGGTTTACCGCAAGGAAGGATTGTTGAACTGGTGTCCCTCATGTCAGACCGTTCTCGCCAACGAGCAAGTCGTCAACGGTCTCTGCTGGCGGTGCGATTCCACCGTCGCTCAGAAATACATGCCGCAGTGGTATATCAAAATCACCGATTACGCCGAAGAATTGCTAAGCGATTTGGACAAACTGACGGATTGGCCGCACAAAGTCCTGGTGATGCAGCGAAACTGGATCGGGCGCTCGGAAGGCACAGAAATTCTTTTCCGCGTGGCCGACGGTTCT
The DNA here is from genome assembly GCA_964606645.1 of uncultured bacterium. Taxonomy (GTDB): domain Bacteria; phylum Hinthialibacterota; class Hinthialibacteria; order Hinthialibacterales; family Hinthialibacteraceae; genus CAZSIZ01. Next base: position 19,289 of record CAZSIZ010000074.1, read on the forward strand.
CTGGCTGGAGAAGAAATCCCTGTATTCACCACTCGCCCCGACACGATCTTCGGCGCAACATATATGGTCCTCGCCCCCGAACATCCTCTTGTCGAAAAACTGGTTGCAGGCGCATCCCAGGAAAGCGAATGCAGAGCCTTCATCGAAAAAGTTGCGCACATGGATAAATCGGCGCGAACGGATGACGCCACGAAAAAAGAAGGCGTCTTCACCGGGAGTTACGCGATCAATCCCGTCAACGAAGAAAAAATACCTATCTGGATCGCCAACTACGTTTTGGTGGAATACGGCACGGGAGCCATTATGGCCGTCCCTGCGCACGATCAACGCGACTTCGAGTTCGCCAAGGAATACGGGCTACCCATGCGCCTCGTGATCCGTCCCGAAGACGCAACCTTCAACACCGCCGATGATATGACCGAAGCCTGGGTCGATGAGGGATTGATGGTCAACTCGGCCCAGTTCGATGGCACGCCCAACGTCGAAGGCAAAAAATCGGTCACGGCCTGGATGGATGATAAAAATATCGGACGGGCGACAGTCAACTACCGCCTGCGAGACTGGGGTATTTCCCGCCAGCGTTACTGGGGCATGCCGATCCCCCTCGTCCACTGTGAAAACTGCGGGATCGTGCCGGTGCAGGAAAGCAGCCTTCCCGTCAAGCTTCCGACCGATGTCGAATTGACGGGCGAAAGTTCACCTCTCCTGCGGCACGATGATTACACCCACTGCCCGTGTCCGAAATGCGGTGGTCCCGCCAAGCGCGAAACCGACACCATCGACACGTTCTGGGATTCCTCATGGTATTTTCTGCGTTATATCGACGCGAGAAACGCGGATGCGCCTTTCGATTCCGAAAAAGCCAATCAGTGGATGCCGGTCGATCTCTACATCGGCGGCGTCGAACACGCCGTCCTGCATCTTCTCTATTCCCGTTTCTTCGTCAAAGCGCTACGGGATATGGGGCTGGTCTCATGCGACGAACCGTTTAAGAAACTTCTGACTCAGGGCATGGTAACCAAAGATGGGTTCAAAATGTCCAAGTCCAAAGGCAACGTGGTCGATCCGAGCGAAATCCTGGATCGATACGGTGCGGACGCCGCCCGTCTTTTCATCCTCTTCACGTCGCCTCCCGAGCGCGACTTGGAATGGAGCGACGATGGCGTGGTCGGAGCTTCGCGATTCGTGGATCGGGTCTACCGGCTGGTAATGCGGTACGCGCCTGCGTTCCAAGCCACTCCCGAATCTTCCGGTGATCCCAGCGACGCGGCGAAACAGTTACAGCGTACCTGCCATAAAACCATCGAAGCCGTGACGTCGGACATTGAAGAACGCATTGGATTGAATACCGCGATCGCGAAGATCATGGAACTGGTCAACGAGATGTATAAGTTGGTCGAAAAAGGAGAGATCGCCGCCAACGATTTCCCGATCTTCCGCGAATCGGTGGAAACGCTTCTCTCGCTGCTTTCTCCCTTTGCGCCGCATCTATGCGAAGAACTCGGTGAAGCCGTCGGACTCGATGGACGCGTTCAAGACCGAGCCTGGCCCGTTTTCAATCCAGCCATTCTCAAAACGGAAACTATGACGCTGATTATCCAGGTCAACGGAAAAGTTCGGGGCAAAGTCAATGTCCCCGCCGAGGCCGATCAGGAAACGATCTGGCAGGCAGCGTTAAAAGAATCGCAAATCACCCGTTGGCTGAACGATAAAGAACCGAAGAAAAAGATTTACGTTCCTAAAAAACTGATGAATATCGTGATCTGAGAAGCCATGCAACGCAACGAACTGCTGCTTGCCATCGCGTTAGGCGCGCTCATTCTCACTGGTCTGGTTTACGAATCCTACCGGGGCGCGGGGAAAACGGCCGAAGTCATCATCGCTCATCCTGGAATCACACCGTTCGACGCCACAACCGCCGTTTCCATTTCACCCGTTTCTCCCCCCAGCATCGAAACCGCCAAGCACACCGAACGCGATCGATTGCTTTTGTACACGCTGAACGCGGCGTCTCTCAAGCAACTCGAAACCCTGCCGGGGATCGGTGAAACGATCGCCCAACGCATTCTCTCCACCCGCGAAAGCCTCGGCGGATTCTCTAATCCTGAACAAATTATGGAAGTAAATGGAATCGGTGTCTCAAAATTGGAAACACTCCAAGAATACTTTCAGAATAAGATACAGGCGGCCATCAAGAATAAACCGAATATCCCCCCCATGCGCCCAAGGTTTTTACCCCCACCCCTCACATCATCACAGGTACGTCCCGGACAGAAAATCCCGCTCAACCGGGCAACCCGCGAACAACTCCTGACGGTCCCTGGAATCGGCCCCGCCCTAGCCGATTCGATTATGCAGACTAAGCAAGAACGC
>CAZSIZ010000075.1:0-2865 GCA_964606645.1 uncultured bacterium
CATCCAATAGGGTTTTCATGTCGGCAAGCGACACAAAAACCCTTATCTATTTCTAAATCAGCCATAACTAACTGAAATTGTTATGGTTAAATTATATTTCAGTTTATGAAACTTGGCATACCCTTTGCAATATTCCTGTAGCAGACGAACGCGAACGATAAGAGGATAAGATCATGTTTGACAATTGCATCCACTGCGGAACGTATACGAAACTGACCTACGATCATTCGTGTCCAACCTGCCACAAACAAGACGAGCGGTTGTTGGGAGAGGCGCGGAAGATTCTGTCTCAAATGGGCAAAATGACGGCTTCCGAACTGGCCGACATGCTCGGTGTTTCCCTCCAGCGCGTTAGTGTGTGGTTAAAAGGCCACCGGCTGGATCCATCTCTGTTGAGCCATCGTTGTTCGCACTGCGGGAAGGAACTCGTTGGATTATCTTGCGATTGTCAGAATAAATCCTTCTTCAAAAATCCGCCATCACTCGAAAAATCGTCCGATCGTTTTCATTGCCCCATCCGCCGGGACAAACGGATTCGGGAATACTGGGGCCAAGGGTCCAATATCCTCACCTCCCAGCGCCGGACGTTCTGGGTTCATGGATGGACTACAGCGAAACGATTTTCGTAAAAAAAATGGATATTAACTTACCCATACTGCTGCTTGTTTTATTCTTTCCCCTCCACACCATCCGCCGGTTATAACGCCAATCGTCAAGTCTGAAAACGCCTTATAAGAATGTATTTTGCACACGTCTTGATTTCCTTCCCCTCCCTTGGCTTTGGATTGCGATTTATGATGGAATCTACAATCCTGACAAAGAGGAGAAGGACAGTGATTCAAGGCGTGATTTTTGATATGGACGGGGTGCTGGTGGATACCGAACGCTTTATCTGCGAGGCGGCGGTCAAGATGTTCGCCGAAAAAGGAGCCACGGTTCGGCCCGATGATTTTCTCGAATTCGTGGGCATGGGCGAGAACCGCTATCTGGGCGGCGTGGCAGAGAAGTACGGCGTGGAACTCGATCTCGATCGGGACAAGAAGCGCACCTACGAGATCTATGGCGAGATCGTCAAAGGCCGCATCGAACCGCTGCCCGGTGTGCTGAACTTTCTCGACAGGTGTCAAAGATTGAATCTGAAAACCGCCGTGGCCACGAGCGCCGACCGCACGAAAATGGAAACCAACCTGCGCGAGATGGGACTCTCCGAAAACCATTTCAATGTCTGCGTCAACGGGCTGGAGGTGGAACGTAAGAAACCGCATCCCGACATCTTTCTCTTCGCCGCCGAAAAACTGGGACTGTCTCCCGAAACCTGCCTCGTCGTGGAGGATGCGGTCTCCGGTATTCAGGCGGGCAAAGCCGCCGGGTGCAAATGCCTGGGATTGACGACCAGTTTCAGCCGTGAGCAACTCGCTCAAGCCGACTGGATTTCGTCCACTCTCGCCGACGCGCCCCCCGAAGTGACCCAGTGGTAACGGTAGTAGACAGATTCTCATTTCTGGCTTGTTTTTCATGCTATGATGTTGTTCATCCTAACGAGATCAAAATCGTTCAAATATAATAGAATCAATACGGAAACATCACGGGCTGTCATAGCAGAAAGAGATAGTCATGAATTCCCACCACGAGTCAACGAAACCTCCCCTATTTGCTGGACTGGTCATCACCGTTGTGGCGCTTATCGTCACGTCGATCGTGAGTTACAGTTTTTATTTAGGCGTGCAAATGAATTCCAGACACGCTCCATTGGTCGATGCGGCCATGGAGATCAAACTGGAAGCCACAATCGCCCATCTCTGGTTTGAAGAGGTTTTGAGTGGTGATCTCAATGAGAGCATGGAAACGGTTTTTGAACATTTGAATCAAGCGGAGTGGTATGGGAGGGCCATGCTGGAGGGAGGGCAAAATCCTGAGGGAACATTCATTCCATTGGAAGATGCTGAATTGAGGCGGGAAATCAATGACGTACTTGAAAAACTTGCAACATTCAGACTGCTTACTCAGAAAAGATTTTCGGGAAATGAAAACGCCATCGACCGTGCGGAGACCAACCAACGCTTCCACACCACCTTCAATACTTTCATCGATCAAGCGGATAACGTCGAAACCAAACTCAAGCAATTCATGGCAAGGGATTCACGTTATTTTCGTTCCCTGCAAATCGTTCTGATCTGCTCTTGTTTCGCACTCGCTCTGTTCATTGGAATTCTTTACTATCGTTTCGACCGCCGCCGGGCAGAGGATTATTTTGCAATTCGTGATACGAATGCAAAGTTGGAAAAGGAGATTTTCGAGCACAAACAAGCGGAAATCGCATTGCGTGAAAGCGAAGAGAACCTCGATATTACACTCAATTCCATCGGTGATGCGGTTATTGCCACGGATACAAACAGCAAAATCACACGCATGAATCCCGTCGCCGAAGAACTGACCGGCTGGAAATTAGAGGAAACCATCGGTCAACCACTGACAACCGTGTTTCATATCGTAAATGCTAATAGCCGTGAGGAGATCGAGAATCCACTTGAAAAAGTCTTTCTTGAAGGCAAAGTCATCGGACTTGCCAACCACACGGTCTTAATCGCACGAAACGGAGTGGAATACCAAATTGCCGATAGCGGAGCACCAATCCACGACCGGGATGGGACAATTGTCGGCGCAATCCTGGTCTTCAGCGACGTGACCGAGCGATATGAAAAAAATCTCAAACTACACCAGAGCGAAGCGCGACTCCGGCTGATCGCCGACACGGTTGAGGATGTATTCTGGATAACGGATTGGAGCGATCACCGAACGATATTTGTCAGTTCGGCCTACGAAAAAATCTGGGGGAAAAACGCTCAGGACCTCTATAACAATCCA
>CAZSIZ010000075.1:2875-21550 GCA_964606645.1 uncultured bacterium
TCATCAGGAAGACCGACAACGCGCCTGGGAAACCTTCGTGCGAATGGAAGAGAAAGACAAGTATAACGAGGAGTACCGAATCATCCGGCCTGACGGACAGACGCGATGGATCCACGATCGTGGTTTTCCCATTCGCGATGAAAAAGGCCAGGTCGATCAAGCAGTGGGAATTGCCCAGGACATCACCGAGCGCAAGCAGGCGGAAGAAGTGGTGCGAGAGAGCGTGGAACGATTCCGTGGAATCGTCAAGAGCACAAGTAACGGCGTGGCTGTCTATGAGGCTGTGGATGACGGAGATGACTTCAAGTTCTTGGACTTCAATCCCGCCGCAGAGAAGATAGAAAATACCAGCAGAGGGGATGTAATTGGCAAACGAGTGACCGAGGTTTTCCCAGGCGTCGAGGAATTTGGGCTGTTGGATGTTTTTCGACGAGTCTGGAAGACAGGACAAGCCGAGAATCACCCTGTCACATTATATAAAGATGAACGTATTACATCTTGGCGAAAAAACTATGTATACCGTCTTTCCAAAGGAGAAATCGTAGCCGTCTATAGCGACATCACCGAGCAAAAGCAGGCGGAAGAAACAGTTAGATCCTCAAGGGAGTTCCTGCAGACGATCATCGATAGTATGCCCGAAGCGGTGATGGTGATTAATCAGGATTATTCAATCGCATTGGCGAACCGAACGATCCAGGAAGAGTCCGGTGAAGAAGATATTGCCGACAATCGATTAACGTGCCATTGGGTGTCTCACCATCGGGAAACACCCTGCCAGGGGGACGAGCATTCATGTCCACTGGAAATGGTGTTCAAGGATAAAGCATCGGTCACGGTGGAGCACACCCACTATGACGACGCTGGATCGGAAATTATTGTTGAAATTGTGCTTGCACCGATCTTCGACAAGAAGGGAGAGGTCGTTCAAATTATCGAATCGGCGCGGAATGTCACAGAACGAAAACATCTTGAAAAGGAGAGACTCAGCCTTGAACGCCAGGTGCAGCACGCGCAGAAGCTCGAAAGCCTGGGGGTGCTAGCCGGGGGGATCGCGCACGATTTCAACAACCTGTTGATGGCGATTCTCGGCAACGCGGATCTGGCGCTTCAAACGCTATCACCCCATGCCCCGGCACGCAATAACGTACAGGAGATCGAGACAGCATCCCGGCGGGCCGCCGATCTAGCCAAACAGATGCTGGCCTATTCCGGTAAAGGCCAATTCGTGATCGAAGCAATCGATCTAAACGAATTCATCAAGGAGATGATCCACTTGATTGAAATATCCATCTCGAAAACAGCGGTCTTAAAATTCAATTACGCCAACAACCTGACTTCCATCGAGGGCGACGCCACACAGATTCGTCAAATCATTTTAAACCTGATTACCAATGCCTCCGAAGCGATCAGCGACAAGAGCGGAGTCATTGCCGTCTCTACTGGTGCTATGGACTGCGACCGCACTTATCTGAATACCGCGAATATGGCCTACCAATCCGGCCGGGATACACCGCTTCCCGAAGGCCTGTATGTTTATATCGAAGTGGCCGACACCGGTTGCGGCATGGACAGGGAGACCATCGAGAAAGTGTTCGATCCCTTCTTTACGACTAAGTTCACCGGACGGGGACTGGGAATGGCCGCCGTTTCGGGCATCGTGCGGGGCCACAAGGGTGCGATCAAGATTTACAGCGAAGTGGACAAAGGCACGACCTTCAAAATCCTATTTCCCGCCAGCGAAATACCCGCCGTTTCAACGGATAAAGATCGAGTCGAAGAGGACGACGAATGGTGTGGAAGCGGGACAGTTCTAATTGCTGACGATGAAGAGACGGTTCGTTCCGTGGGCAAACAGATGCTCGAATTATTTGGATTCAACGTTCTGACGGCATCCGATGGCCGAGAGGCGGTTGATGTTTTCCGCAAGCGGGCGGACGAAATCACATTGGTGATCCTCGATTTGACGATGCCACATCTGGACGGCGAACAAGCCTTCCGTGAAATTCGCCGCATTCAATCCGATGTGAAAGTTCTCCTCAGCAGCGGGTATAACGAGCAGGATGCCACTCAGCGTTTTACGGGAAAAGGATTGGCCGGTTTTCTCCAAAAACCTTACTCGGTGGATTCGCTGAAAAGGAAACTGAGGGAAGTATTAAGTCAGTGACGTTCGAGCCATCGGATCGTACTGTTTTTTTATTTAGGGATTTCATTCAGGTATTCGATTTGTCGGTAGATCGTGCGGATGGGTTGGGTGTAGGAAGTCGTGGGCCGAGCTGAGCGTTCGTGTTTTTCGATCCAATTCCCCCATTCGTCGTATTGATAGGCGTACTTCTCTCGGCTGAAAAAGATGCCGTTGATTCCGTACGACGCCAGATCGGTCAATTGCCCCCGTTCATCGTAGGCGTAGGTCTTCCGCATTTCCAAACCGCGCCTGATCGTGTAAGCGTTCATTTCGGTTCGGCGCCCGTCTTCGCCGTAGGTGTAAATCCAATAGGCGGCGAGGGCATTGGCTTTATCGAACAGAAACGATTTCGTCAGCAGCCCCCGTTCGTTGTAGACGAAGCGGGTTGTCAGTTGCAGATTTCCTTCGGCATCGCATTCGGTGGAATCCTGGAGCCTGCTCTCTTTATCGTATCGATGGCGGATGGTATATTTCAGGCCGTTCTTATCGGACAAACGCTTTTCGATTCGGTTTCCCTTTTCATCGTAGCGGAATTGTTTCACGAAAACGGGAATCTCGTAGTGGCGGTAATCCGTCTCTTCGATCGAGCGGTCCGTCTTGCCGTCGTAGGCGTAAGTCACTTTCGAGACGCATCGGCCGCTGGCCGCGTAATGGAGTTTTTCGGTCAGGCGTCCCCGATGGTCGTACACTCGTAAGAAACGATCCCTAACGCGATCTCGTCCGGCATAGTCGATCTTTTCGGTGAGGCGGCCATCGTTATCGTACGTGAGAACCGACGCCTGAAAGCGTTCGCCTTCGATCCAGCGATTCTCTTTTTTTTCAAACCAGGCTTCCTCGACACAGAGACGTTTCACCGGCCCGTTCAAATCCACGCCATCGCGATCCACGCCAGGATCATCGGCATACGGAATGCCCGCGAAAAAACCGAACACAAGCAGCAGCGTATTGATTGTTTTCATGGAATAATTCATTTCAAGCGCGATCTTCGAGCAAACGGATTGTGATATATCTTAATAATATTGCAAAGAGAGCGAAGGGCTTTATGAAAGGTGGAAATGCTTGGACAATTGGGTATAGTGGACGATTGTCGTCCAGGGCGGAATACCGTAAAGGTTGAGGAATGGCGACGACAGACCCGGTTAAGGAAAAAATACTGGAACAGGCCGACATCGTCGAGACGGTGTCGCAATACGTGCGTCTGCAAAACCGGGGCGGACGCTATTTCGGCCTGTGCCCCTTCCATCAGGAGAAAACCCCCTCGTTCAGCGTCAATCCCGAACGCGGCTTCTTCCACTGCTTCGGCTGCGGACAGGGCGGCAATGTGATCGATTTCATCATGGGGGTGGAAACGCTGACGTACAGCGAGGCGCGGCGGCTTCTGGCGGACAAACTGGGGATCCCCATCGAAACGAGTTCGAGAAAGAAAAAACCGCACGGCGAAATCGACCGCTATCAAGTGATGGAACTGTCGGCTAAGGCCTACGCGAAAACCCTCTCCAGCAACCAAACCGCGATGGAATACTTGAAGGGCCGGGGGCTGAGCGGAGAACACATCAAGCAATTCGGACTGGGCTACGCGCCGGATTCATGGGACTTTCTACATACCGAACTCAAGCGGAAAAAAATCCCCGAAACGGTTCAGCAGGAACTGGGGCTGACCGTTCCGCGCAAACAAGGCGTCGGACACTACGACCGGTTCCGAAAACGCATCATGTTCCCCATCCGCAACACACTGGGGCGCGTCATCGCGTTTGGGGGCCGCAGCCTGGACAAAGACGCTCAAGCGAAATATCTCAACAGCACCGACACGCCCCTATTCAATAAATCCAAAGTGCTCTACCTGCTGGACCGGGCCAAGAATTGTATGAAAGAGCGCGGGGCCGTGATCGTCGAAGGCTACATGGACGCGATCGCCCTCCACGCGCAGGGATTCGATCACACCGTGGCAACGCTGGGGACCGCTCTGACCAGAGACCACGCCAAAATCCTGCATCGTTATACCCGCTCATTCGTGCTGTTCTACGACGGGGATAGCGCGGGGATCAAGGCGGCCATGCGCGGGGTGGAGACATTTTTTGAAAGCGGACTTTCCGTGCGGGTGGCCACACCTCCCGGCGGACAGGATCCGGATGATTACGTTCGAGCGAATGGGGCGGAAGCACTTCAGAAATTGCTGGACGACGCGCCCGATGGTTATGATTTTTACTTGCGTCAAGCGTCGAAAGAACTCGACCACACCACACCTGACGGCAAGACGGCGATCGTCGAGGCCATGCTGCCGCTACTGTCGCGGGTGTCCGAAGCGTTCGTGCTTAAGGATTACGTGCGGGAACTGGCCGGGCGTCTGGGGAGCGATCTCGATCCGCTGGAGAATGCGATTCGGGCGAAACTGAGGAAAGGTATCTACACCAACGCCCCGCAACGCCCGGCAGAACCGGCTCCGGCTCAACCGCAGAGATCCACCAACATTCATAAAGAGACGCTGATCCGACTACTGGCGTTTCATATCGGGATCGTCACTCCGGACAGGATGCAGCCCCACGATCGCCCTTCCCTGTTCACCCAGGACGATATCGAGCGGCGGATTCCCGAACAGATACCTTATTTACCGAAAGACGAAGCACTCGATCCAATCATCAAGAAATTGCTTCACCCTCCTCAGATCGAGAAGCAATCGAGCGAAGCCGCCCGGCTGGCGGAACTCTTTCCCGAAAGCGGCGAACGGGCGCTATTGATCTCGATTCTTGAAAAGATACCGCTGCCCAATACGGAAAAAGCGTTGCGTACAATGCGGGATGATTTCTTCACGACGTTGGACCAAGCAACCCAAAAAACTCAATTCGAAACGATTAAACGAGGGGCCGACGGCAACGACCCACAGGCTCTTCAAGCGATGAACGATTTAATCTTTACAAAAAGAGAAGAAGAAAAACAATCATGAATCTAAACGCCCTCTTTCAACCCGTGATGAAAGCCATCTCGATCGACGAGATGGAAAAGCACATCGAAGCCTTATGGGAACACAACCGCACGTCCTGTTTCAACCGCTACCGGAAATGCGCGGACTATGTGCAGACCGCCTTCGAGGAATTCGGGCTGGAAACCGAAACGCTCGAACTGACCGCTGATGGGATCACCCGATACGGTGACGGTGTCATGCCGCTGGCGTGGGACTGCGAAAGCGCCGTCATCGAACTGACCGCGCCCACACAAAAAACGCTGGCGGTATGGGACGATAGTCCAAACTGTATCGCGATGTGGTCGCCCTCCACCCCGGACGAAGGCATCGAAGCGGATTTGATCTGCCTGAAGAAAGGTGATCCCGGGGAACTGGAAACGCTTGATGTGAAAGGCAAGTTCGTTTACACACCGGGCCGTCTCGACGACATCCGGCATACGGCCAGCCAAGCGGAAATCTACGGCGTTATCAGCGGCTGGCTGCCCAATCCCAACGCGTCGTCGGAGACGCAGTGGATCGGACGCAACGCCAGCACCCCCGGCGGCTGGGGCACGCACAAAGACGAACCGCCGCTGCTCGCGATGGCCGTTTCGCCCGAAATCGGCCGGGAACTCGTACGCCTGTCGGAAAACGGAACCGTGAGTTTACGAGTCAAAGCCAAGACGACGCTTTCCGAGGGGATTCTGCCCGCCGTCACGGCGCTGATCCCCGGCGACCCCGGCCCGGAGGAGGTGCTGCTGTACGCGCCGCTGTACGGGCAGGGCGCTCATTTCAACGCCTCCAACGCTGCCGCCCTGCTGGAAGGGGCGCGCGTGCTTCAACACCTGATCGAGAATGAATCGATCCCCCGGCCGCAACGGGGGATACGTTTTCTGCTCAGCCCAAAACTGTACGGATCGATGGCATTCGCGGGCTTGAAGAAAGAGATTCTGGACCGGACGCATTTCGCGCTGAACGTCGAATCCGGTGCGGGGAATCCAGACGTCTCCTGGAGCCGGTGGAACTACCGCGTCTCGCCGGTCTGCCAAAGCCACTTCTCCGACGGTCTGGCTTGGCATTTGATGGAAGACTATCTAAGCAACTACCGGCCACAGCGGTTTCTGGAGCGGCGACCGTTTTCTCTGACCGCCGATGTCTGTTTCAACGATCCCGCGATCGGCGTTCCGACCCACTGGCTGTATGGCGGGACCGATGAGGAATGCCGCAACACGAGCGCCGATACGCCCGACAGCGTGGACAAACGATCCTGCGCCGATCTGGCCGCCGCGCCCGCTTCCCTGCTCTACGCAATGTCGGCGGTCGGTGTCGCCGATATTCCGTTCCTGGCGTTTTGGAATTACACGCTTTCGCAGAAACGGCTGAACGAAGACGTTCAGATGTTTCTGGACCGCATCGGCGAGACACGCAACCTGACCGACCTGAACGATCTACTCTGTGAAACCAGCCGCCATTTTCCCCTGCGGGTGAAGCTGGAACAAGAGGCACTGCAATCGCTGGAGACAGTCGACGTGGATGTGACCGGCGAGATGGAATGGGCGCACGTTCAGGAACTGCAAAGCGTCCTCGGAGGTCTGGGAGCATCCGCGACGACCTTGATTCGAAGCGCACTGGAAACACGCGCGGAACTGCTCGGTCTGTCTATCACCGACTTGGAGATCGAGCAAAACATCATCGAAGACGAACGCATACCGGAACGCATCGGCGATGCGCTGGGAGCCATCACTCTCGATGCCCTGCCCTATAACGAATGGACGACGCCGGTCAAAACCTCTCCCCGAAACAACGTGCCTTTCATCCTCTCCTGGTGGCTGACGGACGGCGAACGGACCATCGGTGAAATCCAGCGAATGCTTCACCTTGAAGTGACACGCTACCGCGAATGTATCCCCGCCTGGTTCACCTTCCTCGAAAAACACAGTTACATCGCCTTCAAAAATCAAGAAACACCAGAAGAGCAGCCAGTTGTTCAGCCGGATGAACAATTGGAAGACGGGCCGGATGAAAAACCAGACGAAATAACTGAAGAAAATAAGGAAGAAAATTCTGTTGACGAATAATCCACGATCAATGCAACATAGGTGGCAACCTAAATTTCAAAAAAGATGCTTCAATGCTAACGTCATCGAAACAAACCGGTTTTACGCTGATCGAGTTACTGATAGTGGTGGCGATTATCGGGATTCTGGCAGCCATCGCCGTACCGAACATCCTGAACGCGTAGGTACGGGCGAAAGCGGCGAGAATTTTCGCCGATATCAAAATGATCTACGATCAGAACGTCGTGCGCAAACTGAACTCGAACAAATGGATGACCGACGGCAACGATCAAGGCGTCGGTCCCAAAGAAATCTGTTCGCTCGAACACCTGGGCGGATTCTTCGGCGTGACCTGCGAACAGGCGCGGATGAATCCCTGCTACACGACCAATCACGACGAATGCATTTACGCCCAACTCACCACCCCCGTCAACTACATCGGCGAGATTCCCGTCGATCCCTTCGCCAACGGCCTGTTCTACGAATACGGGACCAGTCACTGTCCCAACACCGCTTTAGGCGCGTATTAGGTCTTCATCGCCGCCGGCCCGGATCACGACCTGGACGACGTGCGCTGGCTGGTCACCCAAGGCCATTCGACCGCCTACCAGCCTTCCAACGAGACCACCTCGAGCGGCGATATCTGGAAAGCGCATAAACTGAACTATCGAGGCGAACGGGATTTCGAAATCGCGTTTGGGTCGGAAGGCACGTCGTTTTTCTAATTCTCAGACACTTCTGGTTGGATTTTCAAAAACAGGTGCAAGGTCTTTTCCTGCCAACATTCTCAGTCGTTTATCCCAATAAATTACACTAAATCGCAATATTACGTTACTTATAAGTGCGATATACGAAAAAAATATTAAATAATAGTTGACTTATCATCGAAACATTGCTAAAGTAAGCAATAGAGACAAGCGATAATAAATTATAATAAAGAATGCGATTGAAAGGAGTGGAGCGATGAAACGGAATTCAGGACGTTGGAGTAATTGCATAGGCTGCCATCAATACAACCGGCTCGACTCGAACGGGCGGTGTCAAAACTGCGTAGAAGTTGATTTAAAATTGATTGACATCGCGCGAAAGATTTTTCAGCACAATCCGCATATTACCCGTGAAGAAGTGGCCGATAAGCTCGGTGTGACTCTCGATCGGGTGGACGGTTGGATTCGCGATCGTAAAGTCCGATGTGTGACCCTCAAAGAGAAATGTCCCGATTGCGGCCGGTTAGTGGTCAATAAATTTTCGTGTGTGAACTGCGGATATAACGCTTCTCCTCCACCAGCTCCCGCTGGAAAACCTTGCAATACGAAACCTGTCGACCATTCATCCGTTCGGCGTGTCTCCTACCTGCAAAACAGGTATTGGAATCACTTTTCCTCGATCAGGAAACAACAGAAACGACGGTTATGGTTGATCCCCGCCAAAGGGGAGTTGAAGTGAGTAGTGCCATGTCCGAATAGGATGATATAGAGAATTGATTCAACTGCAATCCGATACAAAAATCCCCCGGATCCGAAAGAATCCGGGGGATTTCTAATGAAATTCTGTGTTTCCCTTTACAGGGTTGGTTCGACAATGCGGGCCGTAACGAAGAAGAGCGTGGAGACTTTAATCTTCTCGATTCGTTTGTCGGTGAACATGTTCCCCAGGAATGGAATCTTGGAGAGCACGGGAACTTTATCGACGGATTCGTTTTCACGCTCCGCGATCATTCCACCGAGAACGGCGGTCGCACCGTTTCTAAGACGGATACTCGTCTGCAGGAACTGCTGATTGAGAAGCATCGGTCCAACGTTGGGAATCGACGAGCCTGGAGGAATGGTTCCCTGAATGGTCACCGGAAGGCGTTCGCCGGGATCGATGACTTGCGGCTGCAATTCCAGATAAACGTGGTCGTCGTTCAAAACGAACGGGAAGATGGGCATAACGGTACCGACCAAGGCACGCTGATACGTGATCACCATCCGGTTGTTCGTTGGATCGTCATCGCCTTGATCGTCGAACTCGACCGAGTCGGCATAGGGCAACTGCTGTCCGACAAAGACCATCGGCGGATTCATCGGATTGGCAACCGTCAGGACTTTCGGGGCAGACATGACGTTGAAACTGGTCGTCGATTCGAGCAGGCTCATCAGGAAGTCCAGCCGCGAGCGTCCAAAAGTGTGTACGGAAAGGCCGAAACCATCCGTCGTATCCGTGTTCATATTGACCACGGATTCCGTATTTTCTGGATTCAAGGAAATCTTATCGACGAGCGGATCGGTCAGAATGTAATCGAAGTTAATCGAACGGAGATCGGTCAGCGAGACTTGCACACCGCGAATTTCCAATTCGATCATACGCTGAGGCCGGTCAAAGGTCGAGATGACGCGGGAGACCAGTGTGATAACTTCGGGATCGGGCGTAACGACAATGAGACGGTTCGAGACCGGATCGGGATAAATCTGCATGGAGATGAACTGGCTCAGTTCGGCGCCACCACCGCCACCACTTAGGTTGAAAATGTTCCGCGAGGTTTCTTCGTAAAGGTCGCTGACATTGTTGAGCGTGTCACCCTGTTCCGAGGTCCCAACGGACTGGAACGCGTTCTGGCTCAGCGAGAGCGGCCGAGTGGACTGCTGCTGCTGGAAGAAGAGAACGCCCAGGGCATCGGTGATCGTGTAGATATCGACGTGCATGATTTCAAAGGCTTCGATGAGGATGTCCTGAGACGAACCGCCCTTGATACTGTTGAGATAACTATCGACGCGGCGAATATTGTCTCGTGAATCGACGATGTCGATCGTACCGCGATCGGGATTGGGGATACAGATGCGGCCGGACAGTTTGGCGGCCTCGATTCCCTTGGCACCGTAGAGCATCTTTTCGACGATCTCGGCAACGCTGTTGACGAGTTCGGCGCGGCGCTCGTAAGCTTCGGGCGTGTCTTCGACATCGTCAACGTCGGTAATAATGAACTGTTTGGCATAGAGATCGCCTTCTTCGACACTATCCTGAATTTGCTGGCTGGCGAGAATTTTCTCTATTTCTTCGATGTTTTCGGGATAGTCGATTACGATGAGGACGCTGGAGTTGGGTTCCAGATAAAGTTGACGCCGTGTATCGGTGATATCGTAAGCGCCCTGCCCCTTGAAAAGAACGACCTTGACGATCTCGTAGATGTCCTTGGCGATATCTTCGTTCAAGCGGTAGGTTCGGGTTTCGACCGGCGCTTTGGTTTTATCGCCGATGATCGTCGGCATATCTTTGAGGAAGGCTTCGACTTTGCGCAGGTTTTCTTCCGTATCGGTAATGACTAAGGCGTTTGTCGCGCGGTTGAGGAAGAGTTGTTTGCCGGGGACGTTAAATTCTTCACCCGGCCCGTAGAGAATGTCCTTCAAATTTCTGCTGGTGTCTTCCAGCGTCGTAGGATCGTTGAGAATGACTTCGATCGTTTTGTATTGACCTTCCGTCAGGGGGAAGATCCGGGTCTGAAAGCCGCGTTTGACGTGGATCGTGTCTTTGTCGCGTTTCCAGATAAAGCCGTATTCCTTCTGGAGAAGGTTGAGGACGTTTCGGACCGTGGTGTCCTTGACGTCGAAAGCGACTTTGCCTTCGAGGTTTTCTGCCATGACCGCATTCAGGCCGCTGAGGTTGCTCAGGAAACTGATGACCTGTTTGACATCCACACGATCCCCGGAAGTGGAGTACTGAATGATGGATTCATCCAGCTTCTTATCCCATTCCGCTTCCTGGGAGGCTTCTTGTTCGGCGGCGATTTTGGAGGCGACCGCCTGCTCGAATTCAGAGCGGGTGTTGGTCAGGTAGGTCTGGCTGGCCTGATGGTCGGGATAGACCTGAAGGGCCTGGTTCCACTTTTCCACGGCGTCGATGATCTGACCTTCACGATAGAGAATCACGGCGTCATTGAACAGGGTTTCAGCCGCCGCGGCCTGTTCCTGATTTTTCATGGCATCGGCGAGTTGCTGCTGCTGGGCCGTCTGTTTTTGGGAGGTGGCTTGTTTGGAATAGACCTGATTCAGCATCTGCTTAACGCGGGGGTCTTCGGGTGCGATGGATTCGGCGCGATGCAGTTCGAGTTGAGCTTTCTCGAACTGATCGTTTTCCAGATAAACCGCAGCTTTTTGCAGGGATTTTTCGATCTGGCTCAGGTTGTAACTGATCATCGAGTCTTTGGCCTTCGCCATACGTTCTTTGTCTTTACTGATAGCGAAGATAAACGCACGGATCTGTTTTTTCTCATCTTCGTCCGTGGATTTTGAAAGCGCTTTTTCCAAAACGGACAGAGCACCGCCGTAATCGCCGTCGCGCATCATGGCTTTGGAGACATCGATCAGTTCGTTGGAAGAGAGCGAATCGTAGGTCGGAGTGGAGACAGATTGATTCGATGCGGCGATCAAGGCCTGATTGGGAACGATCGAAGCACCCGTCACGCCAAGTTTAAGAAGCTCACCTTTGGCGTTTTTGTGCTGAGGATCGATCATCAGCACTTGCTGCAAGATCGCCTTGCCCTTGTTGACGTTACCGGAACGAATCTGTTTACGCGCCAATTGAAACAAGTGATCGGCTTGGGCCTTCACCGTTGAGGGGGGAGTTGTCTCCGACTGGCTAACCGTGAGGGAGAGAAGACCCGGCAACGAAACACCGGCAAACGACTGCAGACAGCCCGTACCGATGAGACCGATAACCACACTCAATTGAATCATTCTTTGCGCGTGACGGGAAAGAGGGGAATTAAACCAACGCGAGGTAGAAAACATCTATGTCACTCCTTGTTCTTTAACCGATACCATTCTGGATTGTTTAACTGAATCGGAGGATGGAACAAATTGTATTCAACTCAAATCTTCCAGATCATCCATCCAGTCAAATTCTGTCAATCCGATCGAGCGGTTTAACAGAAAAACAACTAAGAAAACACGCGATCTGCCGGTTTTCTTAGGACTAAGCAAGTGTTTTTTTAGAACTGTCACCCACGACCATGATGTCCAAAGTGGACCATTCAATCAGACGGTGCTCTTACATCCCTTAATTTTTTGCACTTATTTGAACCTGGGCATCTTGATAGCCAGGTTTTGAAAGTATAACAAAGCCACCCGTAGTGTCAACTTGCTTGAGCGTGATTTTAGTACGGTTGTCTTTACCGTTGATAGCGAGGTTGAGCACTCTCTTTTGACCACCCGTGCGGCTGGTTTTGTCGAGGATTTCGATACGCCAGCGGCTGTTGCTCGAACTTCGGATACTCAGAACTTGATAATCCTGAGTGACTTTCGGTGGTTTCCGAAGTGCTTTCAGGTTGTTTTCACGGGTTGTTAAACTGGCTCGAAGTGTCGATGTCAGGGTTGTCGCACCGACTTGTTTGACGATCGCCAGTTCTTCGAGAAGTTGTACTTTTGTTCTCGCATCGAATTGATCGAATTGATTGTTTTTCAAAATATCGTTTTGCTGAGCAATGAAATCGTCCGTGACTTGGATAAGCAGATTGGCCCGCTGGATCATGCAGTTGCCGATCATTTTCTGCAATTCCTGATCGCCCGGCTTCGTGTTGAGAGCCATTTGCATGATGGAGATGGCTTCGCGTGATTGCTGGATATCCTGGTCGGACACGGCTTGAGTGAAGAGTGTATTTGCCTGAGTGACCAAGTTGGTATAGTTGTCGCTTAATTTTTTCTGAATCTGTTGAATCAACGGAGCGAGTTGATTCCGTTCGTTCATGTTGATCTGGTCGGCGCTTGGACCGAGTTCGTTGAGGGAGGTCTGGATGCGGTTGAGGTTGAACATGGATTTCAAAAGTGCGATCAGATCGTTTCCGGCCAACAGGGTTTGGGCGTTGCCAACACTCTTGCGAATATCGCTGCGAAGGCTTTTAAGATGGACCGCGAGGAACTTGTTGAAAACCTGCTGTTGAAGATCGGTAACTTTCTTGAGGTTTTCTTTTCCAATGGCGTCACCTTGGGGATCGGAGTTGATCACCGCGTTGAGGTTATCGTTGGCGCGTTTATAAATCGATTCCGCCTGGGCGACATTGTTGGCGGCGGCGAGGCGGTCGCCTTCACCGATGTCGTTGTTGGCGCTGCGTAAGATGCTGTCGAGATTGACACGGGCGTTCTCCCGCTGGCATCGCCGTTTGTATTCGGACGGAAGGACATCGTATTTGATGCGTGTTTCGGTCACGTCCAAGGCGATGACCCGGTCGAATTGCTGGATGGCGGGTTCGAACTGAGCCGACTGGAAGAGATCGACGCCTTTCTGGTACGCTTTCTCCACTTCCTGCCGCATACGAAGCTGATCCTGCGGTGAGCCGAAGGGATTGCGTTTGATGTTGTACATATCGTGGGACCGGCGAGCGAGAAGCCCTCCGACGACTTCATCGGGCGCGGCCAGATCGGCGACTTGTGTTTGAGTATTCCGATCCGATCCCTGGGTGGTTTCGGCGATGATTTCTTCAACCGTTTTGGCGCTCAGCGAATAGAGATACCAAATCCCCACCAGGAGAGTCACCACAAGAATTCCCAGAAAAATGGGATCCTTCTTTTTTTCCAGTGTTTCCAGTACTGCGTCTTTGTTGATATTCAGCGAGAGAGCCAAGGTTATACTCCCAATATAGTATGATCTGATATTTTATTATCTCTACCGTATTGTGAATGCTTCGTTCGTGCAACAGCGCAGGGGATCAACCTTCTCCACCTGCTGCTGGCGGAGCGCCCATACCGCCACCCATGCCGCCCATCCCACCCATGCCGTACATCCCGCCCATCATACCGTACATCCCGTATTGACTGCTGGTGTCTTCCTCGCCGGATTCGGGCGTGGGGGTATGGGACGGTGTGGGGCTGGGTTCGGGTGTCTTTTCGGCGAATCCCAGGATCAATTCGTCCTGAGCAACGCGTTTATCCCGGAAGCCACCAAGCAGATCGCTTGCGACTTGAATATGCTCAATGAGATTGCTTTCCCGGTCGTGAAGACGAATGTCGATGGTTTTCACGATGGAATTCCCCGCTTCAACCAGCCCCGAAGCAGCCAGGGCAGTATAGATTTTATTCAAAAGTGTAATCCGGTCCTTCATATCTTCGATTTCCAAAACCCCGATGATGACGGAGATATTGTCCGGCATGGAACGGTCGAAACGGACCAATAGGACTTCACCGTATTTCGTGAGTTTTCGAAATTCGCTGACGAATTTGACTTCTTCATTCGTCGGTTCGTTGTAGCGGTCGATAACAAGGGTGAAGTCCCTTTGACCGAGCGAGGTTCCGTCCACATCGGTTACGGGATCGGAACTTTTCAACACAACGACTTCGTTATCGAAGAAGGGGGACATCATTAAATTCGTGTAGTAGTTCGAGACTTGTTCGTCGTTCAGCGCACGGCCTTTGATGGTCATTTTCGAACTGGTAGCTTCGATGCTTTCCAGCCAGATATCCTGGGGAACCAAGCTTTGAACTTCCAGATAGACGCGGGTAAGAAAACCACGTTTTTTCGCCACTTCGTTAATTCGCTGATAGCGGTCGAAGTATTTGGTTTGTTCAGTGCGTGCCTTGACCAATTCGGGTTTGGATTCAATGCCCGGGGCGACGATATCGGAAACCTGGGTGACGGCATTGGCCGTATTGGAGACGATCTTGTCGAGAAAGAAGAACGACAGGGCGATCATGACGACGACCGTGGCCACCATCAGGCTGAGCATGGGAGCGCGTCGTTCGATTTCCAAGCTTTGCTTGATATGGTCGGGAGCGAAGCTGAGCGCGCATCCTTCTTTGCCTGCGACGCGGATTGCCATTCCAACCAGGGCCGCTTCGTGTTTCAGGAACGATTGATATTCTTCGGGACAGTTCAGGCCTTCGATTTGAGTGGCGTCCAACAGCTGAACGGGAACGCCCAGCCGGTCTTCCAGAAATTCGGCGGAGCCTTCCATGTTGACACAGCCACCGCAGAGAAAGATACGGGTGACCGGCTGTGCGTCGGGTTGTGAGACGTAAAAATCGAAGGAACGGCGGATTTCGGTGACAATATTGTCGAAACCTTTTTCCAGAATGGAAGCCACCTTTTCCGACTTAATTCCTTCCGATTCATCGTATTGGGTGGCCGGTTTCAACTTGAGTTCTTCCGCTTTCTCTTCGGTGACCTCGAGTTGTTTCGCCAAAAGCGCGGTCAAAGCGCTTCCGGCAACCGGAGCGCTTCGCATGAACTGCATGGCGCCGTTCTGCTCGATGACGATATCGGTGCTGGAAGAGCCGATGGAGATGACCGCGGTCACTTCCTCGGCATCGTGCAGGGGAGAGGCGGCATAAGCGTTATAGATGGAGAGCGGGGATGCCTCGATGATATCGCTGCGGATTCCGCATTTCTTCAGGATCTGGGAATAACCGTCCGCAATCTCTTTGCGCACCGCGACCAGATTGATTTCCAATTCGGGGATATCGCCTGCCGACTCGGAAATCCGGTAGTCCATGTTGACTTGGTCGAGGGGGAACGGAATGTGCTGCCGGGCTTCGTATTTGATAATTCGTTCGAGTTGCTTACCCCGCACGACCGGAACCTTGAGTTGACGGGTAAAAGCCGAACGTCCGGGAAGGGAAACAATCGCGCGTTTCTGTTTGATCCCCAGTTTTTGGAGAAGAATCGGCAGGGTGTCTTTGACCTGCTGATAGGTTTTGTCCGATTCCTCCGACGAGATATCGACCAATTTTTCGACGCCGGCTTTTACGACGCTCAAACCGTCTTTACCGGCCTGCACCTGGAGCACCTTGATGCTTTCCTGACCAATATCGATAACGAGTTCCGGAGTTTTCGCCATGGATGCACTGCCTTTTTATTCAAGAGTTGTATTCAAAAAAACAGAATGAGTACGGTGTTTTGAATACGGTACAATTCAATACGAACCGCTCGTAAAAATACGACGACTTTTGTTGACGGAGCGGCCAAAAGCCTCTCAGGACATCGAAAACGGTGTAGTAAACCGTTCCATTTCTGTCCAATACGCCATTCTTTGCATCTCGAACCTTCTCATCGCTCCCGTCCAATGATTCAGCTACGTTCGGCGATTCTATCAGCACTTACCGAACTACGGAAGGGATAAGGATATCATCCCTCGCCCAGATTGGCGTATTTTTTCAAATACGCGGTGGTTGGGCGTACTTTGAGCGAACAAGTGGTGACGCCGTCGAATGGATCGACGGGATCGCCCAGCCGATCGTGATAACGATAGAAGACACCCGTAGTCGGTTCTTCTCCCGATTCGTTCAGGAATACTCGGAAGGTCGTTTTGGTCGTCGGCCGCACGGCCTGCAATTTCAGAGTCGCGATAACGCCTTCCGAACGAATTTTTTTCTGAAATCCTTTTTTACGGTAATCGGCGATTCCTTTCTCGGAATCGATCGTGTTTAAAACAGGGAAATCAAAGGGAAATTTTTTGGAATAAGGTTTATCGAGAAAATTGAATCCCGGCGAAAAATCGTCCCCGTCGACGGGTTTGAAAATCCTGGAATTGTATGCAATCAGAAGATTGACGGTATCGATCGTATCGCCCTCGGGATTTTCGAGAAAGACATCCACTTCGACCACATCACCCACATCGACGGTTTTCTGCCGGGGGATCAGGTAGAGGTGGGTTAGATAAGTGCCTTCATCTTCAACTTGAGAGCGATTGCGTTTGCGGTCCCCGGCTTTCGTGATGACCGGACGTTCTTTGATTTTGTCCAGCGTTTCGAAGATTTCCATATCCAAATTGATTACGCCGTCCGTGTCTTTAAAACGGGAGCCGAGACTGTCCAATCCCGTATGGGACAATGCGGTCAGGGGTGCTTCGGTCTCTTCTGGATCGCCCTCGTAAAAAATGAATGAAATTTTTGTGCGCGCTTCCCGGAGTGGCATAAATGCGATCTGTGTGATCTCGCCGGTATTTTTCGCGCTAGATCCTTCAGAGGTTCGGGCTTCGAAACGGATCAATCCGGCTTGGGCGTCGATTGAATTTTGTGTGATTTCAAACTTGGATTCATTCGTGATGAAGGAAAAGTGAGTTCGCACCGGTTTTACGTCCGGTTCTTTTGTCGTCGATGCTGCCGTCTTGACCGCTGCTGTTTTCGCTGTTGTTTTTTCTTTCTCGTCCGGGGTGGAATCGAAAGGAATTTCAGTGATGGGCTGCCAATCGTTGGTCGCGTTTTGATCGGCGACCGGCATAATGTCGGCGGGATCGTATTTCAGCGTGAACGCAATCCGGTCGAAATCCAACTTGGGATTATTGGAGAGCACCACACTGATTGGGAAAGGTTCGTTCACGACGACCATCGTGGTAGGTGTGTCCAAATAGAAGTTCGCCACCGGACGCATTTTGATTTCCGGCTGTTTTCTTCGAGATGGGGTTTTCCCCGGCATATTTCGCTTTAACTTGGATAGGTCAGGCGCGCCAGGGACTCTTAATGTACCTTGAGAACCTCCAACCTGGATTCCCCCGCCCTTAGCCGGTGATTTCCCGCCTCCGGACAATGCGCGGCGGCGGTCGACAGACATTCCTTTGGATGAGGTTTGACCCGGAGCGACTTGTCCCTGAGCACTCTGGGGGACTCCGCCGGAGCTATAGTTACGGCCCGTGTTTCCGCGACTGCTGCGGCCACCCCGCCGGGAACTGCCAGTGTTGCCGTATCCGGTATTTCCGCCATACCCTTGTTGTTGGTAGTTGGACCGGGAACTACCACGGCGGCTGCTTCGTCCGCTCATTCCGCTCATTCCGCCCATTCCGCCCATACGGCTACCGAATCCGCCCATGCTGCTGCCCATACCACCGCCCATGCGGTTGTTGTAGCCGCCGCTATAGGAATTATAGCCGCTCTGGCCGCCGAATCCGCCCATGCGGTTGTTATAACCCCCGCCACCATAGTTGTTGTAACCGCCGCCGTAGTTACTGTATTGAGCATCGGCGGGAAGCGCCGTGAACAAAGCGGCGATCGCTAGAATGGATATGATTGTGGTGAGAACGCGTATCGTTTTCATAGGTAACACTCCTCGTTATCGATATTTTCCTATATTACGATAACGATTCAGAGGGGCCGGAAGTCAACATCCAGTAGAAAAAGTGAGTGGCAATGGGAAAAAAACGATTCGATTTGCCTTAAAATCCCTTGAAATAAGCCGGAAACCTTAAAAATTGCCGGAAGCAATCATTGGGTTCCTAATGAGCCAATACAGATTACAAGATCAATTCCCAACTTCCCTCTGAAAGAACGGTATCGTGTGATGAATCGAGTGTCAAGTTTCAACGGATGAGATTATCGAATCCATTGAACGTATTCTACCCACAAACTGGTAAAAAGTCAGACCTTGCAGACGAAAAGGTAAGATATTGAGTTTCATCAGTCTTTGTTTTATATAATATCATGTGGTCACTGAAAGTGTTTTCGACTTTTTGCCGTTTCGTTTTGTGTAAAAAAAGCGCTCAGGGATTTTTGGACGAAGCGGCTACGCCGCAGGAATCGTGAAGCCGAGGTGATCGAAAC
>CAZSIZ010000076.1:0-21483 GCA_964606645.1 uncultured bacterium
AAACTTAGGGATTTTTGATGGATGATTGGTTTCAATTAGTGAGGTCTGTAAATAGTAATTTGGATTATAATATTTTCAACCAAAGAACGGAGGAAACTGTAACAATGAAACGCTTATTGATACCTTTGGGAGTGATGTTGATGTCCGTTTTCACTGCCAACATGAGCGAAGCGGCTACTAATTCCGAGATTTATTTAGACTTGGTGGCAAGTATCACGGTTCCGGATACGGTTGAACCGGAAACAGACTTCGATCTGATTATTGAAGGTATGGTTGAAGGAGGATCGACTTGGGGAGTTTTCGCTTATGCCGTCTATGAAAACGCTGAATGGACATATAATTCAAACCACATGGTCAGTGTTTCCTCCGGTACTTTTATCGAAGGGAGTGGTTTTAGTTGGGGTTCAAGCATCGCTAAAACTATTTTGAGAAACAAGCCTGAAGGCACTTATACCTTCACCTTTGTTTTTGGCGATCGATCTATGGGTCATGGGTATTATGATGTCGCTGTGGATATCACCGTGACAGTTGAATGTGATTGCGGTTGTGAACTGACCACCGACTACATCGATGCTTATATCCAGGGCCTTGCTGATGCTGCTTTCAAGAATAATGGCTCTAACCGGAAAAAAACCTTCAGCAATAAACTCAGCGCCGTACAGTCTATGATTGACTCCGGAGATTATCAATCCGCAATCAATAAACTAACTCACGATATCCGGGCCAAAGTGGATGGAGAGGGCAAAAACGACTGGATTACCGATTCTCAAGCTCAGACAGATCTCAAAACCTTGATTGATGAATTGATCGCCTGCCTGGAGGCCGAACTCTGACACCAGGGATTGGGTAAACCGACAAAGGTCTTTAGCCGATTCATGTTGGCTGACATCGTATAATCCAGAAGAAACATACAACCGTCAACATCCACTCGTTATTGATTCGATGACTATCATGGAGATAAAAAAATGGAGAATGTCTACCTAACTGATGGAAAAAATCAATGAATTTTGGGAGAGGATCAATGTTGCCCTATCGACAGACTTCGTTTTTGCTCCTTCTTCGGAGAAAAAGAGCGCAAATCGCCAGTCTGTCCGTTTCGATGGCAACCCCAGCCAAGGATGGTAATCCCGATCCCGCTAAAAGGCGAATAGTGGAACTCACGAGGAAACCAAAACGGATCGAAACGGTGTGAAGGGGCGGATGAATTGAGTTGTCGTGACGAAACGACAAAAAGTCGAAAATTGGAAATCGAACCACTATATATAGACAATACACAAATTTTATATACCATATATTGTGCTAGTTTCGTCCTGCTTTCACTTTTTGTTGACCTGTCGCAGTGTGGAAATCACGGTCTTGAAAAATGTAAAATTTTAGGTTGACATTAAAAAGAATATCATTTAGTATAAATTTCGATTAAATAGTTCAATCTTTATTTTAAGGGAGGATTATATGAATAGACTGAATCGTTTTGGAATTTTTATGACGGGAATCATGGCTGTATCGTTATTTGCTCAAATGGTTACCGCTCAAGACCGTTTTATCAATTGCCGTAAATTTGGCGCGAACATCAGCATCACAATTGACGGTGATCCATCCGACTGGCCTCTGGATGCTTATGGCGATCCTGCTGTGATGGCAGATTTACCGGAAGATCAAAGAGTTGGAAATTCTGCAACGGATAATGCAGGTGATGAAAATGCACTAACAACAGGCGACCATTTCGAATTCGATCCTGCAAAGGTGTTAGTCAGCTCCAATGCCAACTTTGAAGCAGACGGTGAAGATGATTTTACTGCGACCACCTATATCGGCTGGAATGATGAAGGATTTTATCTATTGAATGTCGTAACCGACAGCCAGATTGGTTGGTTTCATGGTAACGACCCGGACCGGGACTTTGCCAACCAACCCGGTTTTACCAATGATGGTATTGAAATGTGGTTTGACAACGACAATGACCGTGAACCATTCAGTATCCAAGATGATCAAACTTCAGAGTTCGACTTGCAAACTGCTTTCAGCATCGATGCCGTGATTATCGATGAAGAATACAATCTTCCCAATGAAATGGCCAATGGTTTACCGCTTGATTTCGCCATTTTCCGTTCCTCATTAAATACGGATGACGATGACGAAATCGCCATTTTAGAAAGTATTCCACGTGCCGTAAAGTTGGATGATAATCCGGTGCTTGAACATACGTCTTATGTGCAGGAAATTATGTTCCCCTGGAATGTCTTTCCTTCACTCCAACCCGATGAGCCAATTGGCTTCAATATCAACTGGGTTGATTGGGATGACGCACAGTTCCATCTTCAAAGATGGCATCAAGCGAATGAATCCGAAGTCGGTTTTTTCCGAGAAATGCGATTTACCAGCGATAATCCGTTAGGTGCCGGTGGAACGAATGTAAGTGAATGGTCGTTGTTCTAGTTTGTTTTTTCGGACACCGTTCACTCTCGACATAATTGATACTTTTCAATAAATAATAGGGGTGTTTTATACACCTCTATTATTTTGGATTGATGATGATTAAACGATTATTGATAAATGTTTTTCTTCTTGTTTTCTCTCACCTCTGCATACAGGTGACATCCGCCTCTGTTACTTATAAGGATATTACACAATCCTGCGGAATAGATTTCGTTCACTCCAGCGGGAATCCAACTGATAAAACATGCATCATCGAAGCCAAAGGAGGTGGTTTGGCATTGTTCGATGCTGATGGAGACGGTTGGTTGGATATCTATTTCGTGAATGGGAATCATCTTGAAAATAAACCTCAGCCGGTCAACAAACTGTATCGCAACAACCAAGACGGTACGTTTACGAATATAACTCAAAGTGCAGGGGTCGGAGATAATAGCTGGAGTATGGGGTGTGCCGCTGCAGATTATGATAATGACGGCGATGTCGATTTTTATGTCACAAACCATGGCCCCAATAAATTTTTCCGCAACAATGGTGATGGAACATTCACCGATATCATCGTTGATGCGGGATGTCAATCCAATTTGTTAAGCACGGGTGTTGCATTCGGTGATTATGATTTGGACGGCTGGGTCGATTTGGTGGTTGCCGATTATCTGGATTTAAAATCGATTCAACGAAAACCGGGAGAACCGGAAAAGTCGGCCGATTGGCGTGGATTTAACGTCTATCCAGGACCACGAGCCTATCAAGCACAAGGAATGTCCTTGTTTCATAATAAAGGGAATGGGACCTTTGAAAATGTGACACAAACATCCGGCTTAATGAATGTGCCTGCTGCTTACAGTTTTACATGCTTGTGGGCCGATATTAACAATGACCGATACCCAGACTTGTATGTATCAAATGATTCAATGCCCAGTTATCTCTATATCAGTAATGGGAATGGAAAATTTGAAGAAACAGGGCTTGTTGCAGGTGTGTCCTATAGCGAAGACGGCACTGAAATGGCTTCTATGGGAGCCGACTACGGCGATGCCAATGCTGATTTCGAGTGGGACTTAGTCGTCACGAATTTTTCCGAAGAACCCTTTTCCGTATTGTATGGAACCGGAGACGGTTTTTTTGATAATGAAACCTACACCAGCGGCGTGGGGCATACCACCTATACGTCACTCGGCTGGGGGACACATTGGATTGATTTTGACAGTGATGGCGATGACGATTTATTTTTTAACAACGGGCATGTTTATCCGGAAGCGGATCACTCCGATTTGGATATATCGTTTGCACAATCCCCACAAATGTATGTCAATAACAACAACGGCAAATTCACGATGACCAAAAATCTGGGAAAAGATTTTTATTCACCTCGTGTCGGGCGAGGCAGCGCTATTGGCGATATCGACCGTGATGGAGATTTGGATATCGTTCTTAATAACCTCAATGGGAAAGCAGCTGTTTTGCGTAATGACAGTGCCAATCAAAACAACTGGCTGCAACTTCAATTGCATGGAACCAATTCCAACCGCTCCGCGATTGGCACTGTGGTTAAATGCAAAAGCGGTCATTGGAAAGCGATGAAAGGCGTTTGGAGCGGATCCAGTTTCCTTTCACAAAGTAGTTTTGATGTGCATTTGGGATTGGGAAAATTAGATTCGGTAGAAGAAATTATTATTGAATGGACATCTGGAAGAAAAGCTGTTTTACATAATGTCAAAGCCAATCAAAGACTTTCGATAACAGAAGAATGAGATTAATTTACGTCGCCCACGTTTTTCTATTAATGATCACATGCACCGTACTGGAAATAGGGTGTGCACCCATTCGTTTGGAGATTGAACCTGTCATAGAAAATCCTGCATTACGAAAGCAAGAAGTAAATCTAATCAATTCTATTCAGAACGATCCTGAAAATATTGTTAATCTATTGGAATTGTCACACTTTTATTTTAAGCATAGATATTATCCACAAACTGTTGGTGTATTGGAACACATCATTCAACTCAATCCCGAAGCGCATCGAGCCTATTTTCTCTTAGGTAAAATATTGGGTAGCCAAAAATCCGATCCCGCACGCTCTCTTTCAGCTTTGAACAAAACCGTGAATCTTAAACCGGATTCAATTCAATACCGTGAAGAATTAGTAAACGTCTATCACCGCTTGGAACGCTATCCACCTGCATTAAAACATCTTGATAAGATATTAGAAATTGAACCGGACAATCAAGATGCTATTTACCGAAAAGCCGTTATCCTGCATATACAGGGAAATGTTGCTGAAGCGTCATCGTTAATTAAGAATTCATCTCACGAACATTCAATGGTTTTAGAGGCCATCATAAAACACCAGCAAGGAGAAACACCCATTACATTATATGAAAGAATCCTTGAAAAATATCCAAAGAACATTCGGGCACGTTATGAGTATGGAAAACTATTAATGAAACAACGCAAAACCTCTGACGCCCAAACTATCTTTGAAAAAATTATTGATGATGATCCTTTCTATCAGCACGCATTATTCCAATTGGTGAAAATCTACTCCATTAAACGTGAACGTGATAAAGCGAAACTGGCAAAACAAAGTTTAGATACTATCAATCGTATGGGAAAAGACAAACGTAATTTATACCGCAGTTACCTGCGTCATCACCCGGACACGGCAAAGACCCATTTCACCATGGGAATGATTTATTTAGATATTGGCAGGGGTGATATGGCTGCGGTCAAAATGAAGAAAATTCTTGAGTTAGACAAAACACATTCACAGGCCCAGTTTTATTTGGCACAAATTTATATGTCCAGTGGAGATTTTCAAACAGCCATCTCCTATTTAAAACCTTGTTTGGAATCTATGGAAAATAAAGCCTTAATTCATTCTCTCTTAACACAATGCTATCTGGAAGTCAATAACGTAAATAAAGCAAATAAGCACTTAAAAGAAGCACTAAGAATCAACCCTCAGGAACCCCTGGCAAACCGAATTCTAACAATCTTAAAAATGAACGTATCCAAATATTGATTTCAACCTTGTCGTTTTTAAGTTCAGGAAAAGTTCTCACCGGTTTACTGTGATTTCATCACCTGCCGACGTGCAGACGACTCGGAAGCCCACATCGAAGACCGGGAGATACGCATCGTAAGCCGCATAAGAATCCGATCGCGCCCGCTTGGGCCGGTCGTACCACGATCCACCCCGGATCATTTTTTTACTACTATTGGAAGAATTGGACCCACCCCCGTTTTCCCGGCAGGCCGTCCGCGTCCATTCGGCGGCGTTTCCATGCATGTCGTTGAGTCCCCACGGATTGGATCGAAACGTACCCACCGGCGCGGTCACGCGATAGGCGTCGTCGACATCGGCTACAGCCGGACGCCAGGGATAGATCGCCCCGGACGGCAGCGACCAAGGCGCAAACGTATCGATATGCTGAAGAGAACGGTCAGCTAGATTGGCGTAGGCATTGAATTCAGCCCCAGCGCCCCCGAACCAGAAAGGCGTATCCGTCCCCGCGCGGCAGGCGTATTCCCACTCGCTTTCGCTGGGAAGCGTAAACGTCTCCCCCGTCCGTTCGGACAGCCAGCGGCAATAGTCCATCGCCTGGTTCCAGGAAACGCGTACGACGGGCTGACGGGGCGCGTTGACGGGATAGCCCCGTTCCTCGATGCTGAACTGAAGGTAATCGCCGTGTTCTAGGCGGCTGTCGTGAGAGGGATCGAAGCATTGAAATTGTTCGTTCGTAATTTCGGATTGCCCTATCCAGAATGGCCGATCGAATTCGATCCGCTGGCCGGGTGATTTCCCCATCGCGAACGTACCGGCTGGAATCCGCTTCATGGTGAGATCGACCCCCTCTCCCAAATCGATGGTTTTCTCATGAGTCCGGTATGCGCGTTGGCGGCGTCTCGCTTCATCGGCATCGAATGTCCAGTTGGAGGCGAGCGCTTCGAAGATAGGTGTCTCCGGTTTGGCAGGCAAAACCGGGAGGATTGGGGGTTTATAGGTGACAGCGTAAATGGCTTCGGGGTCTTCATCGATTCCGGCGTATCGTTTGTCCATCGCACGCCGGCGGTTTCGCTGGTGGACGACTTTTTTCACGCCGACGATTTCGTGCCACGTTCCATGAGCGGGGGTGTTGAGATCGATCCAGGTGATTAACCGGCTCCAGGCTTCTTCGCCGAGCTGAATCCCGTGATGGCCCTGTTTCAATAATTGAACGAGTTTGGATGTATCGGCATGAAACTCGCCCGGTGTCAGGAGGTGCATGTCGCTTTCGATTGTGTGCGAGCGAACGAAGCGGCGCAATTCTAAATAAGCCGGAGGGAAGATCGAACCTTGCTGGTAGCCGTTATCCGGTCCTTCTGGATGGATGGCAGGTTTTTCGCGAAAATCGGGAATGGCAAGTCGCCCTTGTTCCGGCTGGCCATTATGACACTTGATACAATGCGCGTCGAGCACAGGCTGGACTTCGCGGTTGAACGAAAACCCGCGCGTTGGCCCGTACCAAGGTTGAATATCCGACGGTTCCCGGCTGAACGCGATGGGCCGCTTGACCGGCGGGCCTGAATTTTGACGTTCGTGGCAGCCGACGCACGACAGCACCTCACCGGGCATCGCCGTCATCCAGCTGCGCATCAGTTGAAGCGCTTTGCCTTCGGCGTCGAGGGGCTGGATGGAGATGGGGGTGTTGGCGGGCACACGGAAATAGGCCGAGCCGTCTTCTTCGACCGGCACAGTTCCGATGATTCGCTTGACATCCCACGGGCCGTCCAGTCCGACGCGGTTGAGATGTCCGCCCATGCCGTGATAGGCGAAGTGATAGGTGAACAGACGGAGTTTCTTCACGGCGCCTTGTGCCACGCCTTTCAGCCCGCCGCCGCGATAGACATCGGTCATATAGACCAGCGCGTCTTTGCGTTCAGGCAACACTTTGTTTGGGACGACCGGCGGTTTCGATGTTTGTCGGAACGGGATCGGTTCGAGCAGGGCGTCGCCTTTTGTCTCCTTGATAAGCGTGATGTTATCGAAAATATCCACAAGGTAAATGCCCCAGGGCGAATCGGGCGAAGGCTTGCAGGAGGTAATGAAATACGTACCGCTCAACGGCCAGGGGTGGAGAAACTTGGGCCAGTGATCCTTGGTCAGGCCGTCGAGGATGACGGGTTCGACTTTCTGGCCGTAACCGGGGATGCGCTGCACGACACCATCCGCTTCGTGGCGTCCTTGGGCCGGATCGAAGAGGATGAGATCGCCCATTCGAGGAACGTCGTGATGCCCGCTGACGACCGCAACGAACCGGCTGGAGTGGCCGGGAATTGGGCGCGCGAAGAACATCGAGTTCGGCCAGTAGGAATTACTTCCGTAGTACTCCATCTGTCCCGTGCCGTCGGGATTCGCATGGAACATAATTCGCGAGACGTAGTGCGGGAGGTCCGAGTATTCCCAGCGCAGGTACATGATTCGCCCGTCGTTGCGCACGGTGGGGCACCAATCGTGATCCTGCTCGAAGGTCAGCCGCCGGATATTGCCGGTGACGGTCTCCAGCCGAAACAGATTCGCGACGTGAGCCGAGCCGATGACGCAGGGCACGCCCACGAACGGCGCAGTGGATGTAAAGATGATATTCCCATCCGGCAGATAGCAGGCATCGTAGTTGTCCACGTCGGCTTCGTCGATCAGGGGAAACTGGTGCAGTGTTTTTCCTGAAGCGTCCAGTTCGTAGATTCGCCACCGCCCGTTTTCGTTCGGCATCGAGAAGAGCAGCCGGTCCGCGTCGAAGTGGAGGTCCACATCGCCCACGAACCGCCCTGCCTGGGATCGGAAGAGCGTCGTCAGTTTTCCCTGCGGCGACACGGGAGAAAGCACGGCGATTTCGTTGTCGTAGCCATCGGGAGTCAGGCTGCAGTTGCCTTCCCAGTTGTTCGGAAAACCAAGTTTTTTTTCATCCCGCTTAATGAGAAGCAGGCGGTCGAAATCGAGCAGGGGGTTGGCGAGAAGCGCCTCGCGTTTGAACGACACAATCTCCTCAGCACGTTTCAGCGCAGTGCCCTTCCCTTGCTTCAATGCCAGCCGGATTCCGGGCAGTGTCTTCTCGTATTCGTTCAGGCGTTGAAGGAATTCCGGTCCGCGCGGGTATCGTTCGGGAAAGGTTTGGGATAAATCCTCGATCGTCAGACGCAGTGCCTGAGCGTTCACGCCGTCGAGTTGCGTCAAAGTCAGGCCGAACCGGTCCGCAGACACCGTTTGTCTTACACCGTAAAAAAAAGCCGAAACGAGTAGAATGAAAGACAGAAAAAAACGCCACCGCATCATCGATGGTTCTCCCTATCGAATCGTTAAACAATGACTCCCATTGAGAATAAACAACTCCCTCCCGATGTCAAGCAATCATTGGTGTGATAGGACTTAAGATAGACGATATTTTTAGTAATTACCCTTCGTGAAGGGGTAGTCCGGGCGGAACTGTCCATCGACCTTGCGCAGGATATCCCCATTGCTGGTCAGGCCATTGGAGGGATCGTAAATCGCGGCGGACACGATGCTCTGATCGAAATCCTGATCCGGCCCCAGACTCATCACGAAAAACGCCGCGTTGGAAGCGGCCTCGAAAAACTTCGGGTCACGATTCAGCGCGGACGTCCACTGGTTCGTATGCCAGAAAAACGCCGGTTCGCAGTGATACTGTCCATGGAAATACTGAAACGAAAAATCCTTCATCCCCTTGGGGGTTTGGGCAAAGATATCCATGACCGATGTCGTTAGATAGGCGATAGGCGTCGTGACATAGTGGTGCTGGGCGGGGCTGCGGTCGGCGTGGGGCGGCCAAGCGTTCCGGTCCAACTTGTACATCGTGTAAGCGTCGGCAATCGAACGGTGCTCGGACTCCACACGCGAGATTTTCGCCCGCAGCTGAGCGTTCAGGAAATTCGGCACTGCGATCGCCGCCAAAATCCCAATAATCGCCACCACGATCAGCAGTTCGATCAACGTGAATCCCAAGCAAGTTTTCATTTCAACACTCCATTATCGTTCGCCATCAGAAATAGATGGTGGGTCGATAAAGCGCGCCCCACCCTACATCTGTAATAACACCTTACCCTCACCCTTAAAAGCCATCGTGTCCTCCTGTCGGTGCAACGCGATGTACTCTCCCACAGGGAGAGGAAACTT
Source organism: uncultured bacterium (assembly GCA_964606645.1). Taxonomy (GTDB): domain Bacteria; phylum Hinthialibacterota; class Hinthialibacteria; order Hinthialibacterales; family Hinthialibacteraceae; genus CAZSIZ01. The sequence continues at coordinate 9,608 of CAZSIZ010000076.1, forward strand.
TAGATAGGGGAGCGAACTTATCAAAATCGAACAGACCCTAAACCCTACACCCTAAATCCTGTCCTTATCCTGTTGGAGGTTTCGTAATACGTCGTAGATTGTGCCGACGCGGCCTCTGGGGGGGGTCTCGAAGGCTTGAGCGATCTGCTCCGGGGTGAAATTATGCTTGACGTACGCGTCGATATCCAGCGACTCCTCCCAGCAGTGATACAGATGATGGCAAGGCAGGCCGGAAGCCATCTTTCGGCAATACCCAAACGTGACTTCTCCCCCCAGTTCAGGACAGCGCCACCGTTCGGCAGAATCGTAAACCGCCAGTGCGGGTATTTCGTTTTCAGTCATGTCAGTCCCACTTATTTCTTGATGTTTTCGCGCATCCGCTGCTTGTAGCCTTCAACGCCGGTCTGGATATACGTGAGTTCATCGTTCGTCTTGCGCGCGCCGGTCAGCGGATCGATATGGAGCGACTGAAGCCGCCCCTTCACCGCAACGACATCCATCAGCCGCCGCATCAGCCCGAAGACCGAAGCGGGATCGCGTTTGGGAAATCGCAGCGTCGCGTAAGGAACGCCCCGGCTGCCGAAATCCTGCGCCGTACCGCGCAGAGAGGCGTTCTGCGCCTCGCTCAATGAAAGGCCCTGGAAGATTTTCAGACTGCCTTCCAACGGCGCGTCGGCAGGCACGGACAGCGAATCGTCGAAATCGTCCGGGACCAGAAACAGCACGGCCTTGTCACGCGCACCGTTCACGATCCCGTTCAGCAGCGAGTGATTGCCGGTCGGCCCGGTGACGGTCAGCACGTTGAGACCCGTCCCGCGTTCCTGAACGGATTCCTCGTACAATTGAACGAACCAGTCGCCCAGTTTGCTATTGTCGAAATAGGGATAAAAGACCATCGATGTTTTCCCGCAGAACGCTTCGGCGGCGTGGAGAAAACGGGCGGTCTGATAAACGGGATTGGACAAGGGCGGTTCGTTCAGGAACGCATCATGCGCCTCGCCGTAACCCCGCATCGCCTCGCCCAGCCGCGCTTCGGGATCGCCATCCGCCGTCACGGCCAGCAATAGCAGCCCCACCGGTGACGCGAACGAAAACCGCCCGCCGACACCATCCGGCACGGGAAGCACCGCCATGAATTCGCCGCCTTTCTCCTGCATTTGAAAGAGCAGACTGGAAGACGAGAGGCCGGTCGTCGCCACGGTGCGGCTCATCCAGTCCGGCCCCAGTTTATCAGCCAGAATCATTCCAGCCAGAGCGGTCTCTGCGGTTGTGCCGCTCTTGCTGACGATGTTGAGGACCGTCGCGTCCAGCAGTCCGCGCGCATCGAGCATATCGAGCAGACTCCGCAGCCGCATGGGATCGAACGTGTCGCCAGTGAAATAAACCTCCGGAGCGTTCCCGATTTTTCCCGCCGCCACCATCGCGTTGTGATAGGGAGAATCGAGAAGATCGTGAATCGTGCGGGAACCCAGGTCGGAACCGCCGATGCCGATCGTGACGAACGCTTTCGCTTCGGACCGTACCCGATTGGCGATTTCGGCGATGCGGCTCAGGGGAGCGCAATCGCGGTGATCTCCGGGCACTTGATGACACCAAGTCCAGGCGCGAAGCCGTGGGATCAAACTCTCGTATCCTTCCCGGTCTTCCTCGATAAAACCGTGTTGGATCGCCGACAGGTTATCATCGAGAGCGGCCAGCCAATCGGGCGGGGTAATATCATATAGCGCCGAGGTTCCGCACGCGCATAGTTTGAACGTCATAGCGGTTTATCCATCCTTTCCTGCTGGGTGTATCGATGTTCGATACGATCGGGCACGATGTGTATCAATTAGGATAGCACGGGAGAGAGCGTGTCAGGAGAGATGCACTCCGGTATTGCTTATCACCATTGGGTATCAAAACTCTGCGACTGAGAGAGCGGAAAACCGTCCGCTATCATTCGGCTGGAAGCAGTGAATAGAAGCCTGGCGATACGCTGAACCGGCTGGGTTCTGACGACTTGATATCTCCGTTGTTGTTTGCGATGACGACGATGATGAAATTGTTGCCGCCGCTTGAGAATTGAATCGAAGAGGACAAACTCTCTGGAGCGACCAGCCATTCATTGGATTCGTCCAAAACGCCAATGGCGACCTGGCCTTGTTGAACGTCCACCGGCAATTCAATCCGAACCCGAACGTTGGGCAGAACGGGGAAAGAGGGGCTGATGGCTTGATACAGGTAAGGTGAATCGTCGCCTTCAACCCAGAGTTGTTTGCCGTTTTCGTTCTCTTTGACTTGGAGTTTCACCGTCTTTCCAATGGATTTCCATAAAGAAAAACTGGGAAGCGGCGCTCTGTGGCCATCGAGAAGGATGGTTTCCGCCGATGTGTTCAATGCTGATTTCAGTGCTTCGTTCTGCCGAGTCAATCGATCGATATTTTCGATTTTCGTTTTATATTCGTAGTATGCAATCGCGGTCATCGCAACGATAACAAGCCCGCAAAGAACCCACGCAATCAGTGAATTTCGACAATTCATCGTATCTCTCTCCTATCGTTATCAGAGTCATGAATATGGATGATAGCATTCGATCATTTCAGTCAAGAGAGGGATCAACTCGATTCGGGAAAGGGAGATCATTTATCTTTAAGCAACGGCAGAGAAGACTCGCTGGATTCCACTGTCAGCAGCCGTTCCATTTCCTGGATGATGCGGCGTGTTTTGGGCTTTCGTTCTCTTACCAGCATCGCGAAATTATCGGCTAATATTTCTTCCGGATGAATAATGTAGGCCGTATTTCGACCGATCTGGGAATGGAAATTGTCTACATCCTGAACGTCCACGATCAACGGTTTCTCTTCGACAGTTTTGTATCGATACCGTCCGTCCCGTTCTTCGATCGCCATCAACCGGAAAAGCATCGTTTTAAAAAACGAACCGCTCTGATAATCTTGGGATGAATACAGGATGGGCACGAATTGTATGGATTCGTTTCGATACGTCACTTCGATGTAGGAGTTGATGAGCGGGGCGTCGGGATTGGTGATTTGTCTGGATTTTAACGAATCCGGCAATTCCACTATGTTTTTACAGGGATGAAATCCGATGATCTCATACAAACGGATTCGCATTTCCGGATTGTATCGGCTGAAAACGTGAAACAGTTCGTGAATGAACGTCTGCTCGTCGATCGAGTCGCCCGGGATGACGATAGCGTTCTGCCGAGTGTATTTCGCGCCGCTTTCTTCCCGGCCTGTGGTCTTGATGAGGGTGACGATTTCAGGTAGACGAAGATTGAAACGTTTCAATTTGCTGGCGGCCGATTCAACGGTTTTCGAGATTGCGGTAATCGAGTCGTCATCCCATTCGAGAACCTGTTTGGTAATAAAATCGATATAATCCTCTTCGGAAACCGGCTCGGTTTTCATCAGCCGGGCCTGCCGGTCGAAGGGGCTGAGGGATGAGATATAATCGTCTTGATTGGATAGAATTTGCTTTCCCTCCTCCACACGGGCGAACCGGACGATGGTTTCGGAGGTTAATGTAATATCGGCGCAAAAACCTGAATAACCGATTCCAACGAGTATAAGACAGGTGATGAATGCTCTCATCATTCTCCTCCTTACGAGAGGTAGCCCGGTCGTTCTAATGTAACGGCCCGGATTTGATGGTTAAGATCATCTCTTCACGCGGCGGCAGATCGAATGAGATTTTCGTCAGGGGACCGCTGACACTTAACGGCTGGATAACACGTCTTATCTTCGAACTTTCGTCTTTGGGGTGCAGCAAGAACCAGTACAATCCTGGATCGAGAAGGTAGAACTCGACGTACATCGGGCGTGGATTATTCCCGAAGTGAAACAACTGCGCCGAGAAGCCTTTGCGACCGGATTGCGTTACCAGCGCGGCGATGTCCCGTGGCGGCGTCAACCAGCGGACGGCGTTGAGGGGAAAATATCCCACGCCGCCGGGATCGCCCGTCGCAGTGGAATAGAGCAACGCCGGATCGGGGCTGGGGATCGAGACTCCCGGCTGGCGGAATAAATCACTGCCGAAAAGCGCCGGGAAGCGAATCAGCCGATCCGTATAGCGCACCTCGCTGGTAAAGCCGGGGAAATTGATCGAGAACGCTTCGGCATTCGTCTTCAGCGCAGAAATCAACTGATCCCGGTCACCGAATTGTCTGAACGAATAATAGGGAGTTTGTTCTTTGGCCAGGAGTGTATCAAATTCATCGTTGCCTGTCAGAAAGCGGTATTTCGCCAGAACGTGATTCAGGCTGATGCGGGAAGCACACCAGGCTTCGGAACCGGGAGGTGGATTTTCGGCGGGTGGACTGTCTAGATAGTTCATTCGGATTCGCGCCATGGAACGGATCGGATCCAGGTATTGATCCTTCCCGGTGAGATGATACGCCAGGAGCATGGTATGCGTCATCATGGACATCGAACTGGGCCAGTCGTATAACTTCTCTTTGTAGTTTTCCGGTTTCCACCAGTTTTTCCCAGTCCCGCCGATCGTGCCTGACGGCCAGTGGATCGCGCTGGGAATGATCCCGGCGGGTTTACCCCGTTCGGCGCGGGCCGTGGCGTCGACCCAGGTGTCCATCCAAGCGCTGAACAAACGGCCTAACCGCTTGTCGCCGGTGCGCTGCCAATAGAGCAATGCAGGCTGCATGGCACGGGGGTGGTAGACACTATCGCAGGCCCGTGCCGAACTGGTGTCGACTTTTTCCGAGGTGAAATACGTGCTCTTGAATTGCAGAAAGTCTCGTTCGTTGGTTCCCGTCCAGAGGTTCTCCATCAAGTCCACCAGGCGAAGCGCCCGCTTCTTCCAGACTGGATTGCCGGGGTCGAGGTGCATCATGGGCGTCATGGCGTCGGCGGAATCTTCGGCGGTATGTTCGACGTCCGACAGGCGGGACGTGTAGCCGCCCTTCATGTGGGGCTGGCTCAGGATCGCATCGGAAAAGAACGCCTGTGCGCTTGAAATTTTCGGATCGTCGAACGCGATCAGAACGGGAACCCAGACGCGCCACATCTCGCAATCGTCACCCCAGCCGCCACCGTATTCGCCGTTCTCCTGCAATCGGCGATCGATCCACCACGTCACGATATCGGCCAGCCGCTGAAGGCCCTCACGCTGATAAACCGCCCAGAGCGGCGCGTTCTCCACGGTTTCATAAGGAGGCGAAACGATGGGTTCGCCTAGATACATTCGCGTGATGCGGTTTTCGGGGAAAACTTTTTTCGATTCGCGTAGTAATTCAGCCGCCTTGGCAAAATATTCGTTTCGTTTCTCCTGAACACCCCATATCCCACCGTGTTCCATCGCGCACCAGAGAATCATCCGCGCGCGGTAGAGATACGTGAGGGGCATAAACGGCGAATCGGGAGGAATATCGAAATTCCAATCCTCGTTTTTTAACACCTCACGTCCGAAATACTCCAAGCGCGGGCTGTCGATCCAACGCTCGATTTCAGCGATCAGGCGGTCCAATTCGGCTTGACGCATTGGACTCATCTGCACGTCCTTACGCAATGCTTTAAGAATTTCCAGACGTTGGCCGTCATCATCAGCGTTCCCTGCTTTTTGGATAGAGGCTTGGAGTAAGGCGTCGTCCGCAAAGCTGGAGCGAACGAATAGAACACCAGGGCAAGCCAAGAGAAGATACGCAATCACAATACCGACAAATACGACCGATGTAAAATAAGGGTTTTTCATCCTAAACGCTCCTCATACAACAATCTTCCTTCCAGGCGAGTATAACAAAATTCCAACCGAAAAACCGGGGGAGCGTTTCTAATTTTTCGTTAATTTTTTTTCCGATTGTTGTGTGGGGATAACGAGTCGGAACCAAACAGGATTGTCAATGTAGGGGCAGGCCCCTGTGCCTGCCCTGAGCAACCCAGAGTATCAGAGGAATGGTGGGTCAAAAAGTGTGACCCACCCTACATTCTGCTTCAATTCACAGAGCAGGCTGGAAGCCTGCACCACAAAACTTCTTGATTCTTGTGACCTTTTTTAAGGTTACGGATTCATCTTTTTCTCGATGTGAATCCAAATTCCCGCCAGTCCGTTTTGGGTATAGGTCTCTCCGTCTTTCTCGATCTTGCCGACATCTTTCATATACGCGGCACACAGCCACCAGCCCGGATCGGGAAACGTGCATGAAAAGACACCATTGGGGTCGGTGACGACGACGCGGGTAATCATCGGTTCGGGTGGAAGGTCTTTCGGCGGATCGGGCAGAAAACGTTCGATTTCGACTTCCGCCCCGGCAACCGGTTCGTTTCCTTTCATAAGTTGAGCGGTAAAGACCATCCCCTCCTCCAAACCGTAAGGGCGGGTCAACGGAACGATCTCCAATGGCTGTCCGGTTCGCTCCCGCCAACCATCCTGCCTTTCGACATGAACGACGGCTTTGAGAAAATCCTGATACGCTTGCTGATTGCGCCCGAAGGTGGGGATCGTATTCAGAGCGATAACCGTGTCGCCTTTTTGAGTGGGTTGGAAGGCCAGTTTCCAAACCGTGTGGTTCCCTGCCCCGGATTGACGCACGGTTTTGCGAAGCTGATTCGTGAGATCGATTCGCTTTCCGGATGGGAGGATGGCGGTGCACGATTCCGGTTTGGCCGCGTTTTCGTATTCCTGTTCAAAAGGATGTCCGATGGCGAAAGTCAAGTTCACGGTCTGATTCATCGCTGCGAACGGGCTGTCGTGGATCAGAATGGGGAAATGCGCGAACGCAGCGGAAATCGGAAGCAAGGCCGTTAGGCACAAGTATGCGACAGTTCTCTTCATGATTCTTCTCCTCTATCCAGCGTTATAAATTGGAAATTGCCTGATAAGAAGAGTATACACAAAGTAATACTATTTTCAAGTACGTGTTACGATCCAGGTTGGCGTGGCCCATCAATCAATCGGCGTTATGAAGAAGAAGCATCGGATTCGAAAACCATAATTTCTTTATTCACAAAGGTAATCGTGGATGGACCGGCTGGTGTTTTCAGGTGATGGGTGCGATTCATCATTTCAAATACCGTTCCCGGCCAGGCCGTTTTTTTAACGGCCACTCCTTTTTGTTTTTTGAGAATAGGTTGAAGTTGTTCGATCAAGTTTTTTCTTTCCATTTTTAGGTGTTTGATCTTTTCTTTTATTTTCGATCGGGTACGAACCAGTTTCAACAGCGCTTTTTCCTGCTTGGGGTCCAGTTGTCCATTCTCCATCAGATCCTTCATAATTTTGATAGGCTTTTTAAGCTGGAGGAAAGATTTCTGGAGTATCTTGATTTTTTTCCTTATCTTTTTTGCACTTTTTACCAATTTGGAAACGTCCTCACCGATTATCAGATGAGTATGAACGCCTATCTTCGATCCGATGACAGAAGCGGATATTTCATACTCCGCGCTGGTCGTTCCTCCTGTAATGACCGCTTGTTGACCTTCAACCATGACCCGGCCTTTCGCTTTCACGAACGATTGTATAATCGATCTTCCCACGATGATGTCGCCCTCGGCCTCCAGCGTGGCTTGATTGATGAATTTCACTTCGATGTTCCCGCCTGCGCGTAGATAGGCTTTTTGGGTTCCTTGGATTCCATTGGTAATATAAATGTTACCTCTAGCCGTTAAATTCGCTCCTTCCACCAAACCCTTCACGTGGATATCCTGACCCGCCCGGATATTGAAATCCACCAGCACGCTGCCATTGACAACCACAGTTCCATCGTAGTTGATATTCCCCGTGCTGAAATCGACATCACCTGGAACCGTGAAGACCGGTGTGACGGATATTTTAGTGCCTTCCCGGCATACCACCCCGGATATTTCGGAAATCAATTCATGGCCGTCATCGCTGATTTTTACCCCTTTCCCAGCAGGGAATTTAATTTCTTTGCCCAGATTGGCGGGGATTGCCTCCCCATGGACGTTTACGCCTGGAGTCCCTTCGGTTGGATCGATCATCCGGGCCAGGTGTTGTTCTTCAATCACAGGCAGGATGTAATTGTGCTCTTTCCAATCGACTCGTCCTCCCTGTTCGACCAGCTCGGCGCCGTCGAGGATGGAAAGATCGATCTCCCATTCAATTCGCCCGTCTTCTCCGTTTTGGGGCAGGACACCTTCGGCCACAACCAGACTTTGGTTAAATAAATACTCTTCGAAGATTCTGTCGATTGTTTCATGGTCGGTTTCACAGACAATGTTATTTTCTGCAAGAAACCGCTCCAGTTTTTCAGGAGAATAATAGCTGGCGTAGGCGGGAGATATTTCGATAGAAACACGAAGTTCATCGGGTGAAATATCCAGAGCGATTCCATTGCCCCAAACAAACACTTCCGTCTCATCCCCATCCGTCTCGGAAACGGATTCATTGTTTTCCGTCGGAGTTTCGATTGAATTGTCCTCTTTGGGAACAGATTCGTCATTCATCATTCTGCCTCTTTCAGATCGGGCACACGCTCCATGACGGCGGTCTTCATTGGATCATACCGTAGCGAAAGTGAGGAATTGAAGTGGAGTTATTCCTCTTCCTGCTCGTGTTTTGCCAGGATCGTATCGAGCATCGATCGAATATCTCTCGCACCAGAAATCGTGACCCACACGGATAGAATCGCAAATCCGAACAAGCTGAACAGGAATATCGCTTTCCAAAAATTTACCCAGAAACTCATGTCAATTCTCCTTCCACACTCGCTTTTTCCTCCAGGCGGTTTCGTCATAGTCAGACCTTGCAAACGAAACGGCAAGAGATAAATAATTTTAATCTAATCTTTATACTACATCCTGGGATTACTGAAAGTGTTTTCGACTTATTGCCGTTTCGTCTTGTCTGGAAACAGCAGCGATCCGATCACCATCATTAAAAGGGAAAGAACGACGGCGGCCAGTCCGATCCGCTCACCGGTGAAACTAGCCATAATGGATTCGATCCGGGCGCTCTCGAAACCGAGTATCGACAGGGCGAATTCCTGAACGGCGGGCAACCCGAATAAGGCTAGGCCGCCAGTGAACAGTGCCAGCACCGCGCCCGTCGAGCTGGCGCGCTTCCAATACAGCCCCCCGAAGAGCAGGGCAAAAGCGCCGGTGAAATAGATCGCCCCCGTCACGGCCATATAATCCCACAATTCCGCTTGCAAGGGATAGAGAAAACTGATAAGAAGGATGAGCAGACCGATCACGACGATCAACACCCGCGTCAGGAGCACTTTGCGCCGTTCGGTCATCCGTTTGCCGAGAATGGGTGCGAAAACGTCATTCGTCAGCACGGAACTCCAGCATAGCAGGTAACTGTCGTGCGTGGACATGAAGGCCGCAACCATCGCCGCCGTGATGATACCTATGATCCCCACCGGTAAGATGCGGCCCATCAGAATCGGCATCCCGTAAAGCGAATCGATCCCTTCGGCTCCGGCGGCTACGGGGAAGAATGCCTGTGTCAGAGCCGGGGTGTCCATGATGTAGACGAAAGCGCAAATCCCCCAGAAATAAGGAACGATAAACATAATCGTAAAGGAGATGGACGACCACATATACTGCTTCTTGACGGTCTTCTCGCTGTCGCAGGCGAGCGCCCTTGCAACCGCGGTCGGCCATAATGCGCAGTTCACCAGTCCCAGGAATCCCATCCATATTACGTAATCGATCCCGAACGTACTTTCCGCCATCAGCGGATTGAATCCGGCTTCGCCTTTCAGTTCCATCACACGCTCGAAGATATAACTCCAGCCCAGGGATTTCACCATCAGCCCCGTAGCGAGAAAGAGGCCGACAGAAAGAACGACGAACTGGATATAGTCGGTCAGGATCACGGAAATCATCCCCCCCAGAACCGTGTAGAACAGAACCAGGACGAGAAGCGCCACCATTACCCACATCAAGGCAGCTTCATTTTGCAGTCCCGTGATGCCCACGATGAACATCGAGCCAGCCTTGAGGAACATTCCCATGTTCAGGATGCCCCCGAACGAGAGCATCAGGCCGCCGGCGATCTGCGTCTTTTTACCGAATCGCATCCGGTAGTAATCGGGAATCGTCAGCGCCCCATGCCGTCGCAGCCGAACGACGATGAAACCCGTGAGGCCGACAAAAAACGTCACCACCCCCGATGCCACACCGATGTGAAATGCCGCGAAACCACCCGTGAATCCCTTTTGAGCGCAGTACATCACCGTAACCAGACCCAATTCCGTCCCGGTGAGCGTGGCCACGGCCAGGGCCGTCCGCACCGTGCGTCCCGCCACGACAAAATCCGCCATACTCGAGACGTAACGGTTGGCAATGATCCCGATAGCCACGGCGACGGTCAGGTAGACCGCCACAATTCCCCAGTCTAAATTGGTGAAGTTGGTTCCTTCGATTATCGTCTGAAACTGGTCCATCATTTCCCTCCGGGAATACGAATAATTTCATATCATAACACAATTTCCTATCGAAATGCTACGATTGGAACTCTATGTTGGATAGTTTTTCATTCAATTGAATCGTGAAAGAGAATCAAATCCGCTTTGATTATCCCGTCTTGATTTCCGGTTTGATTTCGATCGATCTAGTCCTGTGACAGACCAAAAGTGTCGGGTGAAAATACGGTATTAAATATTGTATGATTGATAAAGCTTTTGCATTGCCGCCCTCACCCTAACTCTAAACGACCATCATGACCGCCTATCGGCGCAACGCGAAGCTAGCGCGACGCGATGTATCCAGAGGGAGAGGGGATTGGGCCGCGGATATTTGATTCACGACCGTTTTGCGATTAATTTTACTGATGAGAGACTAAGTTATAGAACTTTCCTAAAGAGACGGAAGCCCAAACTGTAGGAACGGCCGTTGGGAAGGAAGCCGTAACGGCTCGCCGACCGGCAATCCCCAGCAGAATGACGCCAACTGCCGCCCCGGTAAACGCGGGTCGTCCCCGTATAAGGTCCGAAAGGATTGGTCCGGGGACTTGTCGGGTAGGTCCCATACCAATCATAGCACCACTCCCAGACATTGCCGCTCATGTCATACAATTCAGATGGATTGTATATCTTAATTCCCACATCCTTGGTTTCGCTTGGAATATTGTTTCCGACATACCAGGCGTAACCGGTGATTTGACTTTCGTCGAGGTCGTCGCCCCAATAAAAACGGGTTGATGTCCCGGCACGGCAGGCGAGTTCCCATTCCGCTTCGGTGGGTAAGCGAAAGACACCCTGCCCCATTTGGTTTAGATTATTGATAAACGTCTGACAATCATTCCACGACACATTCTCGACCGGGCGGTCTGGATTGCCACTGAAATAAGAAGGATTATTTCCCATCACGGACTGCCAATGGGCTTGCGTTACTTCATATTTCCCAATGTAGTAATCATTAGTGATCGTGACTTGATGCTGGATTTCGCTTGAATGCCTGTCCAGCTCGCTCGATGGCGAACCCATCATGAATGTTCCTGCCTCGATCAGTACCATCTCAAGCGGTTTCACACCTGCAGGCAGGCTTAGCGGTATCGTAATGTTCTCCGGGACATAACCTACAGACGTGGGAGAAGACGTAGGCGACGGAGTGGGAGACAGTGTCGCTGTCGGTGACGAAATCGGTGATGGCGTGAAGGACGCTGTAGGTGTCGGTGTCGGTGTCGGTGTCGGTGTCGGTGATGGTGTGAAGGACGCTGTAGGTGTCGGCGTCGATGTCGAAGTCGGCGATGGCGTGTTAGACGGTGTGGGGGTCGGTGTCGATGTCTAAGTTGGTGATGGTGTGGAGGACGCTGTGGGGGCTGGCGTCGGTGTCGAAGACGGTGAAGGAGTGAATGATGCTGTGGGGGTTGGCGTCGATGTAAAAGTTGGTGAAGGAGTGAAAGATGCTGTGGGGTTTGGCGTCGCTGTAAAAGATGCTGAAGGAGTGAAAGACGCG
>CAZSIZ010000077.1:0-21395 GCA_964606645.1 uncultured bacterium
TCTAAAAAAGGGGTGGGTGATAATGAAACTGTGTTGGAGGTGTTCAGGCGGATTCGGGATGAGATACGGCGGCTGGTAGACGATTTACTCGACCGGGGGTATCTGGAAGCCCTCGCCCACTCTAAACGCCAGACCGGGCTGATCCTTAGCAATTTGCCGGACGGGATTCTCGCTCACGATTTCGACCGGAAAATCTATTATTTCAATCCAGCCGCCGAACGGATCACGGGATACAAACGTGAGGATGTGATCGGGAAGGACTGCCACTTAGTTTTCACCGGGGAATTCTGCGTGGGTCATTGTGATTTTTGCGAGATGGGAAACCCTCCCGATTTTAATACTACCGAACGGCAAGTCGAAATCCGCACGAAAAGCGGGGGAACCCGGCGGATCACGATGTATCTCAAAGTGATGCGCGACACCTCAAACCGGCCCGCCGGGATTCTGATTTCCCTGAAAGACCGGACCCGCGAACTGGAACTGGAACGGCGGCTGGGTGAGACCGAACCCTTCTGCGGGATCGTCGGACGCGATCCGAAGATGCTGGAGATTTTCGACACGATCCGCGATCTGGCCCACTCCAACGCCTCCGTCTCCATCCAGGGCGAAAGCGGGACGGGTAAAGAACTCGTCGCGGCGGCGATTCACCGCGAAGGTTCGCGCGCCGGTAAACTGTTCGTGCCGATCAACTGCGGGGCGCTTCCGGAAGGGCTGCTCGAAAGCGAACTCTTCGGGCACGTGCGGGGCGCGTTCACCGGGGCGATCCGCGATAAGAAAGGGCGCTTCGAACTGGCCGACGGCGGGACCATTTTCCTCGACGAAATCGGCGATATCTCACCCGCCATGCAGGTCAAACTGCTGCGTGTTCTGCAAGAGGGGACCTTCGAGCGCGTGGGGAGTGAAGCGACGATAAAAGTCAACGTGCGCGTCATCAGCGCCACGAATAAGGATTTACGCAAAGCCATTCGCGAAGATTTGTACTACCGCCTTTGCGTCGCGCCGATCGATCTGCCCCCGTTACGCGAACGGCGCGGCGATATCCCCCTTCTCGCACACCATATCCTGAAACGGCTCCTGGAAGAGAACCAGCGCGAACCGGTGACGCTGTCCGGGGAAGCGCTCGATGTCATACGGTCGTACGGCTGGCCCGGAAACGTGCGGGAATTGCAGAACTGGATTCAGTTCGCACTGTTTAAATGCAAGGGCGACAGTATACAGCCGGAGCATTTTCCTCACCACCTTTATTCACCGGACGCGGTCTTATCATCCCACAGGCCTGAACGGAAACGGCGGAAACGGAAACTTTCCATCGAAGCCGTCGAAGAGGCGCTTACCAAGACGAACGGGAATAAACAAGCCGCCGCGCGTGAATTGGGCGTCTCCAGAGCCACGCTTTACCGCTTTCTTGACGAAAACCCATCCTGAGCACCGATGTTCCTCCCCGAAATGTCTCATTGGACACTTATGTCTTATTATCATTTAACGAGACACTTAAAACACACCTTTATATCTAACTAATCATAAGTAAAATAAAGTCTTACATCAATGTAGTCATTCCAATATTTCCAGGTTATTTGGATTGATTATGTCTCATTAAGGAGATTATAAATAAGACACTTTGTGTCTAATTCAGACGGAAACCTTGATTCGGAATATTGTATAACTTGTTGAAATTTATGGGTTTAATTATTGCTTAGCATTATGAGTATAAAAAATGGCACAGTTTATGCAAATAGAGTGTAATGACTTATGACGGAGAATGAAAATGCCGAATGAATTCGATCACGTGCATCAATCGAAATGCAATCAATTCATCAAGGATGCGCTGGAAAATGCCCGCCAACTGATTGTGCTGGCCGATGAGGGCGAAGCGAACTGTAATGATGACGGTTGCGCGGTGCTTTACGGCGTGATTCGCGACTGCGCCTATAAAATCCGCGCCGAAGCCGAGAGGGAAAAACAAGCCCATATCGCAAAAAGGAAATGGGGTACGAACGGATCGTAATGATGCGTTTAAGAGATCAGGTCAATCGGATTCGTTGTCGAATCTTCACATCACCCAATACAAGGAGAACGAAAATCATGAAGACGAAAACAGGAATTATCACACTCGCAGTAGTCGGATCGATGTTGTTTCTCGGTGGTTGTGCTTCGATTGAAAGCCGTTCAGGCAGCACGGTGACGGTTGAGTATCAGTGTCCCATTTGTAATTCGGGTTTTTTCTCGGAAGCGGAATGGGAAGAACACGTGAAGCGCCATCATCCGAGTACGGTTATGGCCCCGGTGAAAGCTTCCGGATTGGACGAACGGCTTCCCGTCGTTCAATACGAATGTCCAGTTTGCGATACGGGTTTCTTTTCGGAAACGGAATGGCAAGAGCATGTGAAACTGAATCACGCCGGGAAAAAGGCACACGTCCCCAAGGTGCGGATCAAAAAAGAACTGAAAACCGATCAGAGCACGTATATCTGGTATGCCTGTCCCGTTTGTGATTCGGGTTTTATGTCGGAAGCGGAGTGGCAGGAACACGCCAAACGGAATCATGGAAAATAAGTATTGAGAGCCTCTTGCAAAATGAACGATCCTTAAATCCCCTCTCCCTCTGGGAGAGGTTAGGGTGAGGGAAAAAACTATAAATATTGAATTTTACAAAAGGCTCTTGAGTTCAAACCAAATCGAATTGTAGATAATTTTAGGGGATTCTCCCCAAATAACCAATCTAAATAAACAAAAAAAGGAGTTAGTCAATGTCAACACTCGTCACGAAAGAAGCACCCGATTTCACCGCACAAGCCGTTACCGCCAAGAATGAGTTCGAGGAATTGAAACTTTCGTCGCTTCGCGGGAAGTACGTCCTGCTGTTCTTCTACCCCTTGGATTTCACCTTCGTCTGCCCGTCGGAGATCATTGCGTTCGACAAAGCACTGAAAGAGTTCAAGGATCGAAAAGTCGAGGTTCTCGGCGTATCGGTGGATTCTCATTTCACCCACCTCGCCTGGAAGAATACGCCGCGCGACAAAGGCGGAATCGGCGATATCCAATACCCACTCGTCTCGGACCTGGACCGGAGCATCTCGACGAACTACGGCGTGTTGTTCAACGAGTCCATTGCGTTGCGCGGTCTCTTTCTCATCGATAAGGAAGGCGTGGTCCGTCACGCGCTGGTGAACGATCTGCCGTTGGGGCGGAGCGTCGATGAAGCGCTGCGGATCGTGGACGCGCTTCAGTTCACCGAAAAGCACGGCGAAGTCTGCCCGGCGAATTGGCGCGAAGGCGAAGACTCCATGAAACCGACCGCCGACGGTGTTGCGAGTTATCTGGCCAAACACAGTTGATCTCTCCGGATTTTTCTTGGATTGTTATATAATGATTCACTTACAATAAAATCCAGAAAGGACAACACAATGAAAACGAAAGAAGCACAGGAAGCCATCGTCAAAAATATGAGAAAATGGCAGAAGATCGAGAACGCATCGGTAGCATCGACGGGGAAAATCATCGAACAGACTGAAAACCCGATCGTTCGTCTGGTCATGGAGATCATCCAGCGGGATTCTCAGATCCACTACCGCATTCAGGAACTGATTGCCGACAGCCTGGAAAGCAAAACGATCACCCTCACCCCGGAAGAAGTGGGCAATGTCTGGGGAGCGATCGAAAAGCATATCAAACTCGAAAAGGAGACGGTCGAATTGGCCGAAGCGAGTTTGAAAGCGGCCGAAGGGAAAAAAGGGCTGCTGGTCCAGAGTTATCTTCTCGACTATCTGCTTAAAGATGAGGAAAAACACAACGCAGTGCTCGCCAATCTCGAAGCGATCAAAAAGGGAATGTATCCGTATGGATAAGAGGCGCATCTCCGCGCTTCTCATCCTCCCTTTCGCAATGACGTATTAATCAAAATTGTGTTGACAGGTTTCCAGCCTGCTAAGTTTTGTAGCGAAGGCTTCCAGCCTGCAACTAAGGAGCAAAGCAATGTCTGCTGAAAAATTACAAGTGTTTAAATGCGATGTATGCGGTATCATGGTTGAAGCGGTTCATGGCGGCGGCGGTGAATTGTCCTGCTGCGGCCAGCCGATGACCCGGCTCGATGAAAACAGCACCGATGCCGCTCAGGAAAAACATGTGCCGGTGATCGAGAAAGTCGACGGTGGTTTCAAAGTCACGGTCGGCTCGGTCAATCATCCGATGCAGGACGATCATTATATCGAATGGATCGAAGCGATCGTGGACGGCAAAGCCTATCGCCAGTTCCTCAATCCCGGTGATGCGCCCGAAGCGTTCTTCCCGGTCGAGGGCGAACAGATCACAGCGCGCGAATTCTGCAACCTGCATGGATTGTGGAAAGCGTAATCAAAACGAAACGGTAAAAAGTCGAAAAGACTTTCAGTCAACATAAGATTGAGTGTAACGAATTGCCAATGAATCACGATATCTTGCCGTTTCGTCTGCAAGGTCTGACTTTTTACCGGAATGTCACTGAATGATGGACCTCGTTGTCCGAATGGTTTCTGAAAGTTGGCTGGTTTTCGGCCAGATGGCTCCCTATCTCCTGTTTGGTTTTTTGGTGGCAGGGATGCTATCGGTATGGCTCTCGCCGCAATGGGTGGAGCGGCACTTGGGCGGACGTGGACTTGGCCCGGTGCTGAAAGCGTCGCTGTTTGGTGTGCCGCTTCCACTTTGTTCGTGCGGGGTGATTCCCGTATCGGCATCACTTCGGCAGCATGGAGCCAGCCGCGCGGCCGTGACTTCTTTCCTGCTGTCCACGCCCCAGACGGGGGTGGACAGCATTGCCGTTACATACGCTTTGCTGGGGCCGGTTTTCGCGATTCTTCGCCCAGTGGCGGCTCTGATTACCGGGCTATTCGGCGGGGGATTGGTACAAATTCTGGATGAACCGAATGAAACGGAATCGTTGAACGGACAGAAACCTGATGCGTGCTCGGACGACTGTTGTTCCGGAGGAGCGCATTGGGGCGTTTGGTCCCGGATGTTGAAATACGGATTCGTCACGCTTCCCAGGGACATTGCAGGGGCGTTGATCGTGGGGATATTTATTGCGGGGGCGATGACGGCTCTCGTGCCCCCGGATTATCTGGCGGTGTATATCGGCGGGGGATTCGTGTCGATTCTCCTGATGATGGCCGCGGGAATCCCGGTTTACGTGTGCGCCACGGCGTCCGTACCGATCGCGGATGGATTCATGCATCTGGGCGCATCACCGGGAGCGGCGTTGGCGTTCCTGATTGCCGGACCCGCGACCAATGCGGCAGCATTTACGACGATCTGGAAAGTGCTGGGCAGGCGGTCTGCGATTTTATATCTCACCGCAGTCGCCGTCAGCGCCATCGTTTTTGGCCTGGCGCTGAATGGGTTGCTTCCAGCCGTGGATGCTTCGTCCTCTGCGGTGAGCGGGCACGTTCATGGCGAAGGGGAAAGCGGCGTGGTCTCCAATCTATGGGCCGTCGTGCTGCTGGCGGTTTTAGCTTTCTCATACTGGCGTTCGGCACAGCGGGAGGACGATCTGGACGAAGTGGATGGCGGCTCTGGCGGTTTGCGTCAGGCGAACCGTTTGGAGTTTCTCGTTTCGGGGATGACTTGCAGTCACTGCGCTTCAAGCGTTCAACGGGCACTCGCTGAGTGTACCGGAGTTAACATAGTGAACGTGGACTTGAAAAGCGGGCGAGTTAACGTGGCTGGTGAGGATTTCAACCGGGAAGGGTTGGAGTCGGCTATAACCGCGTTGGGTTTTTCCGTGGAAATTCCAAACCAAGCTGATTCCGATTGAGAAAATCTTTGTTGGAATAAAATAAATAAATGGAGAAGAAACAATGGTTGAATTGAAAGGTTCGAAAACGGAGAAGAATATCTTGACGGCGTTCGCGGGCGAGTCCCAAGCCAGAAACCGATATACCTACTTTGCCGGTGCGGCCAGAAAAGAAGGATTGGTCCAAATCGCGGACATTTTCGAGGAAACCGCCAATCATGAGAAGGAACACGCGAAACGGCTTTTCAAGTTTCTCAAAGGCGGTGAGGTGGAAATCCAGGCCGCTTTTCCGGCTGGCGTTATTGGCAGCACCGATGAAAACTTGAAAGCATCGGCAGGCGGTGAACATCACGAATGGGAAATCATGTACCCGGAATTCGCTCAAACCGCGCGGGATGAAGGATTCAATGCGATCGCAAGCGTTTTCGAGGCCATTGCGGTGGCTGAAAAACAGCACGAAAAACGATTCCTCGATCTCCTGGCGAATGTTGAAGGCGGGACGGTGTTCAAGAAAGAGAAGAAAATCGTCTGGCGATGCCGGAACTGCGGCTATCTCCATGAAGGCGAAGAAGCACCGAAAGCCTGTCCCGCCTGCGCGCATCCCCAGGCCCATTTCGAGTTGCTGGGAGAAAACTGGTAAGAAGGGATGGTGGGCTACGCTGCGCTTTGAGCCACCCTACTTAACTGGGAAGTCGAACCGGCTCATCAGGAGATTCGCCCTCCCCAGAAAATGATGGGGTGGATTGGGCATGGGCAGGCACAGGGGCCTACCCCTGCATTATAAGGAACAGACGATGAAAGATCAATTGATCAACCTATTTCAAGGCCATCATCCAGTGACGCAGGCGTTGATGGCGACCTTGTTCACCTGGTTCGTCACCGCGCTCGGAGCCATGCCCGTCTTATTCACCAAGCGTCTTAACCAGAAGATGATGGACGGGATGCTGGGCATGGCGGCAGGGGTGATGATCGCCGCCAGTTACTGGTCGTTGCTCGCCCCAGCCATCGAAATGTCGGGCGGGGACTGGAAACCGGCAGTGATCGGATTTCTTGCGGGTGGATTTTTCCTCTATATTATCGATAAAATTCTACCCCACTTGCACCTCGGACTGGATATCTCCCAGGCGGAAGGGATTAAAACCTCGTGGCAGCGAAGTGTGCTGCTGGTTCTGGCGATCACCCTGCATAACATCCCCGAAGGGCTGGCGGTTGGAGTTGCTTTCGGAGTCGTGGCCCATGCCGCCGATCCCGCTCAGGCACAGGCGTTGATGATGGGTGGGATCGCGTTGGCAATCGGTATCGGTTTGCAGAATTTTCCCGAAGGGCTGGCAGTGGCCATGCCGCTTCGCCGGGAGGGGATGGGGCGTTTTAAATCTTTCATGTACGGCCAGGCTTCTGGGGCAGTCGAACCGATTGCGGGAGTTCTGGGGGCGTGGCTCGTGCTTTCGATGGAAGCGCTTCTGCCTTACGGGCTTGCATTCGCGGCGGGCGCGATGATCTTTGTCGTTGTGGAGGAACTGATCCCCGAATCCCAGAGAGACGATTACACCGATTTCGCCACCATCGGCACGATCGCCGGTTTCGCCATCATGATGACGCTCGATGTGGCGTTGGGGTGAAGAGAGAATCCCGGCTGGTATCATGAATAAACTGAAACCGGAACAAGGGGGGAAACGATTCAAACGGCAGGTTCAGGCGATACTCGAATCGCCTGATTTCGATTCAAAACTTGATGAATTGATTCAATTGCCGAAAGGGCGAGCGATCCACGCTCTGATTTCACTGCTGGCGAACGGCGATCCGGTGGTTAAATGGCGGGCGGTCACTTCGATGGGCGCAGTCACCGCCGATTGGGCCACGTGTGATATGGAAGCGGCACGCGCCGTGATGCGGCGTTTAATCTGGAGCCTTTACGAAGAATCGGGGGGTATCGGCTGGGGCGCGCCCGAAGCCTTGGGGGAAATCATGGCCTGCCATGAAGGGCTGGCGGAGGAGTTCGGTCATATTCTCGTTTCGTTCGCGATGGAAGATGGTAGTTTTCTGGAATTCGCACCCTTGCAATGCGGTGTTTTATGGGGCATCGCCAGGCTGAGCCAAGTTCGGCCTCCGTTGCTTCGCTCGCTGAACGCTTTAGAGTATGTCATCCCCTTTTTCGATTCCAAGGATCCGGCGGTCAGGGGAATGGCGGCATGGGCGGCTGGAATGCTCGATGACGGAAAGAACCACCTGCCGTTCGAGCCTTTTCTGGATGACCGGAACGAAATTTCGTTCTATTGGGATCGCCGGTTCACCACTGTTCAGATATGCGATCTGGCGAAAAAAGCCTTGGATAATATGAATGCGAAGAATTGAAGAATTACTGAACAAACAACTGAACGCCGAATTCGTTTATTTCCTACCCATCGTGTGGACAAGATGAAAGCCTTCAAACTGAGAGGAATCCTGGCTTGAATCACGTTCATCATGGTTCTACGGATATCTATTGATTGGGTTGTTGGATATGATATAAAGACAGTATTGTCATCCGGATAAAAGTGGATCGATTCAAGCATGACCGATACACATGGAATAAGTAATATGCAGAGGTGGTGACCGTGGCGAAGACTCGTTGGATGTTGCTACAGGGACGGCAAGTACCAAACGCTTGGTGATGAGTACCCAGGTAATACCGCCATTTGCATTCATCGAGTGAGTGACGATCGATTGTGGTTTTCGGATCGAAATTCGTTATTCGAATTTGACGGAGAAAGATGGTCGACCGTGCGGACGGGATTGGCCTTTCTCCAAAAACCTGCATCCCCAGACGATCTGACTCAAAAAATACGAGATATACTGGATAAACCAAATTGCGAAGAAACTGTTGAGGGCGCTCGGTAATGTTATGGTCAATGAATTCTCGAATCAGCTAATCCAGGTGGCGATCTCCGAAATTAATGAAATGAATCAAACATTCTCGGAACAGAGTCGCAAAAAACTATCGATATAGGCATTTAAATTGGGATTGAGTGGTTGCAGAACAACCAACAAAGCTGCAATCTATCTGGTGAAAATCCAATCTTGTTATTTGTCCCTATTGTACACGTAGCGATACCTCAGATTTGGGCAGGTAACCAACCAGGAGATTCGTGATGTAAACGTAATGGGGGCGATTTCTATTCCTCCTGAGTAATGAGTAATGTTTGCAGTGGTCACGTTACCGACTTCTTAGAAAGAATACAGTACAATTCACGCTAAAAAGCAAGGACTCTTTCTCGTTTCGATCACCTCGGCTTCACGATCCCTACGGTATAGCCGCTTTCTCCAATTAATTTATTCGAAATATTTCCCTAAATATCCCTGGGATTGACTTGACTCAAATAGAATTCTTCTGATATAATTGACCTGATATTAATGTGTTGGAAATGGAGGATTAACATCTAAGGAATCAAATATAAGACTACTTTATCCAGAGATACCAATAATTGATGTAATATTTCTCTTCGAAAGAATCCTTATGCGCTATTCACACAAAATCATACTGGTGCACCTTTTCACGGCACTCTCTTCCGAGCAAGCAATTGCCAATGATAAAATGTCGTTGCATTTAAGGCATTGGGATTCTTTAGATGGTCTCTACGAAACATACACTAAAGTACCCACTTTTAATTACAATAACACTCTGCTTGTTAAACACGGCGCTACGTCTTTTATCAGTTATTTCGATGGATATTCTATACATCAAATCATAAATCCCGGTGATCCCGTACGCGCCTATGAATTTCCAAAGAGTATTTTTTGGTCGATTAATAAAAACGGAATTTTAAAAAACGAAAATAAGCAGTGGGTGTCTTATCCCATCGACGGTTTTGCCAATGAATTTGAGCGGATTCAATATAATCAATGTTTTTTACCAATTAATCATGAACAAGTTTTGATATCTCTTCCCAACCGTCTGATTCATTTTAATCTGATAAGCAAAAATATAGAAATAGCCTTCGATGGCGTCAGTGCATCTATTGGCTCGTTTACTGAAATCCTACCAGCCAAAGATGGTGGAGCTTGGCTTATCGGGGAACGAGGCGTGATAAAAATTCCTTCTTTGGCGCCGTTTTCATCTTCTGCAGCCCATTGGTTAAAATACCCGTTTAGAGACGAACTGGCGTTGCACAACTTAAATCATGTATTCGAGATGGATGATGGCGGATTATATGCTACGGCAAAATCCTCTATAACAAACAGGACACAACTCGTTTATTTTGACGGAGACTCGTGGCAAATAATATACAGCCCGAAAGACGAAGATGTTCATTATGGCTGGCGCGATATAGATGGTCGTTTGTGGGTCGCAAAAGGATCGCCATCAACTTTATCATTTATTGAACATGGAAACGAGATTGCTGTTAAAGGCAAAAATATACTATCGACTGAAGTTCACGAAATCGCTGTAGAATCAGATCATGCTTTTTGGGTGACGTCGCAATTCGGATTGACACGTTTCGCAGTTCCGACTTGGCGCACACCGTATGCAGTTAATCCTATCGATACATACGTACATGGCATATATGAAGACAAACAGAAACGTATTTGGTTTGACTGCTGGGACAAGCTGGCGGTTCTTCAAAATGATAAGTGGAAAATCTATTCTCTACCTCTAGGAATGCATACATTCAGATACGCCACTGACGAGCTTTGCTCTTTACCAGACGGGCGCATACTTTTACGATCAAAAAACAATTCTTCTCTCTTGATTTTTGATCCAGTTTCGGAATCGTTTGAAGAAGTCCGTCATCCCAAGGGATTGAATATCTATTTCTTTTCACCACGAAAAGACGGAACAGTATGGATTCAAGCTGGTAAAAACGAGCAAGATTACTGCTTTGACATCTTCAATGGAGAATCGTTTGAAACAAAGCTGGACGTAGGAATCGTAAACAGCATCGGCCAAATTCGTTATCTTTATGAAGACGACAATGAGGATTTATGGCTGGGTGGGATGAGCGAAAAGAAACTCGGTTTGTATCAAAGCGGTCGTTACATCACTTTTGGCTCAGAGTATCCAGGCGATGCAGGTATGAATATTTTCAAAACAGTCAAAGGAACGCTATGGGTTTCTGACCGGGATAGTATTTATGAGTATGATGGAGAGAGATGGACGCTTATACATACTGAATTGGATCAGGTTCCTTCTATTATTCAGGGCTCAGATGAGAGCGTATTTTGGGGCTCATGGAACGGTCTTTATTTCTATCGTGAAGGGGCGCACATCCGCAATACAACCGAAGACGGGCTGCCTAGTTCTATAATTTTGAAAGTCTTTCGCGATAGTCAAAACCGCATCTGGGCGGGGACATCAAGCGGACTCAGTCTTTATCATCCAGATGCCGATCCAGACCATCCCGAAACTTTTATACCACTTGATAAGAACTCGAATGTATTTTCCCCGGAGGGAAATGTAACATTTGCCTTCGAGGGGATTGATAAGTGGCGATACACGAAATCCGATCGTCTGTTGTATTCCCATCGAGTTGACCGTGGAGAGTGGTCCGAATTCACAACAGATACGGTGGCGATGTACACAGGATTGGGGCCTGGAAAGCACCGGTTCGAGGTCCGCGCGATGGATATGAATATCAATATCGATGAGACACCATCATCGTTTTCATTCACGGTATTATTGCCATGGTACAAGGAGTCCGGATTCATTTTCATGGCGAGTTGCGGGATGATTCTTATCCTTATTCTCCTGGGATACTCAATTTCACGTTACGTGTTCCTTGAACGTCTCGTCGCACAACGCACAACCGAGATGATGGAGACAAACAAAACGCTGGAACAAGAGGTCACCGAACGTAAGAAAGTAGAGGAGGAAATCCGGAGATTGAATGAAAGCCTTGAACAGCGTATAGCCGAGCGCACGACTCAGCTGCAGCAGGGCATAAGTGAAGTGGAGCGGTTCAATCTCTTGGCCGTGGGTCGCGAGGAGCGCATGATAGAACTCAAACAGGAGATCAACGGCCTACTCGCCGAATTCGGCCGGGAAGCGAAATACCGCCTGCCGGAATCCGGCCCCGGCAAGAACAGTGAAGAGGACCACAAATGAATACTATCGCGTCCGCGCCGTACGACGTCTCCTTCACGGAGTCGCCGAAGGATATCGAATACCAGAGAAGAGAGGATTAGGAATGCAACGGTTTGCCACTGCTTTGGATAAGAAAGAAAAGTGCAGACACACCAGCAAAATCCAAAGGATCGCAATATGACAGAAGCGAGCAAATCCCCGAAACCATCGCTGTCCGTGAAGCGATACGCCCTCATTCTGGCGACGGTGTGGACACTGTCCGTGGGTGCCTCGATGAGTTTGAACTACTTTCGTGAGCAGGATGACGCGTCCCTTGCAGCGAGGGTGGCCGCCCAGGCCCAAATCGCCAAAGACGTCATCTACCGCCGTTGGAACGCCAGCCATGGGGGCGTCTATGTCCCAATATCGGAATCGACCCCGCCAAACCCGCATTTGCCAGAAGTTGAGGAGCGTGTAATCGAGACGCTGTCGGGTCGGCGGCTGACACTGATCAATCCGGCCTACATGACGCGCCAAGTCCATGAGTTGGGTTGGGAGACCGAGGGCGTGCGCGGGCACATCACAAGTCTCAATCCAATCCGTCCGGCCAACGCTGCCGATGCTTGGGAAAAACGGGGGCTGGAGGCCTTCGAGAACGGCGAGCGGGAATTCACCTCCGTTGAAACGCTTGATGGCGAGGCGCACCTGCGCCTGATACGTCCATTGATAACCGAGAAGAGCTGCCTCAAGTGCCACTCCCAGCAGGGCTATAAGGAAGGCGAGATCCGCGGCGGTATCAGCGTGTCGATGCCGATAGCCCCCTTCGTGGTAATCGCGAGGGAACGCCTGACAGTCCTGGGTATCGCCCATGGTGCATTGTGGCTCCTGGGCCTCGTCGGCATCGGCTTGGGTGCCCGCCGGATAGAGTGGCACATCACCGAGCGCAAGCGGTCTCAGGAAGCGGCTCTCAACATCGCGGAGGATCTCGAGATTGAGAACGCCAAGCGCAAGCGGACCGAGGAGCAGTTGGAAGAGCAGGCGGCAAACCTGCGGCGGTCTCAGGAAGCGGCACTCAACATCGCAGAGGATCTCGAGATCGAGAACGCCAAGCGTAAGCGGATGGAAGAGACGCTGCAAAAGGCTCGCGACGAGCTGGAGGTCCGAGTCAAGGAGCGGACAGCGGCGCTCGCGATTACCAACAAAGAAATGCGGATGGAGATTGTCGAACGCAAGAAGGTGGAAAAGGCGTTAGAAGAAAATACAGCAAAATTGTTGGAGACCAATACACTCTTGAAAAAAGAAATCGATAAACGAAACGAAAGTGAGAAGAATCTTCGCCGATCCGAAAAAACATTACAGACAATTCTGGATTCCTTGCCTGTGAGCGTCGTAATCATCGATAAAGAAAAAAAAATTCGGCATATCAATAGTGAGGTCTTGAAAATAACCGGATATAAGAATCAAGAAGAAATGGTGGGAACGTTTTGTACGGTTTCATTCTGCCCAGCCGATGATTGCAAATGTCCTATTCTGGATTTAGGCCAGTCTGTCGATAAATCGAAGAGGATCATTAAAACCAAAGATGGAAGAGAGATTCCTATCTTAAAAAGTGTTGTTCCCGTTGTTATCGATAACGAAGAGATGTTGCTGGAAGCCATGGTGGATATCACTAAGCAAGAGCAGGTTGAAGAAGAAATCCGCCGCTTAAACGATGAACTCGAACAGCGTGTGGAAGATCGTACTACGCAGCTCAAGGCCTCCAACAAGGAACTCGAAGCTTTTTCCTATTCCGTCTCGCACGACCTTCGCTCGCCTTTGCGGGCAATCTCCGGGTTTGCCCAAATCCTCGAACAGGATTATTCCGATCGATTCGATGAGGATGGACGGCATTGCCTCCAACGCATCAGCGCGGGCAGCAACCGAATGTCTCAGTTAATTGACGCCCTATTGACTCTCTCTCGATCGACGCGAACCGAAATTAATAAGCAAACCGTGGATTTGAGCCAAATCGCTCGGGAAATCGAAATAGAATGCAAAGCCAGAATCCCCGACCGTCAAGCCGATTTTACTATCGCATCGAATATGAAGGTTGATGGGGACGAAAGTTTGCTCTCCCAAGTGCTGGAGAACCTGATCGGCAACGCATGGAAATTCACGGGTAAGCGCGATAAGGCAATCATCGAAATTGGTACGATTGAACAAAAAGGTAAAACAGCTTATTTTATTCGTGACAACGGTGCCGGTTTCGACATGGCCTACGCCGATAAACTGTTCGGCGCGTTCCAACGTCTTCACACCGGAGAGGAATTCGAAGGCACTGGGATTGGTTTAGCGACCGTCCAGCGTATCATCCACCGCCACGGGGGTCGTGTGTGGGCGGAAGGCTCGGTGGATCAGGGTGCCACATTCTATTTCACACTCCAGGAGTAAGGAAAAGCGACTATAGAAAAGAAACTCATCCTGCTTCTGGAAGACAACCGTGACAACGCTGTACTGGCCATGCCAGAACAGAATTTCGTTCTATTGGGATCGTCAATTATGTGATCTGGCAAAAAAAGCCTTCGATATTTTTAATGTGAGCAATTGATAATTCATCGAGAGAAAAGGAGAGAATTTCGTGAACAAAAAAATTGAAAAAGCACTGAACGAACAGCTGAACGCCGAGCTCTATTCCGCGTATTTGTATTATTCGATGTCGGCCTATTTCCATTCGATTAACCTGGAAGGCATGGCCACATGGATGAAAGTTCAAACCGCCGAAGAGATGACCCATTCCGCCATGTTCAACAATTATATCATCGAACGAGGCGGGCGGGTTAAGTTGATGTCGATCGACGCGCCTCCAACGGAATGGAAATCCCCTTTGTCCGCGTTTGAATCCATTTACGAACACGAGCAAAAAGTGACGGGCCTGATCAATGGATTGGTGGACCTGGCGCTGAAAGAAAGCGATCACGCCGCCAACGCATTCCTGCAATGGTTCGTCACCGAGCAAGTTGAGGAAGAAGCCTCCGTGGACGGGATCGTGCAGAATCTTAAACTCGTGGGCGGAAAAGGTTCCGGACTCTTTATGATCGATCGGGAACTCGGTCAGCGCACCTACACGGCTCCGCAGAACGCGCCAACGATCCCCTAGCGCCATTCGTTTCATTATCCCATTAAGGAGAACATGGATATGGACACCTTGTTTCTATCGAGACTCCAATTTGCGATGACCATTGGATTCCATTTTCTTTTTCCTCCGATTTCCATCGGCTTGGCCTGGCTCCTGGTAGCGATGGAAGGAGCGAGTTGGAAAACCGGCAACCCACTCTACGAACGGATGAGCCGAACGTTTGGTAAATTGCTGGCGCTGACCTTCGCGGTCGGGGTGGCGACCGGCATCGTGATGGAGTTCCAATTCGGAACCAACTGGTCGGAGTACTCCAAATTCGTCGGGGATATATTCGGAGCGCCGCTGGCGGCGGAATGTATTTTCGCTTTCTTTCTGGAATCGGCGTTTCTCGGACTCTATCTTTTTGGCCGAAACCGCGTCTCGAAAAGCGTTCATTGGTTTTCGATTCTGATGGTGGCGGTGGGGGCAACGATGTCGGCTTTCTGGATCATCGCAGCGAATTCCTGGCAGCAAACCCCGGCGGGGTACATCATTCAGAACAACCGGGCGGAGCTGACGAGCTTTACGGAAGCGATCTTCAACGATTCCACCTGGCTGCGTTTCTTCCATACATTTTTCGCTACGATCGTGAGCGGTTCGTTCGTCGTGGCGGGCGTGTCGGCGTATTGGGCGCTTCAGAAAAAAGAGATGGAAATAACCAAACGTTCGATGAAACTTGCGTTGATCGTTGGGCTGCTCGCCTCGATCGCGACGGCCTTCCCCACCGGTCACGAACACGCCAAGCAGGTCGCTCGTACGCAGCCGGAGAAGTTCGCTGCGATGGAAGGGCTTCTCGAAACTCAGAAACGCGCTCCATTGATGGGATTCAGTATCCCCTTGAGCAATCCCCCAAGACATCGAGCCTCCATCGAAATCCCAGGCGTGTTGAGCCTGATGGCTTTCGATGATATCAATGCGGAAGTCCAGGGACTCGATGCTTTCCCGGAAGACGAACGGCCTCCGTTCTTTATAACCTTCGTCTCCTTTCACAACATGGTCGTTCTGGGGACATTCTTTATCGGATTGACGGCGTTTGGTATTTTCCTGCTCTATCGGGGTGTGATATGGGAGACGCGCTGGTTTCTCAAAGTGCTGATTGCTTCGATCCCGTTGCCGTTGATCGCCTGTCAGCTGGGCTGGATCGTTGCCGAGGTGGGCCGCCAACCGTGGGTCGTTTATCGTCTGCTTAGAACCTCTGACGCTTTTTCGCCCACGGTTTCCGCCGGAGAAGTGCTCTTTTCCATTGTATTGTTTGGAGTGATCTATCTCTTCCTTGGCGCGCTCTATCTCTTTGTTTTTATACGTGAAGTGAAAGAAGGCCCCGTAGCGGAAATGGCGAAGGAGGTGACGGTCTGATGGATTTGAATACGATCTGGTTCTTCTTGGTTGGAATTTTTTTCGCAGGCTACGCCATTCTGGACGGTTTCGATTTCGGAGTGGGCGTGTTGAGTCTTTTTGCAAAAAATGAAAAAGAGCGGCGGCTTCACATCAACGCCATCGGCCCCGTCTGGGATGGAAACGAGGTGTGGCTGCTGACAGGCGGCGGGGCATTGTTCGCTGCGTTTCCGCCGGTTTACGCGACGGTTTTCAGCAGTTTTTATCTCGCGTTGATGCTGCTCATTGCCGCACTGATCTGCCGGGCGGTTTCGATGGAGTTTCGCGGCAAGATCGATTCGCCGGGCTGGCGAAGGCTGTTCGATTGGCTTTTCGGAGTGGGAAGTCTATTACCGGCACTGTTGTTTGGTGTGGCGCTGGGAAACATTCTGCGGGGCATCCCGCTGGATGATTCCACCACGTTTACCGGGACGTTTTTCGGGCTTCTCAATCCCTACGCGCTTCTGATCGGCGTACTGACGCTCTCGCTTTTTATCACCAATGGCGCAAATTATATGGCGTTGAAAACCGAAGGCGGTCTTCAATCCCGGATGCAGCGCTGGGCCACTGGCGGGTGGACGGCATCGGTGGTCCTGTTTGTCCTGGCGACGGCCGCGACGATCTTTGTCTCGCCGTTTCTGTTCGAGGGGATTCTAGCGAAGTGGTGCTTTTGGGTGGTTTTTCCCACGATGATGATCGCGATCGCTTATACACCGGTTGCGATCAAGGCCGCGCAGTATGGGAGAGCATTTATCGCCTCTTCGGTCATGATTGCGGGGACGCTGGGTCTGACCGGTGTCAGCCTGTACCCGCGTCTCGTTCCTTCACTGACGAATTTGGATTACAGCATGACCGTCTATGCCCATTCGTCCACGCCTTTAACCTTGAAGGTAATGCTGATTATCGCGTTGATCGGTATGCCGCTGGTAATCGGGTACACCGCGGCAATCTATTACATTTTTAGAGGAAAGACCGAGATCACGGAAGAGAGTTATTAATGTAGGGGCAGGCCCCTGTGCCTGCCCGGTTAAGGCTGGCCCACCATTCCTTCTCGTACGGGTGGTTTTCTAAACGGGATGGGTCTTTAATCGTGCCATGAAAACGATTCGGATTTCCGTGGAAGAACGCGCCCAACGGCTGAAGGAATGCACCTTATTCGCCGATTTGCCTTCCCCCGTATTGAATTCCTTATCTCAAGTGACGTCGGGCCGGTCGTATCAATCGGGTGAGACACTTTTTCTCCAACAGGAACCGGTGGAAGGATTCTACGTGATTCTGGATGGAGAGGTTAAAGTCAGCCGCTACGGACCGGATGGACGCGAACAAGTACTCCACGTCCTGGCGGCGGGGAACACGTGCGGAGAAGCGGCTGTGTTCAAAGGGAAACGGTATCCCGCAACAGCCGAGGCGTTGACCGACCTGAAGACCTTGTTCATTTCCCGTGATAATTTTATCGGCCTGGGACGCCGGCAGCCCGAACTTCTCTTGAATATGCTGGCCGTGCTTTCCCTCCGGCTGCGGCATTTCGTCAATCTCGTCGACGATCTCTCCCTGAAAGAGGTCTCCGCCCGGCTCGCTCAATACATTCTCGATCTCTCCAAGCGACAGGGTGGAAAAGCTGAAGTCCGCTTCGATAAGGCTAAAACCACGATCGCCAGCCAAATCGGAACGGTCTCCGAAACGTTGAGCCGTACCCTGGCCCGTATGCAGAAAAAGAACCTGATTCAGGTTCAGGGCAAACAGATCACCATTCTCGACGCCGAAACGCTTCACTCATTGGCTCAGGGTGAGAAATTATAATCCTGAAATCGGCTTTTCTGCAAAAAAAATCGAAAAAAAACCTTCCAATTGACTTAGGTCAAGGAATGAATCGGCTTGGCCGTGTACATTCTCTATCAACAGAACGAAATTAACGGTTATTTCAGACGGAGGTTGTATCGTGGTCATTCGGAATATCATTCAAATCGATGAAGAGAAATGTGATGGATGTGGCGATTGTATCGGCTCGTGTGCGGAAGGCGCGCTGCAACTGGTGAACGGGAAGGCGAAACTGGTCAGCGATGTCTATTGCGACGGCTTGGGCGCATGTCTCGGTGAATGCCCTACCGGCGCGTTGACGGTCGAGCAGCGTGAATGTGAAGATTTTGATGAAGCCGCCGTTCAAACGAGACTCGAATCGCTGAATCGGGAAAAGCATACCGCACCATCGCCCGGCTTGGCCGTGGCGAATGCAGGCGGAAGCGGATGTCCCGGAACGATGCTGCGCCAATTCCAGCAAGCGGATCGTCCTGAACCTTCCCGCTCCGATGGGGAGATGCCTACAGAATTGACTCAATGGCCCATACAATTGCATTTAGTTCCCGTGATCGCTCCTTTCTTTCAAGGGGCCAAGTTAATGATCGCCGCCGATTGCGTTCCTTTCGCTTATGCCGATTTCCACCAACGCTTACTGGCGGGCCGGAAACTTCTGATCGGATGTCCCAAGTTGGACGACAACGAATTCTACCTGGAGAAGTTAACTCAAATCTTCCAGCAAAACGAGATTCAATCGGTCGAGGTAGCTTTTATGGAGGTTCCCTGCTGCTTCGGTTTGGTCCAGGCAGTTAAGATCGCGCTGGAACGGTCG
The DNA here is from genome assembly GCA_964606645.1 of uncultured bacterium. Taxonomy (GTDB): domain Bacteria; phylum Hinthialibacterota; class Hinthialibacteria; order Hinthialibacterales; family Hinthialibacteraceae; genus CAZSIZ01. Next base: position 18,956 of record CAZSIZ010000077.1, read on the forward strand.
GGAAAGAGCATCCCCTTGGAATTGATCAAGATCGGAATCCAGGGATCGATCTGCGAATCTCAGAGCCTGGCCGTGTAAAGGAAGAAAATCGTGAAAGCAAATTCATCCGTTCGCGAACGTTTGATTCAAGCGATGAAGGACTTGTTTGGGGACGACCCGCGCCGGATCGATCACGCGCTCAATGTGTTGAGGCACGCCCAGGAAATCCATTCAGAAGAAGGCGGATCGGAACTTGTGGCCGAGGCGGCGGCCATTCTTCACGACATCGGCATCCACGAAGCCGAACGCAAACACGGTTCGCCTGGCGGGCGCTATCAGGAGATTGAAGGCCCCCCGATCGCCCGGCGAATTATGACCGAACTCGAAATCGCCGAACCGGACATCGATCACGTCTGTCGGATTATCGCGAATCATCATAGCGACCGCGATATCGACACGCTGGAGTTCAGAATTATCTGGGACGCCGATTGGCTGGTCAATCTTCCCGACGTACACGCCAGCGCATCCCAGGAAAAATTGGAAACACTCATCGGCAAGATATTCAAAACGGAAACCGGAAAACGAAACGCTCATCAATTATATATTTCAAACGAAGAGGAGAATAAATTATGAGTATGTTCTGCTATCAATGCGAACAAACAGCCAAGGGAACCGGATGCGATAAAATCGGCGTATGCGGCAAAGATGCGGAGACATCCGCCACACAGGATTTGTTGATCCATGCAGTGAAAGGCCTCTCCATGTACGCTCATCGGGCGGGCCAACTGGGTGTGACGGATCGTGAAATCGACGTATTCGTTATTAGAGCACTCTTCACAACGGTAACGAATGTCAATTTCGATCCCGAACGTGTGAAAGATTATATTCTGAAAGCGGCTGAATTACGGGACAAAGCCAAAAGCCTGTATGAGGAAGCGTGCGGCAAGGCAGGAAAAACGCCTGAAATGCTCGCGGGACCTGCCGCCTGGACCCCCGCGTCCGATCTGGAAGGCCTTGTCAAACAGGGCGATGTCGTCAATTTCACGAAGAATCTGACCAGTGCCGGAGCGGATATCACGGGGCTTCAGGAATTGATTCTATACGGTCTTAAAGGGATGGCGTCTTATGCGGATAACGCGCTGAACCTGGGACAGGAAGATAAAAGCGTTTACGCCTATTTCCACGAAGCGCTCAGTTATCTCGCCAGTGAACCGTCCGATATCGGGGAACTGACCGCTTGCGCGTTGAAGGTCGGTGAAGTCAATTTCAAGGTGATGGGATTACTCGATAAGGCCAACACCGGTTCCTACGGCCATCCCGAACCAACCCAGGTTCGTGTCACGCCGGTTCAAGGCAAGGCGATCCTGATTTCCGGGCACGACTTGAAAGACCTGGAAGAACTGCTCAAACAGACCGAAGGCAAAGGTGTCAACGTCTACACACACAGCGAAATGCTTCCGGCCCTGGCGTATCCCGGGTTGAAAAAGTATAAACATCTCGTGGGCAATTACGGCGGTGCATGGCAGGATCAGAAGAAGGAATTCGACGCATTTCCCGGCGCGATTCTAATGACGACCAACTGCATTCAAAAACCGCGCGACACGTATAAAGCACGCATCTTTACGACTGGTGTCGTTGCCTGGCCGGACGTCCCGCACATCACCAACCACGATTTCGCTCCGGTGATCGAAGCGGCGCTGGCCGCTCCCGGCTTTACCGAAGACACCGAAGAGCAGACAATCACCATCGGTTTCGCTCACAACGCGGTGCTCGGTGTGGCGGATAAGGTCATCGAGGCCGTCAAGAGTGGGGCGATCAAGCATTTCTTCCTGGTTGGCGGTTGTGATGGAATCGAGTCATCCCGCAGTTATTTCACCGATTTCGCCAAACAGGTTCCGGACGATTGCGTTATCCTGACGCTGGCCTGTGGGAAATATCGATTTAACAAACTTGAATTCGGTGATATCGGCGGTATCCCCCGTCTGCTCGACGCGGGGCAATGCAACGACGCCTACTCTGCGATTCAGATCGCCGTGGCCCTGGCGAACGCCTTCGATTGTGGGGTTAACGATCTTCCGTTGTCGTTGGTTCTCTCGTGGATGGAACAGAAAGCTGTTTGTATTCTACTGACACTTTTGCACTTAGGAATCAAAGACATTCGCCTTGGACCCAACTTGCCTGCGTTCGTATCCCCGGCGGTTCTGCAAGTGCTGGTTGATAATTACAACATTATGCCAATCACCACTGCCGAAGAAGATCTGAAAGCGATTTTAGTATAATCCCAATAGATATCAGCCAACATCCGTGAGTTTTTCATCTTGAAGTCCGGCGTTGCTTGATTTACTCTCACGGCGAGACCTGAAATAGATGTAAGTCTTTCTATTTCAGGTCGTTGGCGCTGTTGGAAACAAATAGATAAGGGTTTTTGTGTCGCTTGCCGACATGAAAACCCTATTGGATG
>CAZSIZ010000078.1:0-21336 GCA_964606645.1 uncultured bacterium
GTTACATTACATCCCAACTGAAAACGCGGGGACTCAAAGTTACTTGGCACGAAACCGACCTCAGCCGGTTGGAAGCGGCTATGACGAGAGGGGACGCCCGGCTGGGAGCTGTGATCCGAAGCGCTTACGAACACGGGGCGCGCTTCGACGAATGGCAAGAGCATTTCAACGCCGAACACTGGGAAAACGCCTTCGATGCTCAAGGATTATCGATCGCTCACTATGCTGAGAAAACTTACGAAAAAGAGGATGTCCTGCCCTGGGATGTGATTTCGGTTCTCGTCGGGAAAAACTATTTGTGGAAAGAATGGGAGAAGACCTTTCAGGGCAAAGAGAGCCGTCATTGCGGGGAGGAGACGTGCCGGGCCTGCCAGGTGTGCGATGGAGAGAAAATTGTCACACTTCATGCGCCTGAAAACGAAGAGAGACGCTTGAAGGATTCGCCCCCGCCGGAACGATCACCCATCGACCGGCAAAAAGAACACCCAGAAATGAATCGGCCGCAATACCGATACCGTTTTCGTTTCGCCAAAACCGGAAGGATGATCTATCTCTCCCATCAGGATTTGATGCAACTGTTCGAGGCGATCCTGCGGCGGGCTGGGATCGAACTTGCTTTCTCCCAGGGGTTTCACCCGCATCCAAAAATCGTTCATGCGTCGGCGCTGTCGGTCGGCGTGGAAGGGCTGGCGGAATACGTGGATATTACGTCGATCGTTCCCTACGAGGCGGATCGGCTTCTTGAGCGAATTCAGCAATTCAGCCCTCCGGACCTCCATTTCGATGCGATCGCCGTTCTGCCTCAATCGGCGAAGAAAGTGACGGCCCGCGTTCACGCTTACCGTTACGCCGTTTCCTGTTCCATTCCAGAGTCATCCGAAGATTTCCGTTCATCGATCGAATGTATCTTGACTCCGGAAATTCTCCAGGAAATGAACTTGATCGATACGGAGATTCTTTCATTGGGAGAGAATCGATATCGGTTGAACTATACTTGTGGTGTCGATGGAGGGAAATACACTAAGGCACTGACGATCGTCGAACGACTTTCCACCTGTTTAAAATGTGTCATCGAAATTGACAAAGTAGTGCGTTTGGGCCTATTCTCATTGGAGAGAAACGGGGAACTTACTCCTTTGATCGCAAAGCCAAACAACCGGAAAGAATAGAATCGATGCAACGCCGGATTATCGTAAGCGCAGACGACTATGAAATTCGCGTCGCCGTGATCGAAAAATCGAAGCTCGCGGAATATTTTTTCGAGCGACGTGACGAACGGCGAACGGCGGGAAATATCTATAAAGGGATCGTCACATCGATCATTCCCGGAATCGAAGCCGCCTTCATCGATATAGGTCTGCCTCGAAACGCGTTTCTCTACATCAACGATCTGCTGCCGCAGGCGGTGGATTTCGATTTCATGACCGAAGACGACGCCAACGACTACGACAATCACGAAACCCAAGAGGCAAACCAGACCACCGAGCTGCCCCCCGTCACGATCCGCGATCTGCTTAAAGAAGAACAGCACATTATCGTTCAACTCTACAAAGAACCCATCGGGGCCAAAGGCAGCCGGGTGACCACCAATATCTCACTGCCGGGCCGTTATCTCGTTTTGCTTCCCTGCACAAACCATTTGGGTATATCCAGACGAATCGATGAAGAGGATTTGCGTGACCGGCTGAAAGAGAATGTAGGCCAACTGCTTCCGGATAAGATGGGAGCGATCGTCCGTACCGCCGGGAAAGAAGCGGATGAAGGGGATTTCAAGCAAGACCTGGAGTATTTGGAGCAAGAATGGAAAACGATACAGAATAAAAGCAATCAGTGTCCCGCCCCTTCCCTTCTCTTCCAAAATCCCGGTATGGTCTTCCTTCTGATCCGGGATCTGATCTGCGACGGGATCGAAGAGATCGTCGTCGATGAACCGAATCTGTATACTACGATCATTTCCTTTGTTAAAGAACATCTGAATAACGCCATCGATCACATTACTTATTACGACGAGTCTACCCCCGTGTTTCGGGCGTGTGGAATCGAGTCGGAAATCGAGAGTTTGCGCTCGAAAAAAGTCTGGCTTAATTCGGGTGGATATATCATCATCGACGAGACCGAAGCCATGACGGTGATCGACGTGAACACGGGACGCTATCTAGGCAAAAGCAACCTCGAAGAGACCGTTTTTAAAACCAACCTCGAATCGGCCACAGAAATCGCCCGGCAAATCCGCCTACGGGACCTGGGTGGAATTATCATCATCGATTTCATCGATATGCTCTCCAAAAACCATCAGGATGAATTGATCGCGCATCTGGAAGAACGGCTGATACGCGACCGCTCCCGTTCGCATCTCTACCCGTTGACGGAACTGGGTTTATTGCAGATGACCCGCAAACGGGTACGCAAAAGCCTGAACAAAGCCGCGACCCAGCCTTGCCCCTATTGCAAACGCGACGGGCATATCCTTTCCACCGACAGCATGATTATTAAAATATTCCGAACACTCGAAGAGATTTGCACCGAAGAAGGCGCCAAAACCGTGACTCTCCGGGTGAATCCCCGGCTGGCGGCGAAGATCAACGAAGAACGCACGGATCAACTCAGGACGCTCGAATTGCGCTATAACGCCGTGCTTAAGATCGTTCCCAGTCCCGATATTCATTTCGAGCAAATCGTTGAGGAGATCGTATGAAAGCCTCCTCCGAAAAATTGGCGTCGCTGTTGACCGAGCAACGCAATCCCCGATCCACAACCATCGACCGAATGTCCACCCGTGAAATCCTGGAACTGATCCACGCGGAAGACGCCAACGCTCTGAACGCCGTCCAATCCCAATTGAGACCTATCGAACGGGCTGTCGATCATATCGTGAACTCGTTTAGACAGAACGGACGGTTGATTTATGTCGGGGCGGGAACGAGCGGGCGCTTGGGTGTGCTCGACGCCAGCGAGTGTCCTCCGACTTTTGGTGTCGATCGGGAAATGGTTCAAGGGATTATTTCCGGCGGCTGGGAAGCGCTTCGCCGCTCGATCGAAAGCGCCGAAGATTCCCCCGAATCCGGAGCGGAAGAAATTCGCGTGCGCGATGTTTCCCCCCGCGACACCGTGACCGGTATCGCCGCTTCCAGCACGACTCCGTTCGTCGCCGGGGCACTGAAGGAAGCACACGCACTCGGGGCGAAAACCGTTTTTATTACCTGCAATCCAAATCAGGACACTGTCTCGGAAGCCGATGTGACGATCACACTGCTGACCGGCCCGGAAGTCGTTACCGGCTCTACCCGCATGAAAGCGGGAACAGCGACGAAACTGGTTCTGAACATGCTGACCACCACCGCGATGATCCGCACTGGCAAGGTGTATGAAAACCTGATGGTGGACCTGAAAACGACTTGTCATAAATTGGAAGAGCGGGCACGGCGGATGATTAACGAACTGACCGGCCTCTCTATTGAAGAAGCCGATGCGCTGATCGAAAAAGCGAACGGGCGTCTGAAGACCGCGTTGGCGATGCACTTTCTTCAAATAAACCGGGAAGAGGCGGAACGGGAAATTGAAATCCATCATGGCCGGATTCAGGATATTATTTCAAACAGGGGTTAGGGTATAGGGTATAGGGTTTATCAGTCAAATCGATCACAAAACGGACACAATTTGTCAGAATCAGGATAACCAGGATTTGAGGATGGACAGGATAAAAACTTTTTTATCCTGCATATCCTTTCATCCTGACCATCTTGATGGACCGGGATGGTAATCCCGGTGTTTCAGACAATTCATTTATCTAAGACCCTGCATTTAACAGGAGGCCTTATGTTCGATCGTCCACTTCGACTTATTGCGTTTGGCGCTCACCCAGACGACTGCGAGATTTTCTGTGGGGGGCTGGCGGTGAAATACACCGCGATGGGGCATGCCGTCAAATTCGTGTCCGTCACGAACGGGAACGCCGGACACCACCTCGAATCAAGAAATAATCTGGCTAAACAGCGCAAAAAAGAAGCGAAAAAAGCGGCGGGCATCCTAGGGATCGATTTCGCCGTACTCGAATACGACGATGGAGAACTGCTGCCGTCGCTCGAAGCCAGGCTGGAGATCACCCAGCTCATTCGGAAATGGCGGGCGGATATCGTGATCACCCACCGGCCGAACGACTACCATCCCGACCACCGGTATACGTCGATTCTCGTGCAGGATTCCGCCTATATGGTGGCCGTGCCTTTAATCGCTCCGGATACACCGGCGTTGAAATACAATCCCTATTTCTTCTATTTCTGGGATCATTTCCAAAAGCCCTATCCCTTCCAACCCGATGTCGCCATTTCCGTCGATCGGGACATGAAGAAGAAATGGGATATGATGCACTGCCATACCTCACAGTTCTACGAATGGCTGCCGTACATGGAGGGAGACCTCGATCACGTTCCCGAAAAAGTGGAAGACCGGAGAGAATGGCTTGAACTGACTTGGGGGCCTTGGCTGAAGCAGATGACGAAGTGCGGTCATGAACGATTGAGATTGCGTTACGGGGACAACAACGCCGCGTCGATCGAGTATGCGGAAGCGTATGAAATCTCGGAATACGGGCAGCAGCCTACACTGGATGTCCTGGAACGTCTGTTCCCGAAATAATCTCCTTTCAATCATCCATCGTTCCGGATTCTTGGAGAACGGATTCGACCTCGTTTGGAAAGATTCCTGTTTCATAAGCTAAGTCGAGGACTGTGTAGCGGTCGCGAATATCTCTGGCCAAGCGCAATGTTTCAATGGCGTTTTGAGGAGAAACACCTAGGGCTTTCATTGTATGGGGCGCTCCGGCGCTTGCGAGTGTGTTGCGTATCTCGGAGGGGGATGGGATTTTCATGGCCGTGAGTTCGGCACGCCACTCATTCCAACGGTCTCGCAGTAATTGGATGCGATCGGGCGCTTTGGCGTGCTTGACTCGATAGGCGTCGCCTACCGCCTCGGCCCAGGGGCCGTGTTCATTGCGGATGCGTTTTTCCTCTGCTTCCCATGCAGGCGGTTCGGTGAAAACGGGATTATCGAGCGCGGTGACACGCTGGTACAAGGCCGCACAGATACATGTCGCTACACCGACCTGAGCGCCGTGAAGCCGGGTCTCCCTGCCCTCGCTCAAGATTTCCATATCCCACAAATGTCCGATTAAATGCTCGCCGCCGCTAGCCGGGCTGCTGCTTCCCGCGACGACCATACAGATCCCACTCAACACCAGCGCCTTGGCTAACACCTCGAAAGACGCCAGACGGCCCACCGGTAAACCGGAGGCTTTCTGCTTCACTTCATCGACGGCACGATCGGCCAAGCGAACGGCCAATTCGTTGTATTCGCTTCCCTCGACTTGGCTGCAAAGCCAGTAATCCGCCATGCTGACCGGTTTGCTCAGCAGATCGCCCAATCCCGCTTGGGTGAGTTCGGGCGGGGCCTGACGAAGGATATCGGTGTCCAGCAGAATTGCGCGAGGGGGAGTGGCCGGTTGCGTGGTTTTCAGGCCGTCGCTGAGAATTGCCGCGATGGCGCTGGCGTAACCGTTCATACTCGCAGCCGTCCCTAAAACGGCGTAAGGGATGCCCAGGCGTGTTGACGCCATTTTGACTATATCGTTGACGGTTCCAGCGCCGATTGCCAGAAAGCCGGTCTTCCCTTCCCCACGACTTTGGATCGCCTCGACGGTTTCACTGTCCGCATGAGGATTTCTGGAAAGCATAAACTTTTCGATACGCAAATCGGCTTCGAGTTCAGCGCGGGTGGATTCGGAGCAGGCCGACCAGGTATCCGGATCGGCCACACATAGCACACTTTTGCCTAAATAGCGATCGACTACGTATGGAATAAAACCAACCGCTCCGGCTTCGATAAAAACAGCCTCCGGCAAATTCAATCCATCGGGCAACGGTTCGGGAGAGAGATCGATCAATTTCATTTGGATGACAATCCGTTTGTATTGAGAGAATTGAATAACGCAAGCGTTATCGTACATAATCGCACGAGTTCAGGTAGAGTCAACGTCAATTTTCTGTTAGACTCATTCTAATTTCGCCTTAATGGCTTTCGATTTTGTTTCTGCCTCCCTCACCGGAGAACGATGATTTCAATCACAGCGGACCGGTAAAAATCACCGGTCATTGGGGAGACTGCCTGATGGTTCACAATTTGACTGACGAACAATGGAATTGGCGCATACGTATTTTTGCCCTGACATGGTTTGGATACGGGGGATTTTACCTTTGCCGTAAAAATTTAGGCATCTCACTCGACAGCATCGCCGAAGAATTGAATTATTCCATCGACGATCTGGCCGTTCTGGTAACAGGTTACTTGGTTCTCTATGCCATCGGTCAGTTTTGTTGTGGATTTCTTTCAGACCGTTTCGGTCCCCGCATTGTTGTCACTTCGGGTATGTTCATCTCGATCGGGGCGAATTTCGCGTTCGGCCTGAGTTCGTCCTTTACCTTATTTATGATTTTCAGCTGCATCAACGGCGTCGGCCAATCGACCGGCTGGTCCGGACTCGTTAAGAATATGACTCCCTGGTTCAGGAAGACCGAGCGGGGAATCGTAATGGCGTGGTGGGGAACCAATTACGTGCTGGGCGGGTTTGTCGCCACCAACTTTGCGACGTTTGTCGCATTCACGTATTTCGATACGGATAATTGGCGGCGCGCATTCTTCATCCCTCCCTTCGCCTTGGCTATTATCGCATTGAGTTACGCCATTTTTACCCGAAATACTCCAAGAGACGCCAGGCTCCCCGATATTATCGAAGACGATCCAGAAGACGAAACAATCCAAGAGTCGAGATCGTCGAGAACGATGGAAACGGTGCTGGAAGTGCTCTCTCATCCGGGAGTCTGGCTGATCGCCTTCATGTACTTTTTCCTTAAACTGACACGCTATTCCTTTCTCTTCTGGCTTCCGATGTACATGATCCGGAGTCTTGGTTACGACGAAGCCGATGCGGGATATACCTCGTCGGTCTACGAGCTATTCGGATTTACAGGCGCGGTTCTAGCCGGTTACCTGTCCGATAAAGTGTTCCACTCAAAACGGATGCCTGTTGGGTCAATTATGCTCTTCGTGCTGGCGTGGATGTGCTGGCTTCATCCTACTTTGGCCCAGTTTGGACATTGGGGGAACGCTATCGGAATCGGACTGATCGGAATATTTACCTTCGGACCCGATACCTTGATGACGGGCGCGGGCGCGATGGATTACGGTTCCAAGAAAGGGAAATCGTCCGGCGAAGGCGTCGCCATCTCGGCAGGATTTATCAATGGCGTCGGTTCGATCGGCGGCTTCTGCTCTCCAGCGATGGTCGCTTATATCACCACGCGTTACGGGTGGGATTCATTGTTCTACGCATTTTTTATTTTATCAATGATCGGCAGTGGCCTATTGGCAATCGGCGCTTATGTCGAACGGAACAAGAAAAACAATTAATCGTTTTCCCTTTTTCCGGGAGAATGCAGATCAGAGAACAATCGATTATTTACTACTAAAGGAGTTTTTCCGATGACACTGAAAAAAGCATCCCTCAACCGCCGCGAATTCGTAAAAGCCTCTGCCTTGTTCGCAAGCGCACCCCTTATCCTATCGGCTAACGCCTGGGGAGCCAACGACCGAATCACCCTGGGGTGTATCGGCGTCGGGGGACGGGGTACGGGCGTGATGACAGCCTTTATGCGCGAATCCGCCGCCCGTGTTATCGCCGTCTGCGACGTGAAGCGGAAAACACGAAACGCCGCTAAAAAATTGGTCGAAGAACGATACGGGGAAGAACTTGCCAAAGGGGCCTACAAAGGCTGTACCGCCTATAAGGATTTCGAAGAACTGCTCGCCCGCGAAGACCTCGACGCTGTCTCGATCGCGACGCCGGACCACTGGCATGTCCCCATCGGAATAGCGGCGGCCAAAGCGGGCAAAGATATGTTTATCGAAAAACCCCTGAGTTATACGCTCGCCGAAGGCCGGTACTTGAGTAATGCGTGTAAAAAATACAAACGAATCTTCCAGCATGGAACCCAGCAGCGCACCGATAACAAGTTTCGTTTTATTTGCGAACTGGTGCGCAATCAATACATCGGAGAATTGAAAACCATGGAAGTCGGATCGCCCGCCAGCGGAGTTCTGGGAGATCAATCCCCCGCACCGGTTCCGGATGGTATCGACTACTCCAAGTGGCTCGGTGCTGCGCAGAAAAAACCGTATACAGAGAACCGGACCACGACGCCAACCTGGTATTTTATCTCCGACTACACGATCGGCTTCGTATCCGGTTGGGGCGTCCATCACCTCGACATCGCGCAGTGGGGCAACGATACCGATCACACCGGCCCGTTATCCATCGAGGGAACCGGCGTCTTCCCCAAAGCGGGGATCGCCGATACGGCCACCGCCTGGGATATCGAAATGAAATACGCCAACGGTGTCACGATGCGGTATACGGACAATCTGAAATGTAAGCAGGGAGTCAAGTTCATCGGAACGAAAGGATGGGTACACGTCAATCGCAGCGGCGTAGATGCCGATCCCAAAACATTGCTGGATATCAAAATCGCCAAGAACGACGTCCATCTCTATAAAGCACCTAACTTGCAACAGAACCTTCTGGAATGTATCCGGTCGCGCAAAGAGACGATCTGCCCCATCGAAACCGCTCACCGCACCGTCTCGCTCTGCCACCTGAGCCAGATCACCATGCTGCTTGGGCGGAAGATGATCTGGAATCCGAACCAGGAACAGTTCCTGAACGACGAGGAAGCGGACGCCATGCTGAAAGTGCGGGACACCGTCAAATCCGCTTATCCATACGAATATTTTGATTTTTAGTTGATTGTCACTCTTAGAATAATAGGTTGGATTGAACATGGGCAGGCACAAGACCTGCCCCTACACGTCGACATTTCCTTTTATCGATCCATCATTTCTTTTTATCCGCTCCCGCCTTCGGTGGCCATTGGCTCATATCGCCAGCCAATATCTGGATTCGTTCGGCCACTCGAACGTAATTTCCACATTCGTAGTTACGGTCGATATGCGAGAGTTCGCTGAGGACGGACCAGGCGAATGTTGAGCGCTTCATGAACGCGGGGTCTTGCCTTGGATCGATTTGCGATTTCGGGTTCAAGATCGATTCGGCTTTCACTCGCACGATCTGACGGAAGCGTTGGTAGCGAAACTCGCGGATCTGATCGAGGATGAAGCGTTTTTCGTCCGGGCTGATCGTCATGGTTAAGGCTTTTACGAAATCGGGGGGAAGCGGGGGGATGTACGATTTATCCAGGTTTTCAATCGTTGCAATCAGGGTTTCGTTTTGCTTGATGGCTTCGGGCAGGACGGTTTGGTTGTAGAAATCAAAAGCGGTTTTCCAGTTGGAACCGAAATCCCGGTTCGTTACCCCATCGGCCATTGCGGTTCGGTACGGCTCGGTCTTACCGGCATCGAAATATTCCCAGCGGTCGAAATAGCCGTCCGAATCAGTGTCGAAGGTGCGGATTTCACCGAAGGCTTCTTTTGAGGCGATACACCCGATTTGAATCCAGCCCTCCGACGCGCCCTTGAGATGCAGCCGGCGGTCGAATGGGCTGTAGTAGATTTCGCGACGGGTGGTTTCGTTGGGGCCGTATTCGCGGCGGACGTTCCATTCCTGCACGGGGCCGCCGGTGTTGTGCAGAATCCGGCGCTGCCACGTCCAGAAAACACCTTCCCAGCGGCGGTCGTAATCCGGGCGGGAGGGATGGCCGATGCGGATCGACGAGTCGGGAAATTCACGCCAGGTAAATCCAGTTTCACTCGCTGTGTAGTTTTCCGCGACCTCGCAGGCGAGATCGTGCGGCACACAGACCGTGATTTTCGGTTCGCGGCGCAGGGATTGACGGCGATACATTCCATCGAAGTCATAAACCCGTTCGCCAATCGATGTGAAACCCATTTCGTAATGCAGGGGTTCACCTGGACGGCTCAGACCGTCTACATCGAAACTGTAGCGCACGTTGACGACGCCCATCCGAGCCATCGACGAATCGAACGCGCCTTGATAACGGTTGCGGTTGTTGGCGTAATCCGGATTGTCATCGGCGGAAAACGCGAGAGGAACAGCACTGAAGCGCAACGCAATCTCAGACTCGCCGTCACCGTCCGTATCGTAAAACGCGAACGGACACTCGGAAATCGGGAGCCAACGGTTTTGGCCCGGATCGTACTTGTTCATGTAGATTTCGCCGTTTCCGTACGGATCGCTTTTGAAGAAATCACCGGTATATTCGTAATCGGCGGTATCCCACATTTCGCCGTCGCCGTCCAGATCGTTGCCGATCCAAACGTTGCGAAGTTCCCCATTCACGAAATATCGTATATCCATCTCGTCCGGAACATTGTCGCTGTCTGAATCGATGTAATCGACCATGCGGTCCGCGATTCCATCAACGCCGTAATCGGCTATGTAGCAATCGCTGTCGAGGTCGGCCTTGGGAGCGTTTTCGTCCATATCCCCGTCATCGTCGAGAATCCAAACGACCATGGTTCCTTTGCCACGGACGCGGTTTTCGCATCGGATCAGCATCAGTCCAGCGTCTGGCTCGGAAGAACGAACGTGAAACGATTCACCTGCGGATAATTTTTTCGCTTTCGGCCACCAAGGTTTATCTGTCAGGACGAGTTTGCCACCAGGCTGCATGGCGGTTTCCCGTTCCCACCAGAGTTTAGAAGCCGGGGGATCGTTCAGGGTACGGTCTATCCAATCGTAAATTGCTTCTTTCGCCTTTGGCGTGATATCGTGGGGGCCGGGTTCTAAAATGCTGTTTAGATTCGACTCAGCGTCATACAGTTTCCAAAGGAGTTTGGTGGCTAGCGTGAATTCGTGTGCTGCGTCCGCTTCGGGGAAAATTTCGTCATCCGTCGTTTGATAATTGGTGTAACCTCTGGGGGCGATCAGGCGGATCACATCGTCGAAATCCCAGGAAGGCAGACGTTCGACGCGGAAATCTACGCGGAGACGAGGGATATACGAAAACCAATGATCCCTCGCCCAGCGACCGGGATTTTTATCCACCCGGATCGGAGCGTAACCGCAACTGGCTGCGGCGGCTTTGATGCGGGTGTCGAATGCGGACACGAAAAGGCTCTCCTCGGCTCCCAGGGAATGGCCGATTGCGGCGATTCGATTGGGGTCGGCTTCCGGGACGGTTTCCAGAATATCGATGGCACGGCGTCCGTCGGCGATCATCTTTCCCATGGCGGATTGGCTGGGATGGGTGCGGTAGAAATCGCGGGTGTCGTAAGGTCCCGAATCGGTGATGCGTTCTCCCGCGCAGATCGAGTCGGGGCAAAGCACGACATAACCGCGGCGAACCAGTTCGGGGCCGAATTGGATGCTGGGGCGTCCTGCGTGTCCTGCTGGTTCCTCTTTACCGAGTTCCGTCGTCTGATGGAACACGATAACGGCTGGATGTTTATGACGTTTGTCGTTCGGAATCAGTAGATAGGCATTGACGGTTTCTCCCTCTTCGACGTGATAGCGTATTTTCCGTTCGATATAGCCGTCTTTTTTTTCGGTTTCGATGGTTTGATAGACGGGCGGGATATCGGGTGGATCGACCGGACCGATATCCCGCAGGATTAGATTTTTGATTTCATCTCGAATCGGTTCCCATCGTTCGGGTGATGTGGGGATTTTATTACGAACATTTTTCAATTGAATGCGGGGGGGAATATTTTTTTCGAGGAAATGATAGGCACTCTCTCGAACGGGGCGCGGAAACGAATGTTTTCCCGACTCCAAGCGGGCGTCCAGGCGATCTGCCGCTCCGTACATGGCATAAATATTTCGGATGTCGCTGAAAATCGTTTTGAGATTACCGGTGTTCGGGAAGATGCGGTCATCTAAAGTGGCCCAGTTTAAATACGGTCTTGGGGCGATGCAGGCGGTGATTTCATGCCAGTCGAAGGGCGCTTGATTGATATTATCCATATAGTAACCTACAGACGGTATGAGGCAGGTTAAGTGGCTCCAGCGGTTGGGGTGTGGGTCGGCGCGGAGGGTCGTGAATCCGCAACTCGCCACGGCCGCTGAGATTCTCGGCTCGAAAACGGTGGCCATGATGGTTCCGTACGCGCCGTGTGAGTGGCCGATCGAGCCGATCCGGGCGGGATCGACTTCAGGCAGGGTTTCGAGATAGTCTATGATGCGCTGCACGTCCCAGACCATCTTTCCGAAGAATGACCATTGGGGATGTTTGCGGAAGAAATCGAGCGCGTTGTGGTAGGGTTCGGCTCCCGGCGGGGTGCGTTCGCCGAAACCGATGGCGTCGGGGACGATACAAATCCAACCCCGTTCGGCCAATTCAGCCGCAAAAGCGAGTTCGGGATTGCCCTCGATGCCGCACGGTTCGTCTTTGCCCTGGCCGACCGTCTGGTGCAGCACGATCATGACGGGCATGGGGCGGCTATTGGGGGGATCGGGTTTGAGAAGATACGCGGGGATCCAATCGTCTTTTTCCGAACGGATTCGTATCGTGCTGCGAGTATAGTTTCCCATATCTTCCGTCTGTCGTATTTCGGATTTGGGAGGTAATACGGATAAATCGCTGGGTTCACCGATCATCGTTTTTAAGGTTTGGAGAATACGATCGCGTTTCGTTTCCCAGGCCTGGATCGAGTCGATCGGCTCGCCGTCATCCGAGACGAGAAGCGGAGCGAGATCGGAACGCCCGGACTGCGGGGTTTGAATCACAGGGGGAGATGCCTGAGTGATTTTAACCCACTCGTTCCAATCGACTCCCTTCCATGCAGCATTAGAAAGTGAAACCGATTCGAATAAACCGACGCTGATTAGTATTAATGTTGTAATCATACGATTCATGATTTACGCACCTCGGCGGCGAGTTCGGTTAAGACGTTCAGCCAGTCGTTCGCGGAGGGGCTGCGGTCGAATCGGCGGCCCCGCAGCCAATCGCAGCGGATGTAATAGACCAATGGAACACCGGGTTCGATCCTTAACACCAATTGATTCTCGTGATTCCCATGCGGATCGTTGACCGTTCGCACGAAGCGTTCGGGTGGAAAGACGATCCCCATACCGATCGGACCGATCACCGGGGTCTGCACACCCCACGATCCAAAAACGCCGACATCCGTGTTCAATAAAAGCGATTCCTGCGGCAGGCTGGTTAAACCGATACCGAGAAAAACGACGTCTTTCAGTGGACGTTTGGTATCGACCCGAACTTCGACTTTCGTCTCCATGCGCCCAGAAAACGCCGTGCAGCGGAGACGCACCGTATAAGGGTTATTACCCGGAACAATTTTACTCGCTAAGACCTCTATGGTTACTTCATCATTTTTCAATTCATGTAACTTTTTCTCGAAGACGATGTCGCCTTTGCCCTCTGGATTCCAGATGGGGTAGACATTGTTTTCCGCATAAAGCGTTACGCCGCCGCATCCTGGGGATTTGCCAACCAGCAGGGCATCGATGCCCCATTCGTTTTCATCGTGATAACTTTTTCCTGCTATGTCTGGATAGATCAAACCGTTTTTCTTTTTACCGAAGAAATCGAATTGTCCCCAATACATGCGGTAGGCGACACGGTCCGATTCCCAGCCGATGTTGGGCGGAACCCAGTCTTCGGCCCAGGCAGCGCGCGGCGGTTGGGGCTGATACGGGTTATTCGACCGATACAACTGGAGCGACTTATCATTGGGAATCCATAACGCTTTTCGGCTCGGTATTTCGTTTTCCAGCAATTTCGTCATCGTGGTCAAATCGCCTAATGAACGGGCGGTGTTGAACGCTTTCCAGAATGGCCGGTCTTTCGTGATCGGTTTTAACTCGGCGATCCAGCGGTCGTTCCAAACCGTTAAATCGTAGAGAAGGCGTTCATCGCTCCATTTCAGTTTTTCGATAAAAAGTCGGGGTACAGGAATCGGAGTTGCTGGAACTATGGCAGGCGAACGGGTATCGTCGTAGATTCCCAGCACGACTCGTGAAATTTTGGAGCGATGCAAGCGGCAGGCTTCATACAAGCGTTGATGAAGCGCCAAAGTATTCAGTAAAACCTGTATACGCTCAGTCGTGATGGCTGTGTGGATTTCCGCCCAGTTCCAGCCGACGGTTTTGATTTCAACGGCTCCCGCATTCCAAACGTCATCCGGCGTTCCGTCCAGATCTGTATCGAGTTCCCATCGGTCGATGATGCCGTCTCTATTCGTGTCTCGCATGTCGTAGCGAACATCGGCTTTTCGGTCGAGATCGGTGTCTGCCTCAAGCCAGGCGGAATCGGTGGAATGGAGGTGGAGGCGGTGATCGGTGGGATGATAGTAGAGGCGGGCGGGGGCTGTGGGTTTCATCACGATTTCGTAGCGTTTATTGACCGGTCCCGCGCTGGGGCCGCCGACTTGAGGGAAACGATCGTTGCCGTTCGCGATGATCCCTTCCCAGCGCTCGTTTTCGTCGGCGTGGTTTTGGCCATCGACGTTCCAGTCGATTTCATCCCAGGTCAACATCATGCGTTCGGGAACCACTTGCGCGGCGAAGCGGGGGGCGGCGCGGAAAGCCAGGAACGGGGTGGTGGGGAAACCGCGAATCACGGCGGAATCCATGCCCCAGCCATCGAAGGTGACTTGGGATCGGCCCCTTCCCCGTCCTTCGGAAGTCCAGTTCGCCCCTTTCATCCAGGAGGTTAATGAGACATCGAAATCCCTGGGGTTTTCCATCGTGGCGTCGTTGTCGGCGTCGAAACTATGGCGGATACATTCGACCTCACGGGCAATACCCGACATACGTAATACCTCTTCGGTCACGCCGTCGCCGTCGTGATCGTAAAACAAAAACGGATTCTCGAAAAACGGAATCCACTCGGAACCGGACAGGGGGAGACTGAATGCGATCAGTTCTTCATCGCCGCCGAAATGGGTGCGGTATTGACAGAGGGTTTGATCGTAGGTGTAACCCACATCGTGCCAGAGGAGATTGTCATCACCCACGTCACGCGACCACCAGACGCGAATCACCGGCTCGTCGAAATAGCCGTGTGTCCCGCCGTAAAAGAACGCGCCCATCTCGTCGAGATCGTTGTCTCCATCGGCGTCGGTGTAATCGAGCACCGCATCGACGATCCCGTCCGCGCCCCAGTCGGCGACGTAGAGATCGCTGTCGAGGTCGGGTTCGTGGCCGGCTTGCAGATCGCCGTCTTCGTCGATGGCGCGGACCAGCAAGGGGCGGTAACGTTCGGGATGGCGAAGGGCCGTATCGATGAACCACACTTCCTCGGGACGACCGTCGCCGTCGCGGTCTATGTAATGACGTTTTCCCGGTGGACTGGAAACGACGGTTTTTACCTGATCCGAATCGAGGCGCACCGCATCATCAAACACCTTCTCGAATAACGACTGCTTGATGGCGGTTTCATCCTCGCCCCACGCGCTGATACTTGCGGTTAACACAAACACAGAACCGAAATAGACAATCCTCTTCGCAATGTTCATAATATTTTCCTTTTTGTTATTACATACGTCATACGTTTACAACGTCATCACGGGCGATCCACATTCACGGTGTGTTTGAATGAGGTGTTTGTATTGTCGAAGCGGTCTGTCGCGACGGCGTAATACGTTCGATATCCTTTTGCTGGGCGGTGATTCCACCGATAGGGAGGACGGGTTTTAACACCGAGTGATTTTTCTCCGGCGAACAGTTCGACACTGGAAATACCGCTTGTATCGTTCGCCATGACCTCGACGGACGCGCGGCCGTCTTCACGAACGGTTACATTGGCGATTTCGACCGCTGGGCCTACTCGATCCGGGGCGTCCGGTGTTTCGATTTCGAGAAGAATCGGCTGGCCGATTGCCATTGCAACACCTTTTTTAGTAGCGTCTCGGTTGAATACCCGCTCTTTTATCCGCTTACCATTCTCTTCGCGAACCATGAATTTTTTCCCACTAGCCTCATCGCGGAGAATCAATTTCGTCTTTCCATCGGCTAGAGGGGTAATCCGATATTGGGAAGCAGAGATTTTATCGACTTGGACTGCTTTTTTCCCTTTGGTCTCGATTGTGAATGGGGGGATTTCACCGAACGTTTCCAGCGGATCGAGTGTTATCATAAACTGACTCTCTTTTCCGCGAACGATGGCTGGGATGGAAAAAATCGGCGCTCCCTTATCCGATGTCAAGGTTATGGCGGCGGAGCGGTTTGTGCTATCGAAATTGGCGACGGCTAGCAGACGTTCTTGGCTATCTCCCGTGTCCGGTGTGTAGGTTCCCACCCATCCGGGAGGCAGTTCGAGTGACGATTTATTCATTCCGGCTTGAACTTTTGCTAATTGTTTGGAGGTCGTATTTGGATAGATCAGAGTCGAGAAATCGGCGGCTTTTTCTCCTGCTTTGAAGCGGCGTTTTTCGATGGGGGAGAAGAATACGCCATCGCATTGGTCGCGGTATGATTCCAGACGCGCCCAGTTGTTTCCAATGGATCGCTGGACTCGCAACTCACCGCTGCCTCCCTGATTTACCAAGCCCAGGCGGTCATCGACACACCACCAGGATGATTTCAGATCGGCTGCCTCACCCAGTAGGCGCTCTCCACGCGCTGTGACCAAGCGCCTCGATGGGGTGACGCCATCACGAACGAAAAAGTAGACCGGGAGTCCGGTCCAGCCGAGCGACAGTTCGCGTTCGGCGGTGACGCGGGTAAAGAGAACACAAGACGCATCCCCCACCGAAAAGAAGGCGTAAAAACTGCGGAGACAATTGTCCGCGACGATTCCCGCCGTGTGAAATCCTTGATCCGTTCTTGTACAAAGATAGTTCGCTTCGGGGGTGATTCGTTTGACGTTTTTATCCAACGGCTCGACCTCGAAATCGCCGATGAGCGACTTGGGGTGGCAGTAAATGAATGGAAGCTCACCGAAACCCGACGAACCGGAAGGGACAGCGAAACCACATAAACCACTTCCGCGCCGAAGCGATGAAAGGCCGGTGGACGCGATCGTTCCCCAGGAAAAGGACGCCCAGCGACCGGGGGAGCGGTGAATCAAGTTTCGCTGCCAACGGTAGTGCCGGGTTCCCTCCAAACGCCTCCACGCTTCGTCTGTCGATAACGGTTTTACGCCCGCCCCCCGGTACTTGCGAAGTAAATAGACCGTCGCCGCCTTGGCCCACGAGTTTCGGTGGTAATCGTATTGCCGGATGGCCTTACTGTGACGTTTCAGCAGTTGGGCGGCCTGCCATTCCAGCGACGCGGCAACGGGATCGTCGTTCAGCACCGCACCGTAAGCGTAAGCGAGCAGGGCCAGGCCGTAATAGGCGTCGTATTCATTGCCGTGTATGGACGCGGATTCGCCGCTGGGCAGGCTCAGAACCTTGAGCCATTCGAGAACACCGTCGCAGCCGTTTCCGGGATAGGTAAACGTTTCGGGAACCGGCTTGCCAGTCATCGCGCTCAGAATCTCCACGTACATTCGGCCCTCAAAGATCATATCGCCGCCGTACCAGAGATTGCACCAGCCGTGATGGTCGCTTGAATAATCGGGGTAGAGGTTCCAACCCTGCGCCCACTCACGGATCGGCTTCCCATCGGCTTTCACTGGATTGCCAAAGTCATGAATTGTGGAGACCATATCGATCGCGTTGCCACGGATAATGTCGAGATAGAGATTTCGGTCATCACGCTTGGGAAAGAGATAGGCAGCCCCGACCGTGCTGGAAAGGTCTTGCTTAACTTGATCGTGGTTGCCCGCCTGGTTGGGCTTCCACGTTTGTACGATACGCTCTTTCGGGGCGCCACCGATCATGACGGATTCGACCAGTCCGCGAGTCTCATCGTCCAGTTCGTCCCAGAGGACCGCGGCGGCCATCGTCAGCCAGCCCACCTCGTCGGCACGGTAGGAGAATACACGCCGCCAATTCTTCCCTACCAGAAATTCGGGGCGGGTGTTGGGGAGGTAGTCGTAAGGATTTTCGACGTACGTGCTGGTCAGGCAGCACCAGCGAATCGATTGGACGGCATGTTCGAGAAGCCGCTCTCGCGGAACTTGTTTCGCCGTGAAGGTTTGCTTGTCGGTCTCCGTCAAAAGCACACCGTAGCAAAACGCCACCATCCCATTGCCGGGAACAACGATAATTGTCGCGTATGGTTCGTCACGCCAGTTGGGGTATTTTCGGAAATCGAAGAAACCGCTGTTTGGGACACGCTGTGAATCGTCTACCCATTGCGGCTCGAAAACATCGACGGCATCTTCGACGACATCCAGATATAACCGGTTCAGTTCGTCTCCGGTGTCGGAAGCGGAAGCGTGTGAAAGCAATAGAAACGATAGAATCAGCGTTAAACAGGCGGAATACGTCTTCATGATCGAATTACTCCCCATCTTGTATCGATAATGAAGACTATTCTGCCATAGGGTTGCCGGAATAAATAGAGAGGCGGATAGAAGGGATTAATTTTTTTAATTCTTAGAAGAAATTCATCACAAAGAATACCGGTAACGACACTAGATATTTGAGATGAGGAGGTATAATTTTTTATAAATCAATTGATGATATCTAAACTATTTGTTTGCAAAAACCGGTTTATAAAATAATGATAATCGATTATTTTAACGTCAATCCAATCATATCGCTCTTTCTCATCATCGGTCTGGGGATCGCATTGGGGCAAATTCATATCAAAGGATTCTCTCTGGGATCGTCCGGCGTTATCTTCATCGGTATCTTCTTTGGTCATTTCGGCATCCAACTGCCAAACGAATTCAAAACATTGGGAATTATTCTCTTTGTCTATTCACTGGGATTACAGACCGGACCAAGTTTTTTCCGTTCGATCCGGTACAACGGAATCACCTATTTATTTATTGCACTCGCTTCCCTGCTTTCCGCCGCGTCGGTGGTTTGGATTTGTGCCGTTCTTTTCGACCTTCCCGCCGCGTTGAGTGTGGGAATCTTTTCCGGGGCGCTGACTTCGACACCAGGATTGGCTGCCGCCTCGGACATCTTAAACGATCCGGTTATCTTCATCGGCTATGGAATCGCCTATCCCTTCGGCGTCATCGGTGTGGTGATTTTCGTTCAACTGATCGCCAATAAACACCAAACGAAGGAAGAAATTTCTCAGGAAAAGAACGATCCTCAAACGAAATCGTCGAAAATCACCGTCAAACAGTTTATTGTCACCAATCCAAATTGCACCGGTAAACCGCTTATCGACATTAACGTCCACAGTATGACTCAGGCGAACATCACGCGGGTCATGCGCAATGACCGGGTGACCATGATCCACGGAGACACGCGTCTCCAACTGAACGATATCGTTCGCGCCACCGGGACTGTTTTGGAATTGAAGAAACTCGAACACCTGATCGGCGAGGAAACAAACGCCGATATGGACATTCCGAAAGATATCGTATCCCGGGATGTCTTCATTTCGTCCCGTCAAATCACACAAAAACCACTCAAAGAATTAGAAATTCGTGAGCTTTTCGGTGTCATTCTAACCCGGTTGAGCCGTGAACAGATCACCCTTGTTCCGACCGGCTCAACCCGGCTGGAAATCGGGGATCATATCCGCATTGTCGGGGATCGGGAGGACTGCGACCGATTCGTCTCTCTTTTCGGCCAACAGGAACGCCGCATTCACGAAACCAACCTGCTGCCACTCGCGATCGGCATGGTGGTGGGTGCGATTTTAGGTTCGTATTATTTCCAGTTCCCAGGTGGATTCAAATTCCGTTTGGGGATGGCGGGTGGTCCCTTACTCGTCGCTTTGACGCTCGGCCATTTCGGACACATCGGCCCCATCAGCACCCGTGTTCCTTATGCGGCCAAATATTTCACCCGCGAAATCGGGCTTCTGTTTTTCCTGGCCGTTGCGGGAACCGGTGCCGGCAGTCAGTTTTTGGAGGTGTTCCGGGATTCGGGTCTCATATTGCTGTTCGTTGGAGCAGTGGTTACGATTGTTCCCATGCTGGTGGCGTATTTATTGATTTGCTATCTCTTTCGCTTAGGCAACCTTGCTGCAATGGGAGTGATTTGCGGGGCCATGACCAGCACTCCAGCGTTAGGCGTTGTCACGTCCCGCATCGATTCCGAAACGCCGACCGTCGCTTATGCCTCCATCTACACCATCGCTATCGTGCTTATCACGATCTGTACTCAAGTGCTGGCGATGCTCCTTGGCTGATGTCTCGGTGTATTTATTTCAATTGTTCGACTTGAACAATTACATTGTCTTCATGAAACAACGACTTTTCTCAACTTAAGAGACAATTCGTATTCATATAATGAAACATCGTTTATTCTTGAAGTTGCCAATTTCAAATCTTCTGAAATATGATTTGCTATAATCATTCCTCTTACTGCTTGCCTTGGTAAAGCAAGATTCTTCTCAATCCATGCCATGTATCTCAATAACTGACCAATGACTCTGTCATACCCTTTGGAGACTTTTAACTCAATCACTGCGAGGCTGTCATTTTCATCTACAGCAAGAATGTCGATGAATCTCCCACCAACAGGAAATTCAATTCCAGTAATATCTTCATCTTCATATAATTTTAGTCCATCTTCAATAACATCTAGATTTTTCGACAGGAAATTCTTGAGATCATTTTCGTATGCAAATACTTGATTATTTTTCTCCTCCTCAATATCCGAATCATTATCCTCTGGTCCATCATCCGTATTACTCGGATATATTGGTTCTGGATCTTTTTCTTTAATATAAAGACGAAAATTTTTTTTATCGATCTGAAAAAACAAATCATCCGCGCCATTAGGACGTAATCTGTGATGAATTCTACTCGGAGCATTTATGGACTTCACTGTCAAATGGGCATTTATTGTAGTTTTTTTTATTTTGGGATAATTCTTTTCAAACCAAAGGACTATTTCCTTTCGTGAAAAATGCCCCCCTTCAGATAGAGGTTTACGCTTTGCAAGACCTAAGCCTTCTTCAGAAGGAGGAGTGAATTTTTTAATAAATTCTTCAACAAGTTCCCTTGTGGATTTGTCGTATATGCTTGGCATTTTTCTTTCCTTTTTTAGTAATTTATAAGTTGATTTCAACAAAAAATAAATGTGAATTATGTTTATCTCATAAATCTTCGTTAAATATCGTTCGTGCTTCCTTCCTGCCCGGTGAAACCTTGGCCGAGGATTCCCTTGTCACAGGTCATGATATCGCCGACGCTGTTCAAGCCGTTGGAGGTGTCGTACGCCATCCACGACAACAAGCGTTGGGGGGAATGGATATACCAGCGGTCCGGACCGGGGCTTCGGGCGACGTAGCGTGCGGTGGGATCGGCGTTCGAGGCCGCGCCT
>CAZSIZ010000079.1:0-20922 GCA_964606645.1 uncultured bacterium
GACATTATTTGTTGGTCAGAGAACTAGCGTTATGTTGATTGCATGACGGTTATCGGCTGGTTTCGATTGAGGATGAAAGTGATTTCATTGCCTTTTTCGTTAAACCGGACTTCGTGAGTGAACTGTTTGATGAGAAAAACACCGCGCCCACACGTCTCTGTCAGGTATGGAGGTTTGGTGGGATCAGGAAGTAGGGACCGGTCGAATCCTTCTCCTTCATCTCGAACGCTCACGGATATTCGATCACCGTCACAGGCGGCGTCGACGAAGACCGTTTTATTCTCCCGGTTGCGGTTGCCGTGCATGATGGCGTTGATCAAGGCTTCGTCCAGCGCCAAACGCAGACAGTACCGCAAGTCTTCGCTAAAGCCGAGATAATCGGCCTCATCGAGGATTTCCTGCTCGACCGGATAAATATCTTCGATTCGACTTCTGATCCGAAACGTAACCAATTTCCCCATATCAGCACACGGTGGGCTTGAGAATTTAACCTCTCCCCCAAAACCCAACAAAACGCAACCATCGCATTCGTATATTTTAAGACCGCTTTTTCAGCCGTCAAGAGAAATTTTTACAAAATTTTACAACGTTTGAAAGGACTCATCAGCATGATGATTCGTACCCTCACAGCGATTGGGATTCATGGCGTATCAAAGTACTGGTCTCTCGGAAATATGGAACCTTGAAATCGTTCGCAGAGAGGGGCGGTTTAGCGTTTGTTCGGGATTCCGTTACGCACCCATGTGCCGTGGTTGTATTGTCCCCCCATCCAGAGAATATCGCCGGTGGAATGCAACCCGTTGCTGGAACTGTAGTCGTACCAATTGGTTCCCCACGGCCAATCCAGCTGACCGCCCGTGCTGTCTGCCGAATCCGGCCCGGTGGATGTGATGGACCAGGTCCCTCCCTGGCGTTTATCCGAATTCGGACTCCGCCGCTCCCACGTCGTGTCGGTTCCCATTTCGTAATACGGGGCGGAGGAGGAGTCTCCCGCATTGTAAACGAAACTTTGGCTTTTGTTGACAAAAGGTTCCCGCGCGAGACTGGACATATACGGAACTGGCGTCGTCAGCATGCACAGACCGAGCGGCCACGAGTTATCCGAATCGACGGGATAGGTGTTGTTATCGACGAAATAAGATTCCATTGCGGTCTGGATCGACTTGAAATCCCCTTGCACGTGCGCAACCTTGGCCCGTATCTGCGCGTTCAGGAAATTCGGCACGGCAATAGCCGCCAGAATTCCGATAATGGCGACTACGATCAATAACTCGATAAGGGTGAAACCTTCTCTCCGGTTCATGGAATCCCTCGCAAATTTTTAGAATGTCTCACTCGATAGTATAAAGAAAAACAGAATAGTATTCCATAAATTAATTCCGTATTTTTGAAACTTTCCCGGGAAAAGCGCGTACTCTTTAGTGAACTCGAATGGTGAAACGTTATCCGATGACGACAGTTTGCTGCGCACAAGCACCCGCTATCGAAGTCAATGAGGAACGCGAACGGATCCGCCAAGTGGCCCTGGGGGATAGCCAGGCGTTCGCTTGGCTGGTGACCCGGTATTCGCCGCCGGTTTACCGTTTTATGAAACGGATGCTGAATTCGATCGAGGATGCGGAAGACCTGACTCAGGAAACGTTTTATGAGGTTAGCCGCCGCCGGGAATCGCTGAGGCACGACGCGGACATTCTGCCTTATCTGTTCACGATTGCCCGGAACAAAGCGATCTCCCTGATTCGATGGCGGACCGTGCGGCGGTGTCTGGTTCCGTTGACTCACGAGCATGATGACACGGTTTCCGGTTCGAGCGCTTCACCGGTTGATGAATTTCAGAAACAACAAACGGAACAGGCAGTCAATAAGGCTCTTGCCTCGCTCGCTCCAAACAAACGTGCGGTGTTGATTATGCGGTTCTTCGAGAACATGCCGTACCGCGAGATCGCCATCGCCATGAACAAACCGGAAGGGACGGTCAAATCCCTGGCGTTCCGTGCGGAACGTGAACTGCGGGAAAAACTGGCCGGATTGAATCTTGATCGGCAAGGTGAATGATGATGGCATTTTCAGACAACGAACGGGAAAAACTGCTTCGCTACGTTGAAGCCAAAGAATTCAACCGTGGTTCTCTTTCGCCTTTGGAACGGAACGAGTTGGAAAACTGGCTCGAACGAAGCGAAGAAGCTCGGCTTGAGGTAGAGGCGATCGCGGATCATCTTCGCTTGCTGCAAAGCCTGCCGCAACCTGAAATGCCTGCCGATCTCGCTTCACGCTGCCTGGAACGGATGGAACGTGGCGGAACGGCCTGGTCTGCTGGTCCTTATCTTAAATGGGCCGCATCCACAGTGATCGTTCTTGTGATTTTTAGTGCGGGAATGTGGTCTGGGGGCGTGTTTTTCAGCCACGAAGAACCAACTTTCGTGTCACTGCTTGACCAGCAGGGTGGCCTTATCACCCGGCTGGAAACGCAGTTGGCCGAACGCTATCAGGAAACGGCTCTTACAAGTACGAATCCTTGGTATGTGCCCGTTACCCGTTTGAAAAATAGTACTGAAATCCTTGCGGCTTACTACCAGGAAAACGAAAAAGACCCGGTGATCGAACGGGGACTGGCCGCCGCTCTGGCGCAGAACGTTCAGCTGCTCGAAGCGCTCTGCAACTATGTCGAGTCCGATCGGGACATCCCGGAACTGGACATCCTAGCTTTCTCGACACCGGATCAAACCATCGAAAATGCTATTTAATTCCAAATATCTAAGGAGAGAACCAATCATGAATCGCTATTTATCCATCACCCGAATAATGAACGCCGCCTTATCATTCGCTTTGATTTTCTGTTGCTCGTTCGCGTTTGCCGACGAGGAATTGGACTATGAGAAACTAGCCCAGGAGATTCAAGAGAAAATCGAAAAGGCAATGGAGAAAGTCGAAGAGATCGATTTCGACGAACTGATGGAAAACGCGCAGCACGCCATTGAAGAGGGCGTCAAGCACCTTGAGGAGATCGATCTCGATCAGCTCATGGAACAGGTCGAACGTAACCTCAAAGAAGGCTTTAAAAACGTTAAGGAAATCGATCGTAAAGAGATGTTTGACAGCATTCAGAAGCGTGTCGAACAGGCAATGAAGCACGCTGAAGAAAGGATGAAGCACGTTGAGAAAAGGATGAAGGACGCCGAGAAGAAGCTCAGTAAGCGTCTCGCGGATTTGGATCATAAAATCCATACCAACCGTCCCATGATTTCCTTCCAAAGTTTTGAAGAGATCAAAAAGAAATTCAAAGGGAAACTTCTCAACAAGAAAACGGAGAAAACCTTCGCGGTCAAAGAAGGCGCGGAACTTTCCGCCCACTGCTCGTTCAGCAGCATTCATATCACTCCCGGTAAGGAGTCCGGTAAAGTTCATGTATCCGTCGAACAAATCGCCGGTGGGGATACGGAAGAGATCGCCCAGGAAATACTCGATTCCATGCACATTTCATTAACCCAAACCAAAAACACCGTCTCGATCCAGATTGAAATGGATAATAATTCCAAAAAAGACGATGGTAGACGGCGTAAAAAAACGACCACGACGATGAAGAATATCGTCAGAGTGGAAGTTCCCGTGAATACTTCCATCGGTATTAAAAATTCATTCGGGGATGTGATTGTTAAAGATGTACACGGAATTCTCGATTGCAATACTTCATTTGGAAACACTCATCTGAGCGGCACGAAAGACGATCTTATCGCTATTAATAAATACGGGAATCTTGAAATCACCCAACACGACGGGAAGGGAAAGATTAACATACAATTCTGCAATCTTAACATCGACGGATGGAACGGGCCACTCGACCTCAATACCTCTTATGGAAAAACCTGGATCAAAGGCCTTACGTCTAATGCGATTCTCCACAACCAAAATTCGTTCGGGGAGATCACGGTCGAACTGCCTAACGATTTTTCAGGAAAGGTCGAAGCCGTTTCGAGTTTTGGGGAAATCGATGCCCCCAAAGGAATCGAAACAAAGAAGAAAGGGATGTTTAATAAATTGGCGGAAGGAACCCTCGGCCAAGGCGACGGGCATATCCAAATCAAGAGCAGCTATTCCCCGGTCAAGATTGTCATGGAACACCAGTTCCGATAATATCGTTATTCCACTTGGATAATCGACTTTTTAAAAACGCCTCTCCAGTAACTTGGAGAGGCGTTTTAATTTCATGAATTGTACATCGGTTGGAGAATCACGTCATTGATTTGAGTTGATCGGCTACGGCTTGGTGAATTTGATCGATACCGACACGCACCTGTTCCATCGAATCCCGGTTGCGAACGGTGACCGTTTGATCTTCCAGGGAATCGTAATCGATCGTGATGCAGAGCGGTGTACCGATTTCGTCCTGGCGGCGGTAGCGTTTACCGATGTTGCCGGTCTGGTCGTAGGTGGTGCGGTAGGGGCCGCGTAGGTCTTTTTCGACTTTGCGGGCCAGTTCGACTAAATCCGGCTTTTTCATTAACGGGAACACCGCTACGGTCACCGGAGCGACGTTGGGAGAGAAATGCAGTACCAACCGTTCCTCCAATTCGCCCTTGTCGTTGGGCGCTCGATCGATGTCGTAGGCGTCGGAGAGCACGGTCAAGAACGAACGGTCCACTCCCGCCGACGATTCGATCACAAAAGGAACGTATTTCTCATTCGTCGCGTTGTCACGGTAGGACAGATCCTTCCTGGAATATTCCATGTGACGCTTGAGGTCGAAATCGGTGCGGTTCGCGATACCTTCCAGTTCCTGCCAGCCCATTGGAAACTTGTATTCAACGTCGTAGCAATCATCCGCGTAGTGCGCCAGTTCGTCGGCGTCGTGCTGCCGCAGCCGGATGTTTTCTTCCTTGATGCCGATCGAGAGATACCATTTTTTTCGCTTTTCCAGCCAGAACTCGAACCACTTCTTCGCTTCGCTGGGATGAACGAAATATTCTAATTCCATCTGCTCGAATTCGCGCTGGCGGAAGATGAACGACTTGGTGGTGATTTCGTTTCGGAATGATTTCCCGACTTGAGCGATGCCGAAGGGAACCTGCTGCCGGGTGACGGTCAGAACGTTTTTGAAATTGGGGAAGATGGTCTGGCAGGTTTCCGGGCGCAGGTAGGTGATATTTTTCGCATCTTCGACCGGTCCCCAATGGAGTTTGAACATCAGGTTGAAGTCGCGCGGTTCGGTCAACTCGCCGCCGCATTCCCGCACGGTCTTGCTAGGTTTATTCGGGCAGCGTTCCTCATCCAGCTTGTCGGCGCGAAACCGTTGACCACAGGTTTTACAATCGACCATGGGATCATGAAAGCCTTCGACATGGCCGGACGCTTCCCAGACGCGGGGATGAGTCGTCACCGCGCCGTCCATACCGACGACGTCTTCCCGCTCCGTCACGGTGTCATCCCACCAAAGGCGTTTGATGTTGTTTTTCAACTCAACTCCCAAGGGACCGTAATCCCACGACGCGGCGAAACCGCCGTAAATTTCGCTGGAGGGAAAGACGAAACCTCTGCGTTTACACAAGGAGACGATGTCTTTCAACTCAGGCTGAATAGCACTGTTGTCATTCATGGGTTTTTTCCTCTTTTTTACTTGGCGCGGTTAAGTTTTGGGCTTTCCTGTCGAAAGTAATTAATGAAAGGTTCAGTTGTTAGTATCGTGTTTCACATCATCGTAGTGACACAGTATGTGAAAAGGTTCTGATTGAAGCGGATCAGAGTATTCGCTAAAACAGTACCGGTCTAGTAAAAAGGGCGCTTGGACAGCGTCCTTTTTCTTTTTATGTGGTTGTTATGGATACGTACTTTTATTAAAATCCAAAAAAATGAGGATTTTAATAAAGTCGAGATGTGTTGAATACGAACATACTATATAACAACCACCCTGCATGATGAGGTTGTGCTATAATATCGTTAAGCGATCATTCGTGAAAGAGGAAGCATCATGACCCAATCTAATCTCCGGCAAGAACTGGATACCCTCTTTGGAGAGGAATCCGTCAAAATGGCGTTGGCACAGGAAATTCTGGCGGAACGGTACACGATAAAGAATCCAATCGTCGTACGGAAATCGCTTGAGCGGTTTCAGCGATTGAAAAATCTCCAACAGCAAAAACAATTCGTTGAGAGATTTGACAAAGATTTAGCCCGAGCGTTTATCTGTTCGCTGCTATGCGGAACCGCATCGAAAGTCGTCATGGACTTGGCGACACGGGCGATCAACGACAAGCGGTCCGGCTACGAGGTTTTGGGAGGAAAGATCATTCAGAGGTCTTACTGACCATGGCGATGTTCTGGCAAAAAAAAACCACGTATAAAACCCTCAATACGACGAAGAAGGACGCGCAGCTGCTCATCAAACCGTCGCCCCGGCCTCAAAAGCCGAGGGAGAAGCGGATTGAGATGCACCTTCCCTGCTACCTGCTGGTCGAGGAAACCGGATATTTCATGCAAACCACAACCCTGAATATCAGTAAAACCGGACTCTACGTACGTTCACTTAAGCCAATGGAGACTGGGCTAGATATTCTCTGTGTGATTTCCGATAAGAAGAACCTGGCCCGCATTCAGGTCAAATCCAGCAAATACGTCATGAAGGGACGGATCGTCCGTCTGGTGAAAGAGGAGATGCTCTGCAAGATGGCGATTCAGATTACGCTGGGGCGCGTCGATCCCCTCGCCTTCCTGGGCGATACTCCCGACGGTAAGTTCTGGTGGACCCGGCACTGGCAATGATTGTTAGATTGTTTGTCAGGAAACACCAGTAGATCGAATCAATCCGATATCGACAAAACGATTCGTTTCAACTACCATTGAAATCAACCCATCAATTACCCGTATAGGGAGTTAGAAATCTAACGATGCAAACCATCCCTTCACTCAGGTTATTCCAATGAATCAAATAACGTTGTCTTTCCCGGATGAAACCTTGATCGCATTAAAAATGGACCCGGAAAACTTCGGCAATGAATTAAAACTGGCCGCATCAATCAAGCTGTACGAGCTGGGCCGGTTGTCATCGGGGGCGGCAGCTAAACTGGCAGGTGTGCCCCGTCCTGTTTTTTTGAGTAAACTTGCCGATTATGGAGTGGCTACTTTCAATTTAACGGAACAAGAATTGAAAGATGACTTAGAAAATACCTGATCCCATTGTTGATACTTCTCCCATTCAGTATTTATATCAAACAGATTTATTGGAACTCCTTCGTACCTTGTATGGGGAAATAATTATTCCCGATGCAGTCATGCAAGAATTAGAAGAGGGGAAAAAGCGTGATATACATCTTCCCTCAATTTCATCACATCCTTGGATTGAAATCAAGAAAATAAATTCTCCATTACTTTTGCCTTATGCGGTCGATCTCGGACGGGGAGAGCGAGAAGTATTGACACTGGCTGCGGAAGAATCCGATTCTTTTGTTATTCTTGATGATGGATTGGCACGGAGATATGCAAAATTATTGAACCTTCGTTATTCAGGAACTCTGGGTATTTTACTCAAGGCGAAAAAACTCGGTTTACTGACTGAACTGAAACCTATTCTCACACAATTGACTGAACTGAATTTTCATCTCGACGAAACCACTCGAAATAAGGTTCTTAAAATGGCTGAAGAAATTTAGTCAGATTATTTGTTTACTTTTTTTCTTGAGTTGAAAAACCGGACTCTATGTACGTTCGCTTCAGCCGGTGGAGACTGAACTGAATATTCTCTGTGTGGTTTCTGATATAAGGAATCAGGCCTACATTCAAGTCAAATCTTCGATATCGGTTAAAATAAGGACCACTCGTGGATGGAGACTTTTTCCGGGCCGTTTGGATCGAGGATGATTCCGTTGCCGGTGCGGAAAAAATCGATGGTGATCTGGCCTTTGGTGGTTCCCTGGAAGCCGATCTGAATAATACCGTCCTGGTCGACTCCACCATCCGGTCCCCAGCCGTTCCAGCCGCTGCCAGGCATGTCTACAAGAACGGGATTGTCGAAATCGCGGTCGATGTAGAGAGTCCAGGGGCTATGGTCGCCGATGGCGCGTTCCGGCCAATTGTCGCCTTCGTATCCTTCACCATAGTTGACGGCAGAACTCTCGAATAGTTTCTCATCCAGCATCACGTAATCCAGTTTACAGACGAACGTTATCACGTGAAAATCGGAGAAATCAACACTGGACTTGGGAAGATTGGGTTCGAGGAAATAGCGGCTTCCAATCGAATTTTTATTGAAGCTGCAGAGCCAGGTTCGACCATTGGAGTGGCCGTCGGTTTCGTTGAATTCGTTGTTTTTCAGGGGATAGATGGATGCGCGGTCTCCGTGGTCGTCGGTCCCACCGTTCGGGCCGCCGATTTCGTCCACACGTACGCTGAACTCGTAAGTGAAATACCAATCATCGACAACCGACGTATCTTCCGGCTCGATCCATTGCATGTCGTGAGTCAGATAGACGGTATCCGAGTCGGCTTCGAGCCGGGTGATGGTGACCGTACCGTCGTCGTTCTGGGTGACGGCTGTTCCAAAACGCGGTGCGCGGAAAATGTACCAGCCATCGGTTTCGTAATCGTCGAGAGTCGTGACGATATCCCAGGTCTGCGCCTCGACATCTTGAAAACCGAGACAAACGCTAATGAGAATCAATGCGAGAGAGAGAAAACGAGGTTTCATGATAGTTCCTCCTATGGAAATACTTTTACCCGAATGTCCTATTATACCGGAAAACAAACGGACATAGTAAGGATATTTGTAATTTGATAGGCTGCGTTTCGCATTAAGGAATTCTTGTTAACTTTTTTAACGATCAATGTTACTGATGAGGGATTAAACGGTGAGAAATTTTATGGCGATAACCAAGAGCAGGATTCCCCCGAAGACTTCGGCGACTCGTCCAAACGAAGCGCGTAGTTTTCGTCCCAGATGAAGGCCGGTTAGCGTCATGCCCCCCGCCGTCAATCCAATTACCAGACTGGGCCACCAGGGAGAGATATCCATCACACTGAAGACTAAGCCGACCGCGAGCGCGTCGATGCTGGTCGCCAGCGAGAACGACACCAGATACCAGCCTCGCGAACGGTCCTGCGTATAACTCTTACGTTCAGTGCTCATCGCTTCAAGCAGCATGTGCAGGGCCACGGCGGTTAAAATCCCCGACGCGAGCCAGGTATCCCAATTCTGCACCCACTCGACGAACGGTTTCCCGGCAAACCATCCAATCACCGGCATCATCGCCTGAAACAACCCAAAGTGGAAGCTTAAACGAAACGACTGCCCACGATGGGGTTGGTTCGAGCCGATCGCGAGCGCCACGCTGAACGCATCGCACCCCAAAGAAACGGCGATTAGAACGAGTTGCCAGTGATTGAGCATTGATATTTTAGAATGAGCCAGAATGGAATCGATACAACGCAGCCGGTATACAGGTATGGAAGTTGAATGATAACAGATTATTCTCCTGGGGTTCGAAACGACTCGAAGGTCACCCGGTGATGTTCGGAAACGTTGATTAACCGCACAAAAGCGACGACCCGGTTGTTGGTCGTGTAAAAAATCCGGTCCAATAACAAGGCGGTTTTCCCTGCCTCTCTTTTCAACAGTTCTGCTTCACGTTTTTCCAGGACAGTCACTTCGACCGAATCCGCGCATCGAATAATCGGGATTTTGAATTTCGCGCTCAGTAAATCGAGTATCGAGCAGGTGCGTAGGTCCTCGATCTGCAATCCGGGACAAAGATCGTTCGAGACGTAAGCCGTTTCCAGAACCGCAGGAGTATCTTCGATGGAACGAATTCGAGATACCTTGAGAACTTGGTGTCCGCTTTCCTGAGAAAAGAGTTTAGCCAAATCCGTCGGCGCGACGGAGAGCATCTTCTGGGCGACTTCGGTTTTCCAGGAAACGCCGAAATCGAGGAGGTCTTCCGTCAGTTTGGTATACAGCCAGACTCCCTGGGTTTGAGAGGGCTTTTGCACGAAAGTTCCCTTGCCGGGAATTTTTCGTACCAACCCCAGGCGTGAAAGTTCCTGTAATGCCGTGCGGATGACTGATTTACTCACTCCTTGCTGAGTGCAAAGCATATCCTCCGTGGGGAGCTGTATACCGATGGCCAATTCGCCTGACTCGATAGCATCTTGAATAATTTCAACTAGTTGGAGATATAATTTGCGTGGATTCTGGCGATCGACAATTTTCATAATATTATGATGTTTGAGGGTTTTTACCAGTATAATAAAGCCATAAATATGTGTCAATGTTGATTCTTGAATTATTCTTAATAAAGTTAATGAATGGCGACGCGGTAAAAAGTTGAAATACGTGGAGGATGGTCATGTATATGACGTCAATGAAATTGGTGGGCTTGCGGTTGATTATGGTGACGTTTGGCCGCTGGGGGTGGTTCGCCGAGCGGTTCAAGAAGTTCATGGTCGAAACTGTCGTCGTCAAGAAGGAGAAAGACCGTTACGTCGCCAGCTCCAAATTCTTTTCCTTCGATCAACTCGAATCGGATCCTGACGAGATAGATCGGAGCGGCGATTAGAAGATCGCGTAGATGACAATCTCTCCGAGAAGAGCGGCAACGGCGTAAGGGCGCAAATTGATTGATTTCCTTACGCCGTGAAGTGGCCCTTCCACTTCCGATTTCTTCATTGAAAGCACCCAGAGAATGAGCAAAATAAAATAGACGATGAAAATTCCCTTTGCTACTGATAATGGAATTGCCATGACCGCTTCACGCAGTGCGTCTCCCGGTCCTCTAAGATACGAAGCGATAAGATCAGCCATTGGTTGCATGATTGTTTCTTCCTTTGTAGCGGTAGACGAATCCAACCAGTTTTTCGTCCGGTTCCGGTTTGGTCAGCAAACTGACAACAATGGTCAGCACCAGCGATACGATGAAGGACCACATTGCGATATATAGAAACGGATCTTCGGTTTGAAATAGAGGCGTGGAGGCGTATTCGTGGGTAAGCAGCAGCGTCGTGGAAACGAGCAGTCCCGCGATTAAGCCGACGATCGCGGCAATGCCTGTCGTCCGCCACCACAATACCCCCATTATAATCAATACCAGGCTTGGTCCTTGGAAGATGGCCAGCATGGTCTGAATGATGTTGTATATGCTCGCTGACCGGCCGGGAACCCAGATCGCGAACCAGGTTCCGAACACGACAAACACGACTGTCAGAATACGTCCCACGATCAGGTAATGCTTTTCGTCCCCATCGGGATGGATAAAGCGTTCGTAGATATCTTTCGTCCAGAGGGTGGCCGCAGAATTGAGGCACGAGTCTACGCTAGACATCAAGGCAGCGAGAAACGCGGCGAAGAAGATTCCCAGAATCCCGGTGGGCAGAATGTCGCGGATCAGGGCAGGCAGGGCGCTATCCGCCTCGACGACGTTGGGGTTGTGAGCCAGCGCGATGATCCCCGGAACGACCATGATGAAGGGGATGAAGGTTTTCAGCAACGCGCCCCACATGAATGCCGCTTTGGCCTCGAATTCGGAGCGCGCGCCCAAACAGCGCTGTACGATCGCCTGGTTGCCGAACCAATAGGCCGGAGCCAGCACCATGCCCAAGCCCAGCAGGATGCCCGGCCAGGGTTGCGGCGTTTCGGTGTCGACCGGCAACACGAGTTTGAAATGATCTTTATACTGATCACCCAGGCTGAATACGGCTTCGGTCAGGCCGGAGATACCGCCACACTTATAGAGGCCGATGAAGAGCGTAAATGTGCAGCCGAGCATCATCACCACGCATTGCAGCACGTCGGTGTAAACCACCGCCGTCAGCCCTCCGACCAACGTGTACAACCCAATCATGACTGCCGAGACGACGATCATCAATGCCGTGTAACTGATGTCACAACCCAGTATCGTGACCGATGCCTGGGGGTCGAATCCCAGCATGGTGTTCATCATCACCGCAGTGGCGTAGAGCATGATGCCCAGGTTGCAGGCCAGGAAAACGCCCCAGATCAGCGCGCAGATCGTACGGACGCCCAAATTGAAGCGTTTGCCCAGAAACTCCGGAATGGTGTAGACTTTGGACCGCCAGAAATAGGGAATGAAAACAAAGCCGCAGATAATCATGACGGGGATGCAGCCGATCCAGTCGTAATTACCCATCACGATGCCGTAGAGGTACGCGGCCCCTGCGATTCCCACAATGTCGATCGCGCCAATGTCCGAGACGACCATCGACATGCCGATTGCCCACCACGGCAATTTGCGTCCCGCCAGGAAATAATCTTTCCCCGTGCGGATGTTCTTCCCCAGATACATCCCCAATCCAATCGTGAAAACCAGATAGAGGATCATCATTAAGTAATCGATTCCCGATAACGCCGTCATACCCATGCTGTTCTCTTCTCCACGTTTGTTGAATCGCAATGAACCATCATAAAAGAAATAGGGCATAGAAGTCTAGTAGTCTGTCCAACAAAAAGTGTCGGGGTGAGGTGGTCCTGGGCAGGCACAGGGGCCTGCCTCTACACGTTTCTATTTCCCGTCGATTCACTGGTTTTAATGAGAATCAAGTTCTATGATATTAACGATATTAACCTTTTCAAGAATGAACGAAGCAGGGAGAGTCAAATGAGAACGAATCGATTGTTGTTTGGAGCCGTTTTGTTGGCCGTTATGGCTGCTGGTGGAATGGGTTTCGGGGCGGATTGGCCGGTTTACCTTCATGATAACACCCGCAGCGGGATCACAGCAGAATCATTGACTCTGCCGCTTTACGAAGGCTGGCGCTATCAATCGGCTCACGCACCCAATCCCGCTTGGCCCGCCCCGGCTCCGCACGATTATTGGCACAACCATCACAATCTGCGGGCCACGGTCACTTACGACCGTGCCTTTCATGTCACCGCCGCCGGAGACACCGCATTTTTCGCTTCGTCCGCCGACGATAAAGTCTATGCCCTCGACACGGCGACTGGCCAAGAACGCTGGTCGTTCTTTACGGAAGGGCCGGTGCGCCTGGCCCCGACACTCGCGGACGGCAAGGTCTACACCGGTTCAGATGATGGCTCACTCTACTGCCTGCGAGGGAAAGACGGCGAACTGCTGTGGCAATTCAACGCCTATCAGGAAGACCGGCGTCTGCCGGGCAACGGGCGCGTGATTTCATATTGGCCCATTCGCTGCGGGATCACCGTGGACGGTGGGACCGTGTATTTTGGGGCCGGATTGTTCCCAAATGAGGAGACGTATCTTTTCGCCCTCGACGCGCAAGACGGTTCAGTGAAGTGGAAAGAGAAATCGGCTGTCTCCGGTCAAGGCTATATGCTGGCGTCTCCGCAGAATTTGTACGTGCCGACGGGCCGAACCAATCCGGTGAGGTTTGCGCGTGCCGATGGGAAGCGTCAAGGCGAATACGACAGCGGCGGAGGATCGTACGCCCTGTTGATAGAGGATATGCTCGTGACCGGCCCAGGGCGGGGTAAAAAGACGATCGCCGTCGGCGACGTAAAGACCAGGGAAACGCTGGCGACCTTCAATGGATTGCGAATGCTCGTCAAAGGAAAGACCGCCTACTTGCAATCGGAAACGAAACTGTCGGCGTTCAATCGTTTGCGCTACATCGAACTCGCGCGGGAATGGAATCAGTGGGAAAAGAAAGGCCAGCCCCTTGAGAAGCAAATCCGGGCGGTCCGTAGAAACAAAGAGAAAGCGGATAAAATCCGTGCCGAATTACGGGCGATTAAAATCCAGATGGGGAAACTCTCCGAAGCGATGACGCAGTGCTTTTTGTGGACAGTGGACTGCGACAAACATTACTCGCTGATTATGGCTGGTGATGTGCTCTTTGCGGGGGGAGAGAATGGAGTTGCGGCCATCGATCCCACAACGGGAAAAGAAATCTGGAGCGCCCGTGTATATGGAACGGCCTATGGACTGAGCGTGGCCAATGGAAAACTGTTTGTCAGTACGGATCAGGGTGTCATTCATTGTTTTACTGCAAAGAAAACCGGACAACCGAAAATTATTAAACCGGTTATCGAATCACAACCCTATCCGAAAGACAAACTCACGGACTGGTACAAAAAGACCGCCCGACAGATCGTCCGGAAAACGAAAGCCGATCAAGGCTATTGCCTTGTGCTCGGCAGCGAAAAAGGACGCCTCGCCTACGAACTCGCCAAGCAGACACAGATGCATATTCTCTGCGTGGAGGAGGATTTAGACAAAGTCACGGCGTCCCGCCAGGCGCTCGATCGAGCAGGCTTGTACGGCTCGCGGATTACGGTGCATCACGGTTCATTAAAAGAATTTCCTTATCCGAGCTATTTCGCCAACCTGATTGTGTCGGAAAAGACGCTTCTGACGGGTCAAATGACGACTCCCGCCCTTGAAGTTTACCGGTTATTGCGCCCATACGGAGGCTGCGTTTATATCGGACAGAGTACTCAACCGGGTTCTTCCGTCATTGCGTTATCAAAATCCAAACGAAAATTATGGCTAAAAGATTTACAACCTCAATCAACGGCTATCAATGGATGGGAAGTCGAAAACCACAATGGGCCTTGGCTGTTCCACCGACGGGGAGCACTCAACGGAGCGGGCGAATGGACTCAGCTGTATGGCGATGCCAGCCATACAGCGTATAGTGACGATCGGATACGCGGACCGGTAACTTTGCAGTGGTTCGGCGCACCCGGTCCCCAGCACATCATCGACCGCCACCACCGCCCCATGTCGCCGCTGGTCAAAGACGGCCGGGTATTCCTGCCCGCGTTCAACCGTATCATTGCCGCCGACATGTACAATGGCACGCCGTTGTGGGAACTGGAAGTACCTGCTTCCAGCCGGATCGGCGCGTTAAAGGATTGCGGGCAGATGCTGGTCACAGACGACCTGATCTATATTGCCTCCGCGGGTGAATGCTGGGGAATCGACGCCGCAACGGGGAAACGAACACTGACTTTCAGTGTTCCGGAAGGTCCACGTGACTGGGGCTATCTGAATCACGTCGGCAGCCGTCTGGTCGGTTCCGGACAGAAGAAAAACGCGTCGTTCTACGTCCAGGCGTTTACTGACAGTCCCGACAATGGAAGCAAAATCATGGAAGGCGATTTCCGAGATGTCATTATAAGCGACTACCTCTTTTCGTTCGACCGCCACACTCAGAAGAAACCATGGAACTATCGCAACGGCAGTATCATGAACAACGCGATTGCTATCGGAGACGGCCGTATCTTCTTGGCCGAGTGCCGTAACCCGGACATTATGAAAGATCCCAACGGACGTATCCGTATTGATAAGTTCTGTGAAAAAGACCTATTCATCGTCGCGCTCGATCTGGAGACTGGCAACAAGATTTGGGAAAAACCGTTCTCTTTCCCATTCGAGCAGATCATGTACCTTAATTACGCCGAGAATACGATACTGCTGACGGGTTCCTACAACAAAAACAACTACGTCCATTACGGACTTTACGCTTTTCATGCCGATTCGGGGGAAGCGAAATGGAACACGGAGTACCTGGGGATGAACGTCAATGGCGATGAACCTTTTGGCACGGAAGGGAGCCACGGCGAACAGTGGCAGCACCCCGTTATCAATGGATCGACGATTTACTCGAAACCTTATGCTTACGATCTCCACACCGGGGAGAAGAAAGATTACGTCTTCTATCGCGGCGGTCATGGCTGCGGTGGATTCACCGGTTCCGCTTATTATATGTACGGACGCGGCTCCAATCCGAAAATGTTTCCTTTGGAGACCGAAACTACATCGGGGATTCAATTGACGCAAGTCACGCGTCCGGGTTGCTGGCTGAACACGATCCCGGCGGGCGGATTGATTCTTCTGCCCGAATCAAGTTCCGGCTGCACCTGCGCCTACTCGGTTCAGACCTCGTTGGCATTCGCGCCCCGCGAGTATTACGCCCCGCCGCTCGTTCTGACCCGGAAGCGTGAATTCCGCAATTCGATCCAGGTTGAACTCGCCGACCGCAACGGTATCGGGGCGATTCGCTATACCCTTGATGGTTCGGAACCGAACGAAAAATCCCCGCTTTATTCCGGGCCGATTTCACTGAATAAATCCGTTACGATTAAAGCCAAAACGTATTGGGGAGATAATCAATCCAGCGCAATCACTCAAACAAAGTTTGCTCGGCAGCCGTAGAATAACTGCTACGCCTAGATAGATCATCCTATATCAACCCATCAATCCAACTTACAGGGAGTCTTGCCAGTCGGAGCCTCGTTTGGGGGAGAAATAGCGGATGTCTCCATTGGAGACGATGCCGTTGCTTGGATTATAGGTGATCCAGTCGATGTCGTGATCCATGCCCACCGAGAGCAGGTAGATGTGCCAGCCGTGGTTGTGCCATTGCGTACCGTTGGTGACGTAGCGGCCGCTTGGGTCTTCTTCGTTCCACCAATAGTTGAAAAAGACACCGCGCGATTCCGCGATGGGATCGTTGAAGCGGTGGGGATCGTAGGGGATGGAGGTCATATAGGCGACGGGGGTGGTCAGGGCGATGATGCTGTTTTTCCCTTTGACATAATCCGAGACGGGGGGGCGTCCGTTATCCAAGCGGTAAATACCGATCTGCTGGTCCAAGGTTCGCATGTCGCGGATGATCCGGGTGAGCAGCGCCTGCGACCGCGCGCGCATGAAATTCGGGACGGCGATGGCCGCCAGAATTCCAATGATCGCCACGACGATTAATAACTCGATCAGGGTGAACGAACGGATTAAGCGTTTTGGAAAAGATGGGGAGCGCATCACGAACCTCCAAGAATCAATGATTGTTCGACGTTACCTTATCACACTCCGAACGATTTGGCGAATGGTTTTATTTCAGGTGAAAGAGAATCGAATTACAACAGGTCGGCGAATTCTTGATGGCAGCGGGTGAAGCGGATGTATCCTAAAATGAAAGATCCAAAAGAAATTGCGCATAAAACCGCCCAATCCAACGCGCTGGGCCACTCACCGAATAGGACCAGGTCGTGATGGATCATAATTAAATAAGTCAAGGGATTGGCTTTGAGGATATAGAGAAAATTCTCCGCGTGTTTCAGGGTGTAGAACATGGGAGTGGTCCACATCAGGATCATCGTTCCGATCGTGACCAGTGGTGCAATGTCCCGAAGGTACGTATTGAGCGTGGCAAAGAGTAAGCCCAATCCACAGAATAGGAAGATTTCCAACGCTATCACGATGGGAAAAGCAACGAGCGTCACCGGGAGCGTGTGTTTGAATATCAGAAGCGCGATCAGAAAGATGGCCGTTCCGATCAGCTGGTTGACAATACTCGACAGGGTGAGATGGATCGGCAGGATTTTTGCGGGGAAACGAACCTGTTTGATTAAATGCGAGTTGTCGATGATGCAGGTTGTCGAGCGGATCAGGGATTCCTGAAACGCGTACCACGGTAACAGTCCGCAGAAAATGTAAAAAGCGAAATCCTCGATCTTGTCGCGTCCCATCATTTCAAGCCTGGCTCCAAGGACCAAACCGAATACGAACGTGTAGATCACGAGAAGAATCAGGGGATTGACGACTGACCAGAAGAAACCCATCGCCGACCCCACATAACGGGCCTGCAAATCGCGCCGGAGAAATTCCCAGAGCAGATGCCGTTGAAGAAGAATATACCGCAGCCAGCCGTTCATCGTCTATTATCCACTTACTTACTATAAATCGTTTTATCACTATAAAAAAAGGTCTGTGAATGTTATCGCCATCTCACGCTTGAAATAAAGGGGTAGATTGAACAGGGCAGGCACAAGACCTGCCCCTACACGTTTCTGTTACAAATTTATTCACCGGTGATAGATCACTAGAATCGGATTGATGATGGGGGAAATCTTATATTCTTATTGTTTTTACTTGTAATGAACAAATGTTTCGTATATAATGTTGAACAAAGGTTCACTTTCTTTTTCATTGGAGGCGACTATGCCACGGAAACCATTAACGGAACTGACAGCCCGTCAACGGGAAATACTTAAATATATCGACACCCATCAGAAAGAGAATGGTTATCCCCCATCGTTAAGGGATATTTGCAAACAGTTTGAATTTTCGTCGACGAATGGGGCTCGGTATCACCTCCATCGCTTGCAGCGAATGGGGCATCTGGAAGTGGAACCTTTGAAGTCGCGCGGAGTGAAACGACTGAGGCCCGGAGCTCGAGTCGTGCCGCCGGACCGTGTTTTCCCGATGCCGATATTAGGTAGAATTCCTGCAGGGCCGTTCAATTACGCATCACCCGATCTGCGCGAGGACGAATTGACGGTCGATCCCCATTATTTCGGGGCGCACGGTGACGATCCCGAATTGTTCGGGCTTCGGGTGACTGGAGACAGCATGATCGAAGCGGGAATCAACGATGGCGATATCGTCGTCGTGCGGCCTCAACAAACGGCGGATAGCGGGGATATCGTCGTGGCGCGATGGGAAGACGAGGCGACCGTTAAACAATTTCGACGCTGGGGGGACGAGGCCGTGCTCAAACCGGCCAATCCCGCTTACGAGGACATTCAATTGCCAAACCGGTGGGGCGAAGATGGAGAAGATGTGGCGATTCTGGGCATTGTGGTTGGATTGATCCGGTCGATGTAGAAGATCGGTGTTTGAGCCAGGATCGGTTTACAAGCCGTTCTCTTCTTCGTCGGTGTCATTCAAATCTTTCGTGTCGATGTCCAGGGGTGAGTGCATGTGTTCTTTGGGAATCGTCAGAACCTGGTAGAAACAATAC
This sequence comes from uncultured bacterium, assembly GCA_964606645.1. GTDB lineage: Bacteria > Hinthialibacterota > Hinthialibacteria > Hinthialibacterales > Hinthialibacteraceae > CAZSIZ01. The sequence continues at coordinate 18,721 of CAZSIZ010000079.1, forward strand.
GACACCAACCCCAAAACGATTACGTTCGATATAATAAACATGGTCCAGCCGAGTATATTCATCGTCGGTTCACCTCATTTCCTTTCGTTGCCGTTTCGTCTTATCAGTCCAAACTCTCGTGTTCCATTGCTTTTTGATAGGCTTTATAACGCCGCTTCATCTTGGGCCAAGCGAGTTTCTGGAGAATCACCAGGAAGACAAAGAAAGCGATCATCATTAGAATGGTAATCGACTGAATATTGTCCAAAGGAACGTAATCGGTACTCATATAATCCGTGATCTGCTGCTTGAGCCACCAGCCCATGATAAAGAGCAGAAAAGCCGGGGTGATATACGTAATCACGAAGCCGAAGAATCGAGGCAGCCGCATATCCGCCCCGTGAGCGGCTTCTTTGATGCCGTTGGCGACCTTGAGCACGAAGACGAATATGAACACCTCGAACAAAGCGAGTAATGGAATACCGATGTTTCCGCTGTAGGTATCGATAGTGTCCAACGCCTTCAATCCCGGCGAGAAGATTACCAAAGACGATCCTAAGAAGGTAATTAAACCGAGAATAGTCACCGACGCCCGGCGATTCAATCCGAAACCTTCTTCAAAGAAAGCGATGGCCGGTTGCAGCATTGAGAGCGACGAAGTGACGCCCGCCAGGAATAACAGGAAAAACATACACGGCGCGAAGAATTGACCGAGCGGCATCAAGTCAAAGATGTGGGGCATCGTCACGAAACCGATCCCAACGGTGCTCTGACCGGCAACCGTCTCCATTTGCGTCATCCCCAGGAAGACGAATGCAGCCGGGATGACCAGCAGACCGCCCAGGCAGACCTCGCAGAATTCATTGGTCGCGCTGGCCGTCAGGCCGGAGAGAACCACATCGTCGTCTTTCTTCAAATAGCTGGCGTAGGTGACGATGATTCCGAAACCGACGGACAAGGAGAAGAATATCTGCCCGCAGGCAGCGATCCAGACTTTCGCGTCTCCCAGTCGAGTCCAATCCGGGTTCCACATGAAACCGAGTCCGTTGATGACGGTTTGATCGGGATGGTCGGGATTCGCGCCCAGGGTGACGACGCGGATGGCGATGATGACCGCCATGAAAATCAACAGGGGCATGGCGACACGGCAAAAACGCTCAATCCCCCGCGACAGGCCCCGGTAGATCAGATAGAAATTGACGGAAAAGGTGATCAGGAAAAAGACAAAAGAAACTTTGACCCCGGAGAAGAAATGTCCTTGAGTATGTTCAGGATCGCCGGTGAATTCGCTAAAGAAGGTGCTGTAAGCAGATTCGACACTTGAGCCTTGCAGGTTGAGCGCGCCTTTGAGTGAGAACCACGTATAAGCCAGGCACCAGGATTCGACGTAGACATACCACATGTAAATGATGACCGGAACCCACAGGCCGAGTGAGCCGAAATAGCGTAACCGGCTTCCCTTGGTGAGTACGCCAAAGATTCCAGCAGCGGAAGAGAGGCCCGACAACCGTCCGCCACGCCGGCCCATGATCCATTCCGCCCAGCAGACGGGAATTCCCAACAGAAGGAAGGCGAGGAAATAGGGGACCATGAACGCCCCGCCTCCGTTCTGAGCAACGACACCGGGGAAGCGGAGAAAATTTCCCAATCCTACGGCACTGCCCGCCACGGCTAAGATCACGCCGAGTTTTGTGCCCCAATGTTCGCGGGGGGCGATTTCTTTGATTTGATTCGACTGCGCCATCTATCGGTACTCCCTTTTCTGCGAATTCGAGAATGGGTGTTTTCCTTGAAGATATATAGTTTTACCACAAACCCCTTATTTTTTGCAGGGGAGAGAATTGGAAGCGGGTATGAAAATCTTACCTTTTCGCTATTCGTCTAATGTTCGATCGATATTTCAGGTGGATTGATGTAGTCCTGATACTGGCATTCGATTTGTTCGTGGGTGATGCCGTCTCCTTCGGTAATCCATAAGCGGAACCAGAGTTTCATTAAATCGTTCATCCATTATCTTAAGATTTTCCGAAAAAGACGTGTCTTCTTCAATGAATTGACTTTATAGAATAATCAGAAACAGTTTTAGAAACACCTTTTTGTGATGGTTCTTTATGTTCCTTTATTTTCTTTTTTCTTTCAATAGATCAAAGACTTGATCAGATTAAATTCTATTTACAGACCTCACTAATTGAAACCAATCATCCATCAAAAATCCCTAAGTTT
>CAZSIZ010000080.1:0-20860 GCA_964606645.1 uncultured bacterium
GAGCAGTTTCGTCCAGGATTGGGCACCGTTTTTGGCCTGCTCGACGGTGATCGGGTCGGTCGGTTTCACTCGAAGGGTCGGAAGCGGGGCTTTCGAGGCGACCCAGATTTCGTCCCGGTGTGCTTTCATGAACGGGGCCAACGTGCGTTCGCTCTCTTTGTAGTAGATGTTCGATCCGATGTCGTAATGATTGATTCCCGCCTCGAAAGCACGGTCGAGCAGCCGGGACCGTTTGCCCCCGGATAACGCGGCCCCGCACCCGAATACTAAACGGCTCGACATGAAATTCGTGCGCCCCAGTTTGCGGTACGTCATGGTCGAGCGCTCGTTGCGGTGATTGGACGTGGGTGGTTTCGAAGCCGCGTTTGCCACCGCTGGAAGCAGTATCGAACCACCGGCTGCCGCCGACAGTTTCGTAAATTCCCGCCGGTCCATTGAATGATGTTTTGCGTTTTCGTTCATCGTGATACCTCCGCTGAAATATTGCCTTTATTCATATCGGAATAGGTTACGTCTTATGATCCATCAGGGTAATGCTGTTTTTGTTCCGATCAAAGAGTAGCCGAGACGGGGGTTGAGAAGTGCGGAAGCGGTAGTTGAAAAATGTGGATTCTTATAAAAGTCAGTCGTTCCTCAAGAGGATCCAGATTGACTGTCACCTTCACTCTCTTGCTGGGCAACCTGAGTCTCTCCCATCCAGGGGCAATCATCCTTTTGAGGACATTCGACGCAGCCGTGCTTTTTCGATACGAGAGGCAGAACGATCCATGAGTTTACGACAAAAACCGAAACCAGGACCACCAGCGTCCATGAAAAAGAATACCACAACGTGATCCCGCCACAGATTGCGGGAATTAACCAGAGCGGGACAATTACGGGAATGTGACGTTTAAATTTTACCGCGAAGCAGTCTCGGTCTGCCTTCTCGACGATTCTCGCCGATATCGTTCCGTAGCCGCACGGGCATCCTCTGGTGGCGTAGAAAGCGCAGTACGGACATACGAAAAACATGATCCAGAAAGCACCGGCGATCCCATAGGCGAAATAGCCGGCTGCCCAAGCGCAGGCTTGAGCGGAAAATCCGTAGGCGTACGCTATTGTTACTGCGCCTATGAGGGTCATGACGGCGTACGGAATGTTTGCTACTGTTGTCTCTAACTTTGAGTATTCACGCATTGTCTGTTGTTTCGCTCCTAATCCAGGCTGTTCGTCACCCAGTAAATTGGTTTCATTATTCTAATTCGCTCAATGTAATACAAGTGTTGGGGGGATCGCCCAGTTCGGGATAGACGGCATCGGCTTCGGAGAAATCTTCGTCTGCGGTGTAACTGCTTTGGGTGACGACGCATCGCAATCCCGCTGCCTTCGCCGCAAGCAATCCGTTTCGGCTGTCTTCGATGACGACGCATTGACTGGGATCGAGGTTGAGTCTCTCTTTCGCCAAGTTGTAGATTTCAGGATCGGGTTTCTTTTTGGAAACGACATCTCCAGCGAAAATTCCACTGAATTTATCCTTCCGCTCAGGGCCAAGCAACTTTTCAACGATTAGCGTGACCGAACGCGCGTTGGAGGTGGAACAGACGGCCAATGTCAAGCCCGCTTCGATGGCTTCATCGACCAGACGCTTGACTCCTGGACGCAGGGGCAGGCGTCCGCTTTCGATGATTTGCATGAACAGGTCTGTTTTGAGTTGATGAAGTTCTTTGATGTAAGCGTCCCGGTCCACGGCCGATTTGGGCCAGCCTTCTTGATTGAAATAATGGCGCATGCGTTCCTTGCCGCCCGCGATTTTCAGCAGTTCACCGTACAGCGCCACACTCCACTCGGTGTTCAGTCCTTTTTGGGTAAAGGCCTGGTTGAAGGCAGCGCGATGACCGTCACGCTCGGTATCGACCAGTACGCCATCGCAATCGAACAGTATCGATTTCAGCATGTAAGCAAGCTCCTTTCAAATGATGCGATATCGGGAAGAGGGAGAAGAATTAAAAGAGCCTCTCGAAATGTTTGGGATTGATTTCATCCTTGGAGCGATCGATCCAGTAACTCGTTTTATCTCCGGGAAACTTTCGGTCGAGGGGATCGCGGCGGATGATTTTCTGGACCACTGAGACGAACGTGAAAATCGTGTAATAGATTATCGACAGGATCACTCGCGACATGACGGCACTGATGACGAGTGCAATTCTCATCCAACCTTTGAATATCGGTCTCAAACCAGTGGGGAAAAACAAGGCGGGGACGAGAAAAACGATTCCCCCGGTGATCCAGATAGTGCTGGCGGCGGTCCAATGATTCCACCAGGCGCATAAGCCGCCGATCATGGCGCAGAATAACGTCATGCCAAAACCGAACTGTCGAAGTTCCTTGGATGTCGGGTTGGGATTAATCAAGAGCGAACTCCTCTCTCCAATCGGAGTCGTTTTCCAGTTTCGGTTGATCCCGTTTATCCAGTATGCAACGGCCCATGACGAGGTAATCCATTTCCGTTCGCATGAAACAGCGGTAGGCGTGTTCAGGCGCGCAGACGATGGGTTCACCGCGCACGTTGAAAGAGGTGTTGACAAGCACCGCACAGCCGGTCAGTTCCTCGAAGCATTTGACGAGATCGTAATAGCGTGGATTGTCCTCGCGAGTCACGGTTTGAACGCGGGCAGAGTAATCGACGTGAGTAATCGCCGGGATGTCGGAGCGGGGCACGTTGAGCTGGTCGATACCGAAGAGTTGTTTCTGCTCACCGGTCATGGAGATTCGGCGCGATTCTTTGATACACGCGACCAGCAGCATATAGGGTGACGCCACGTCCATTTCAAAATAGTCGCTGACTCGTTCACGCAGCACCACAGGTGCAAAGGGGCGGAACGACTCGCGGAACTTGATCTTCAGATTCATCTTCGACTGCATTTTCGGCGAACGGGGGTCGCCGAGGATGCTTCGTGAACCCAACGCACGCGGGCCGAACTCCATCCGTCCCTGAAACCAGCCGATCACGTTTTCGTCCATCATCAGTTTGGCAGCGGTTTTCGGTAATTCCTCTTCGGAGAGTTTTCTATAGGGAATGGCGTTTTCATCGAGAAATTTGACGATGGTTTCATCCGAATAACTGGGTCCGAGCAGCGCCGCGCTCATCCGGTCGGAGCCGTTTTTCTCAGGAAGCGGATTGTCCAGGTAGGTGTGATGGATGCTGAGCGCTGCGCCTAACGCGCCACCCGAATCGCCGGCCGCCGGTTGAATCCAGATCGACTCGAAGGGGCTTTCGCGCAGGATTCGTCCATTGGCCACACAGTTGAGTGCCACTCCCCCGGCCAGGCACAAGTTCTTCTGGCCGGTTACGCGGTGGACGTGCCGAGCCATGCGAAGCATCGCTTCCTCGGTCACATCCTGCACTGAACGGGCCAGGTCCATTTCGCGTTGAGTGATGGAACTTTCCGGTTTGCGTGGGGGGCCACCGAACAGGGCGTCGAATTTCCGGTTGGTCATCGTCAAGCCGGAGAGGTAATTGAAATACGCCATGTTCATCAGGAACGAGCCATCTTCTTTGAGATCGATCAGATTGTCGAGAATGGTTTGGACGTATTTCGGTTCACCGTAAGGCGCGAGTCCCATGACTTTGTATTCACCGGAATTGACTTTGAATCCCGTGTAGTAGGTCAGGGCGGAATAGAGCAGCCCCAGGGAATGGGGAAAGCGGGTTTCGCCTAAAATCTTGATGCGGTTCCCTTCTCCGTATCCGAACGCAGTCGTGGACCATTCCCCGACGCCGTCGATGGTGAGGAACGCGGCCTGCTGGTAGGGCGAGGGGAAAAACGCGCTGGCGGCGTGGCTTTCGTGGTGATCGCCGAAGAGGATGTATCTATCGTATCCCAAATGCTCACGGATAACCTTGGGCAGCCAGAGTTTCTCTTTCAGCCAGATCGGCATCGCCATCAGGAACGATCTCAATCCCCGTGGCGCGACGGCTAAATACGTTTCCAGAATCCGCTCGAATTTAACGAAAGGCTTGTCGTAGAAGACGACGTGATCCACTTGGCCGATATCGATCCCTTCGGCGTTCAGGCAGGCGAAAACCGCGTTGATGGGGAACGAAGAATCATGCTTCTTTCGCGTGAATCGTTCTTCCTGAGCGGCGATGACGATCTCGCCGTCTTTCAGAAGGCAAGCGGCACTGTCGTGATAAAATGCGGAAAGTCCAAGTATATACATTCAATTCTCAACAAAAGGTTTCAGTTTTAAAAATTACAGGAAAACAAACAACCGAAGTGCTAGACTGATTTTCAAAAATACATTCGTTATGGCGTTTGGAGAATCCCGAAAAAGCACGGAATTTCCCAAGTCGTAAGGCATTCAATCCGACGATACTTTTGAAAACCGCTTTAACCATAATTCACTGAATTTCATATCATAGAGAAACTTGGCGACAGATCAAGCGACTGCGGTCATAATTCAATGGAAAACCTGATAATTAAGAAAATTGTTAAATGAACCTTTTCGTGGGACGTGAATTAGTTATAATTGTAACTATTCAATTGCTTTGATTTTTTACTGGCCTAATAATAAACTGATAGGAATATTGTGTGTGGAAAATATGGAATTTGAAGGAAAACCGCCCTCTCTCAGCCAAGCGAGTCTATTTCGTATGTCTCGTTATTTGAATGTATTAGAGGAATTCTCAACGAAAGAAGTTCCTTATGTGTCCACGAGTAAACTGGCGGGGCTTCTTGGTGTGAATCCGGCAGTGGTGAAGCAGGATTTTCTTCCATTGAAGGTGCGTGGACAGACCGGAGTTGGCTATGCAGTTCCCGAACTATTGAAAACGATCCGTCATATTTTTGTCGCTTTAAAACACCATTCATTTGCTGTAGCGGGATTTGGTAACATCGGTCAAGCACTGTGTAATTACATGGGATTCGATCGTGATGGATTCCAGCTCAAGGCTATTTTCGATTCCAATCCCAAGTTTCACAGTTATTCCGTCCGTGGTGTCGAGATTGACGATGTGGAACGGATGTCGGAGATTTGTCGGGAACGAAAGATCGATATCGGGGTAATCTGTACTCCCGCGATGCTGGCTCAGGATACCGCCGACCGGTTGGTTGAAGGGAAAGTTAAAGGGATTTGGAATTTCGCGCCGACCGAACTAATCGTTCCCGAACACGTGGTTCTCGTTCACGAGCATCTGACGCGTGGATTATTGACGATTTCCTATCATATTACTCAACGTCACGGGGTGAACGAAGTTCTTGAATCCCCAATCGACGTTGAACCTCCTGTAGACAACCAATAATTCTGACTTGATTTCCTTTAACCCATTCTCTTTTTCCTTGAAAAATGATATATATTATAAAATAATAAACCTGCAATTAGGATTATCCGTTTTCAACCGCTTTAGAATAGATCGTGACAAGGGGTCGTTTTTATGATTCGTTCAAGACGTGGTTTTACGTTAATCGAACTATTGATCGTGGTGGCAATCATCGGTATTCTAGCCGCTATCGCCGTGCCGAACTTTCTGGGGGCACAAATCCGTGCCAAGGTAGCGCGGGTGAAGACCGATATCCGCGCCATCGCCCAGGCACACGAAATGTATAACCTGGACCGGAACACCTACCCGCCCGAATCGGAGGATAATATTTTCACCGGACAACGGTCCCGCTCGTCGTGCGGGCTTTTTTTCCTGACATCGCCGACCGCTTATCTCAGTTCGGTTCCCCACGATCCTTTCCAGGATCGAATCAAAGGATTGAACGGGCAGGAGCACGAAGCCGCGTATGAGACCGGGGTGGTCAGGCGGAGTAAGAAAAACATCGCGTTCAACATCTTTTCACGGGGGCCAGACAGGAGAGAGAACGGCCTCTATTCCGCCAACCCGTTCGTGGGCGTTCAGCGTAACGGCGGTTACGGAAACACCTACAACCCCAGCAACGGATTGCAAAGCGGTGGGGATATCTTCTGGTACGGCGGTGATTCCAGTGTCGTCAGGAGTTTGGTCGTGGACGGGCGGTTCTACAACGGAAATTTCCCACCGAATTTTTAGCATGATTTCATCGATATCTCCTTCATACGATCATCGTCCTATAGAGACATGTCGGCAATCAGTGAGAATGAAAAAATGAACGGACCTTTCCATCGAACATTTAAGTGCTTGCTTTTTGTATCTTATGCCATGAGCGTTCTTCTCATTGGGGGTGGCTGCAATAAGCAGGATCAATCCGTTATACCGTCCTATCATGAATTCAGAGATCGGGAATTCAATCGTTTGGAACTCATACGAGAGAATAAAGCTGCAAAGGTTCAGAATTGGCTTAACGATCAAAAGAATTTAATTGAAAAAGATGAAACGATTGTAAAATTACAAGATTTTTTTACAGGAATCAAAACAAGCATAAACGGAAGATTGGACAGGGATCAGTTTTTCCAGTTCAACAATGCAATTGAACGATTTTTCGTATACGACCTTGACTCTTTTTACGATCTTCTCTTCATCGATGAAAAAGGGATTGTTTTTTATTCGGTCAAATTAGAAGATGATTTTAAAACAAGCATGATCGATGGGCCGTATTCCGACACAAAACTGGCGAAAATCATACAAGGCACACTCCTGGAAATATCGTATGTTGATTTTGAATATTACGGCGCATCCGATGAACCGGCCGCATTCTATGTATTACCAATCGAGCAAGACGACCGGCACGATGGCTGGATAGCCTTTCAACTCTCGATCAATCATCTCAATAAGTTATTGACAAACCGATCGGGACTGGGCCGTACGGGTGAAGCGTATCTGGTTAACGATCGGCATCTGATGCTAACCGACTCACGTTTTATCAATAATGGTATGGTGCTAAGCAAGGAGATCGATACCGAAGCGGTCCGTTCACAGAAAGGTGCTGCCGGGAGCAAACTAATCGATGATTATCGTGGGATTCCGGTACTGAGTACATTTCAAACCTTCCAGTTTGGCAACGCGAACTGGAGAATTATCGTAGAAAAAGACGAGGCTGAAATCATTACTGAGTATTATAGGAATCACAGCGACGCACTATTCCCACTGCTGATCCAGTCAATCGAAAAGCAAACGGAAGCAAAACTGAAGAGCGCGATCGATCTCAATGAGTCGAGGAAAGAGACCAAGCGAGTCGATATCGGGGAATTAATGAAATCTGACGAAAGAAAGGCTTTATATACTTATGGTTTAGCAACCTGTACCGGTATCGTTGCCTATATCGAAAATCGTGACGATGCCTACATGGCCCATCTTTCTCCTGTCGATGATTGTTACAATCTATCCGAGAATGAAATGGCTCTTTTGGGAGACAGGAGAACGGATCTTGTGTCATTGATGTTGAGGCGCATTCAATTTTTCGATATTCCGGATTGTCAAATTGGTCATCTACGATTTGTTATTGCCGCTCCACATGCCTACAGTTTAAGAAAGATAATAGACAAACTGATCGATCAAGGTATATCGATATCACAAATCAAGGCGGGGATTATCTCCATAGCGAGCAGTGTTTCTCTGTCATGCAATGTCCATAACCAATCGATCATCGGGCAATGGAATTTCGGTTCGGCTTTACCATCGAAAGATATCGACTTTGAATCGCTGCCAAACCTTGGAGATATGGTGAAGAACATGACAAACGATACGGCCCCATCCGAGTGAATCCTCCCGGGAGGTTCTACGAACTGGTCAGTACGGCGAGATTCAAGAAAATCCAATCTATTCCTGTCCGCTATTGGTAATTATTCGATTAAAATACCGCGTACCGATATTTCAATGACCACACGGTTCATCAAAAAGGAGACTGACCATGCGAATGGGATTATTGTTTGTCGTATCGGCTGCGGTGCTTGCGGGAGTGGTGATGAATACCGAATGCGCGAATCAGAATCCGGCGTTCGAGAAGGTACTCGACGATCCGGCGCTGCCGCGTGTCCTGCTGATCGGGGATTCCATCTCAATCGGTTATACCGTCGCCACACGCGAACGGCTCAAAGGCATCGCCAACGTCCACCGAATCCCAACGAACGGCGGACCCACGATCCGGGGACTGGAGAAAACGAAGGAGTGGCTGGGCGAAGGCCAATGGGATGTGATTCACTTCAACTGGGGACTGCATGACTTGAAATTCATGGAGGACGGCAAGCGTCAGGTTCCGCTCGACGCTTACCGGAAAAATCTCACGAAACTGGTCAAAATCCTTAAAACCACGAAAGCCAGACTGATCTGGGCCAGCACGACGCCGGTTCCAGAGGGCGGAGTCAAACCGGTCCGTCATCCCGAAGATGTCGTCCGTTATAACGCTGTTGCGAAGAAGATCGCGGACGCCAATAAAATCCTCATCGACGATCTCTACGCTTTCGCGCTTCCCCGGCTGAAAGAGATTCAGCGGCCAGTCAACGTCCATTTCACGAACAAAGGTTCGAAAGCCTTAGCCAGACAGGTGGCGAAGCATATCAAAACCGTGTTGAAAAAGAAGCCGGAATAACGAGTGGAATGAAGCGGTTTTACAACTGCCCGATATGCTGCAGAAACAGGACAAACTTCTGTAAAATCTCCTTATCCAGCTGACCTTTCATTTTCTTAATCATGAAATTCAGCGCCTCGAAAGCGGGCATGGCGGGTTTGTAGGACCGCTTTGTCGTGAGTGCGTCGAAGACATCGACAATCTTGCAGATACGTGAAGTCATGGGGATTTTGAAATCTTTCAAACCGTGCGGATAGCCCGATCCGTCGAAGGCTTCGTGGTGGTGAAGCGCCACGCTTCGGGAGTCTTCCGAGAGTTCTTTATCCGCAGCCAGCAGATCGAATCCCTTTTCCGGATGGCTCTTCATAATCGCCCATTCTTCATCGGACAGTTTCCCATTTTTATTGATGATTTCGTTGGGGATATCGCATTTACCGATGTCGTGAAGCAGGAGTCCACGTGTTAAATCATGTCTTTGGACAAAAGGCACTTCCGATTGAATTTTTTGATACAACCCAACTCCGATCACGCAGACGTTCATGCAGTGGCTGAAGGTGTAGTAGTCGTATTGGCGAAGGCGGTAGAGTTCCGAGATCGCTTTCGGTTCACTGCTAATCAGATTCGCCATTGAATCGCTGACGTTCTGGGCCGTTGAAAAGAATTCCGGCGAATCGGGAGAGGTCTCAAACAGGTCCTGCATGACGGAAGAGGCCAGCGTGTGGAATTGCTTCGTCTTCTCTTCGATGGGAAGGGACGGATTGTCGATGATCTGCGACAGGTTCCCCGATAGGAACTGGGTCAATTCTTTGGCATTGGTTTTGGGAACGAATAGACGTTCACGGCCCGATTCGTGCAGCTGATCCATCTGCTCCTGCTTGATGGGGCTGCTCGCTCCCTTGAATAAGACGTACTGGTGTTTACCAGGGACATAGAGATACAAAGGAAAATCAGTCACTTGGCCCGCATTGAAATATTTCGTTTCAATGGAGATATAATCGGAGGCCCGTTTCGATGTTGAAGATTCTTTACTGGATAGAGCCATCGGTTTCCTCTGAACGCAGTGCTGAATTGAAAAGAAAAATCTCTGATCGTCTAAACCAATAATATATTAAAGTATTATTTTAAAAAACGTAGAAGGGAAGATTGGATGAAATCGGTTTGGTTGAAATCCACTGGAGAGATATACCTTTTTCTTCCAGGTATGGTATACTCAGACGCAATTTTATCGATAAGGAGAATGAACCGATGGCGAAACAAATCGAACGCCGTTCTTTTTTGAAGACGACCGCCGCTGGAAGCGCCGTTCTGTCCGCTCCAGCCGTGATAACCCAAGCCAAGGCGAAACAATATAAAACCGCGGTGATCGGGACCGGCTGGTGGGGGATGAATATCAACCGTTACGCGATCCAGGCCGGGGAATCCAAAATCGTCGGGATGTGCGACGTCGACCGCAACCAGCTCGATCCCGCTTGGGAGGAGGTCAAGCAACTCTCCGGCGACACACCCAACAAGTATAAAGACTACCGCGAGATGCTGGAGAAGGAGAAGCCGGAAATCGTCATCGTGGGAACGCCCGATCATTGGCATCCCCTCGCGACGATCGCTGCGGTGGAATCCGGCGCGCACGTTTACGTTGAGAAACCGATCTGTCATACCATCAACGAAGGGCGCGCGATGGTCAAAGCCGCGCGTGACTGCAATCGCGTCGTCCAGATTGGAACCCACCGGCGCGCCGGTATCCACAATCGGTCGGGGATGGATTTCCTCCGTTCCGGCAAGGCGGGGAAGATCGGCATGTGCCGGGCATTCGTCCATTACGGCGGAGGAGCGGGTCAGATCGTGCCGGATTCCGAACCGCCAGACGGTCTGGATTGGGATTGGTGGTGCGGTCCCGCTCCGCTGCGTCCCTTCAACAAGAAAATTCACCCCAAAGGATTCCGGCAGTTCCTCGATTACGCCAACGGTCAATTGGGCGACTGGGGGATTCACTGGGTCGATCAGATTCTCTGGTGGACGGAGGAGACCTATCCCCGGAAAATTTCGGCTGCCGGAGGCCGTCACATCCGGCGCGATAACACCGACGCGCCCGATACGTTGTCCGTCAATTACGAGTTCGAGTCGTTTACCGCCACGTGGGAGCATCGTTTTTACGCCGCCAACAACGCCGAGAAGCACAATATCGGCGTCTATTTCTATGGAACCAAGGGAACCTTCCACATGGGCTGGGGCGACGGATGGAATTTCTACCCCACGAATAAAGGGGCACCTGTTATCCATGAGGACTGCAAGTTCGACAATCGGGACCGAGAGAATATCCGCGAGTTATGGGCGAATTTACTCGATTGCATCAAAACCGGGAAACGCCCCATCTGCGATATCGAGATCGGTCACCGCTCCACCTCCATGAGCCTGCTGGGGATGCTGTCTTACAAGATCGGACGGAGTATCGAATGGGACGGTGAGAAGGAAAGGGCTGTCGGGAACGATCGGGCGAACCGGGGATTGAGCCGCAAATACCGCAAACCGTGGAAATACCCTGAAATCTAAGCGGATTATCATTGAAGGGATAAAAAACGAATGGGGGGCAATACGCCCCCCTTATTTTTGGAGAATGATACGACCCATTCGAGGCGCTATTTCATCGCTTTTTCCTTAAAAACGACGTGTTTTCGTACGACTGGATCGTATTTCTTGATTTCGATTTTTTCGTTGCCGAGCGATTTATTTTTCGTGGCAGTATAGAAATACCCCGTGTCTTCGCTGCTGACCAGTTTGATTTTTTCCCGTTTGCTTGCCATCGTCCAACTCCTGTATCGGTCAAAGTGTTGATGAGTTACCGTAATCGGCCCTGACAGAAAGATAAGCATAGTGGTTAATCCCAAAGAGTCAAGCCGGAAGAAAAACACGATTATCATTTTCGCTTTTGTGTGTGGGCATAATTATTGAGCATTTCGAATACGGCCGTTTTGCCGGTCTCCACGGTGACCGTTATGGGGGCGGAGGCTTCACCTTCGCGCATTGGGTTTGGTTTGGAGATGAGAATGTATTCACCCGGCGGCACTCCCTTGAACTCGAACTCCCCATTTTCCTTGCACATCATCGATCCCCCCCATGTACCGACCTTGTTACCACCTTTGGGTTCGATGCTTTGCCGTCTTTACCCACGACGTTTCCGCGAACGACGCCTGTCCCGGTCATGACGATTTGAATTTCTTCGGGTTTATCCCACGGCCTGTTGGAGACCTGATGCAGTTCAAACAGGGGTGATTTCTGATGCAAAGATGGGGCGCGGCATCTGATTTGGGCGAAACCTTCGGGAAGCCCGCTAAGCACGAAGCGACCGTCGCTGCCGGTTTTCACTGACGGCGTTTCAGCGCATTCGTAGCCCAGTCCATCGATTCCCTGGGTACTGGAAGCACTCACTTGAACGCCGGGAATCGGGTTGCCGTCCGGATCGGTGACAATGCCTTGTAATGATGCTCCCTCGATGAGAAGGGTATCGAATTGATTGAATGCGTGTCCACTGCGGTTGTTGAAAGGCCCCACATTCCGGGAGACGTAGCCCTCCGCTTTTATGTGGATGGAGTAATACCCCTCCGGGATGACATCCAATTGGAAATTGCCATGACGATCCGATTTCGTTTCTTTCACGGCTTCCCATTGCCGTTGGTCGGTTTGTTTCACCACCACAATGCCGGCCCCAGCAATGACCTGGTGGGTTCCCATGTCATAGACACCGCCCTGGATCGCGCCCCCCCGGTCCACGTTCACAGGGGCCGCGGTTCTGCGGTTGTCGTGGACTCGCACGGTTTTCGGCAGGTTGACCTCCTTCCATTCAATCGGACATTCACCGCCGATGTAGACGTCGATCCTCGGAAGGGGGACGGGCTGACGATAGTTGGGATGATCCGAGATGAAGGAGTTACCGGCTCCACTGAACAGACGATGGAAATTCTGGGGAACCCAGACCGTGAATGTCCAATCGACTCGTTTTTCTTCTCCAGTCTGTTTCTTGTTCCAACGATCCTTCGGGCCGTCATGCACCACGAGCAACAGTTTTTTGTCGCCCAGCAATTGGATTATCTGGCCATCAAAGGAATTCTGGAAACTCCATGATGTTTTGGGAACCCGGATTGCGCCGAACTTTTGCAGCGCTTCATTGAATTTCGCCGTGGCCTCACATCGATACTCGAATCGGTATTCTCCGCCTCCGAAAGGAGGCCCAACCTGATAGCCCAAACGGCTGGGCAAGTTCGCGACAGCTTCAGAGCCTGTCGGCCACCCCATGTTCTGGACCGGCTCATTCCCTTCGTGTACTTCGATCAAAGCGAAACCGTTCTGAGGCAGGAAATAGATTAAAGTGAATAACATTACGATAAACCATTGTTTTCTCATCCCTTTACCCATCGTCTTATAACCTCCTGTCGAATGTCACTATATTTCGATCGCGTTTCTTCTTCGTAACGGTCAATCCTTAATTAAACGTATCGTAATGTGGTTGGTTTTGTTAAAAGCGACGTTTATTTTTATTATTTCATAATCCCTGCCCCGCTCTTCACAAATTCAGAGAAATTTGCGATGATTGGATAGCGTTAAAATTAAGTGATTCCACGCACAATCAACCCGGACATTTAATCCGGTTCTATAGGAGAGTAAAAAATGCGATCGACCGCTATCGGCATTGCGATGCTGAATGATGAGAGAGAACACGTTTACACAGCAAATAACAATGAGAACCTGGCTGTTGTGGATTCCTGGGCTGCATTTATCCGCAAGAACCTGAAGAACGTGGACGGCTCGGCTCCGGAGGTGGTTATCGGCAGTGAGATCATCACCGGAACGCGCTCGGCTCAGAAGGTGGGCGAAGAACTCTCGCGCGCCAACTGCAAACAGGTCATCATGCTCTACAACGTCTGGAATTTTCCCTTCCTATGCTGGCCGTTTCTCAACAGCCTGGGAGACGTTCCCGTGTTGAGTTTGTCCAACAATAACGGGAAATTCCCCGGCAACGTCGGGTTGCTGGCGACCGACGGCGCGCTTCGTCAGGCGGGCAAGCGCACCCACCGCATCATCGGCGAACTGAAGGACAAGAAAACCCAGCGCCGCGTGCTGGATTGGATACGCGCCAGCCAGGCGGTCACGACGATCAGGAACGAAGTCTTCGGCTGCTACGGAGGCCATTCGATGGGCATGGAGACCGGATTCGCCCATCTAACTCCAACCCTGAAGTCCCTGGGCTGTACCGTGCGTCAGATCGATCAGCTCTGGCTGTTGAAAGCGCTGGATGAGATCGACCGGAAAGAGATCGTCAAAGGGCGGAAATGGTTTGAAAAACTGCTGGGGAAACGCCTGAAATACGACAAGCGAATCCTGACACCGAAAACGCTGGAAACTCAGATCGGTCTCTACCTCGCTATGTGCGCCGTCAATGATGACAAGGGATTCGATTTCTGCGGACTGAAAGGCCAGCGCGAATTGACCGAGCATGTCTGTCTCGGCGACGTGCCCGAAATGCTGATGAACGATCCCTACGACTGGAACGGCCCCAAAGAACCGTGTGTCTGCGCGACGGAAGCCGACGCCTACGCCGCCATCACGATGCAGCTGATGAAATACATCAGCGGCGGGCTGCCGACGCTGTTCATGGACGTTAGGCTCTATCATCCCAAGTTGGATATCTGGGACTGGTGCAACTCCGGCAACCACGCCAGCTGGTTCGCCGCCCAAAGCGACAAGCCGGAAGTGAATTTCAAAAATATCTCTTTCCATCCGGCCCTCGAATTTTATTTCAAGGCGGGGGGCGCTTCCGTGGAATTTGACGCCAAACCGGGAGAGATGACCTATGCGCGTTTGGGGCTGTGGGACGAGAAACCTTACATGGTGATCGTGCGTGGTGCATCCGCCAAATTGTCCGCCGCCCAGCGCAAGAAAATCAACGACATGACCAATCCCACCTGGCCGCACGTCCACGCCAAGCTCGAATGCGACTTCGAGGAATTCGTCAACGTCTTCCCCTGCAACCACGTGCTGGGCGTCACCGGCGACCGGGTGCAGGCACTGGTTTACCTCTGCGAAATCGCCGGGATCAAACCGATTGTCCTGGGCAGCGATAAGAAGAAATATTACGATCCGGTTTGGGAATTAGTGTGAAAAGCAGGGTTTAGGGTCTAGGGTATAGGGTCTATATCCTTAATAAGTACAAATCCAGCAAATAAAATACTACAACTATTAGGTGAGCATCATGCAGAAAGAATTTCTTCGTGGAAAAGTGGCGCTGATTTTGGATGAGCAGCGGCTTGTGATCAATATTGGGATGGAGCGAGGTGTGTCGGTGGGGGATCGGTTCGTTATCTTTGAAGACGGGCAGGAGATCGACGATCCCAATTCGCAGCAATCGCTGGGGCGGCTTGAGTTGGTTAAAGCCCAGGTGGAAGCCGTACACGTGCAGGAGAAAATGAGCCTGGTCATGCCGACCAAAAAGGAGACCTCGACTCAGACGACGGTGCTCTCCGCCACACTGGCCAAGACGGCATCGACGGGAACCACCGACATCCACCGCGACAGGCTGAACGTGCAGGTGGATCAGATCGCGGGGCTGCCGCAGATCAACTCGGCCATCGCGGTCGGGGACAGCGTACGGTCGATTGCCGCAGTTGAATCGTCGATGGCGGGAGTGGTTCGATAACGCCTCTCAACGTTGCTTCTCAATTTGATAGCGTACTCCGCCTCTCACGGACAACGTCCGTTCGTCTAACACACCATACATGAATTCCTTCGGATGAACGCTCCACGACCATCCATTCCCTAAAAAGAGATCATTAGACTTTATCGACGGCATTTGATGATTGAATCGTTTGATCGGTTTTGGATGAAATCCCATATCTTTCGGAAAACGGATCACGGTCTTGACTCCCTCCGGAACCTCGAACTCCAACCGGGAACGACTGGGATTCCAATGAACGTAGACCTCACCTTTGGGAGTTATGACATGGCCGCTGACGAATGGCAGGCCGAATGTATTGGGCGCAATCGTGACCTCATCGCCTGCCACGCCGGTTGTCCCACTGTCCCATGAGACGCCCAGCAACGAATCGTGCAGCCATATCAGCGCGACTGCGTTCCAGCCGTGCGAGCCGGTTGGATCGCCTGGCTGGCCTGAGCATGGTTCGCCGATTTTTAAACCCATTTCCTGGTGGGTTACGAAATACTCCGGCAGCGGGCCGCCTAACGGGCCTTGGAGTTTGAGGGGAGTGATATTGTTCGGCGAACCGGGAAGGTATGGACTCATTCGCCATTTTAGATGTGCCAGCGCCCGCTCGCCGAGTCCATTATCGGAGAGCACTTTCAACGCGCGGTATAGATACGTTGGATTGTTCCAGGGAGCGATTCCTTCAGGAGCCTGGCCGTGCGGGGCGGGAAAGAACTCGTCCAGAATGGTTCGGCTCTCTTCCGGGGTGAATAATCCCGCCAGAATCGCAGAGATTTGTGCGGCCTGGCTTTTGCCTTCAAGGCGGTTGTCTTTGGCATACAGCACGTCGGCGGCATAGGGAGTCTGGCCTTCTTTGCGAATGACCAGATTTTTGTGAAACGCCTGGATCATGCGTTCGAGACCTGCCGCCCAGCGTTTTGAATTTTGTTCCTGCTTCGTATTACGTTCGTTGAATCGTTCCATATCCACTGCTTGCTGAAGGCGCTCGATCAGCCAGGCATGGACGATCACGCTCACGTCTTCGGCGGTTCCAGGATGGCTGCCGACGCGGATATCGGCGAACACATTGTTCGTGCGGAAAAGGCCCTCTTCATCGACGTTTTCCAAAAGCAGATCGACGTACTTTTGGAGTGTCAGATAAAAACGGTCGATGGAATTTTTCTTGATTGATTTCCTTGGAAAAGCAGTCCATTTCCATTGATCGTAAAGCATAGCGATCCACTGCATCCCCCAATCCCAGCCGGTGATCTTCACGAACGACTGTGGGGCGAAACTGAGGAAGCGGCCGTCCTCGCGGCATTCTTCCGCATGGAGCAGCGTTAAGAAGCGCAAATCATTATCCCCCATCCACGTTTCCGCAATTTGAGCACGGGGCCGGATGTCCTCAAGCCACTGACCGTCCTCTCGTCCGGGTGTGTCGACGTAGGTGTCACTCATCGTGATTTCGGCGTGGATTTTCGAGAGCGCGACGATCTGATCGATAATGGGATCGCCGCAGGTGAAATCGCCCTTCCATGTGACCGGGTATTGGGATTTTACGATTCCAAGTTTGTGAATCGTCACCGTCGAATGATCCAGAGCGCCTTCAGGAAACGTGACATGAAGTGTGAGGTATCGAGCGGTGCGTTCGTCAGGGAACTCGATTTTCTCGATCTTCCCATTTCCCGCCGTCAGATAGCGGTCGCCGTAATACGTTCCGACGACTCCCTGCGTTTTGATCCAGCCCGTCTCCGGATCGACGTGGTTAGTTCCGTCGTAGGGAGAAACGTTTAGTTCACCATAGCCGAGCGACAGGGCCGCGCCTTTCACCTTTGTTTCACATTCAATCACCGGATAACCGTGGATCGGTTGGTGGAAATCGAATGTCAGGTAGACCGTTTCCCCCGATTTTCCTGATAAGCGAATCGGTTCTCCCATCGGAAAAGATGCGCAATCAGACAGCCAAGAAGGATTGGGCCGATACGTGGCCAGTTCCATATAAGCGGGAAAGGAAACATCATTGCGCAGCTTTTCCGGGGAAGTGGAAAAGGCTTCGGGGTACTCGATATTTCCAGCCGCCAACAACCGCCGTACGGGGACGAAATATTCCCGCTGGGGATTGGGGAATAAATCCTTGTGGAGTTTCCAGGGGCCGTCTTTAACCTCTACTGCGTTTTTCCATTCCAACGGGGTGCTCTCCCGATAATCCGGGGATGATAATCCGATGGGAACTTTGGCTCCATCGACAACCATCGGGAAGCGGACGCGCAGATCGCCGATCACCCCGATAATCTGCTGCTCGTGCTGAGTAAACTGGGGAGCCACCGCACATCGCCAGGATGAGTCGGACAGTCCAGGGATGTCTTCAGCGAATAAGAAGCCACCACGACGTACCGCTTGCCGTTGGAAATTTTTGATCGCTCCCCAATTGTGATGGAGAACGAGAATGACGTTGGTTCCATCTTTCAGATAGGGATCGAGGTCGATCTTTTCCGGGCGAAGATACTCTGGATGATAGCGTGTTACTTTACGGCGTACGACCTGACCGTTGATAATCAAGCGGGCGTTGGCGTCGGCGGCGAAGTAAGCGATTGTATGATAGAAATTATTCTTCTTATTGAACTCGAATGTTTGACGGAAATAGATGAAGCGATTGGTCGCCATGGGATCGACGTCTGGATGCCAGATCCACTTTGCCGATTGCATTTTTGTAGCACCAATGGGAATTGATGATGCTTCAAGATGGGGGGGAAACGACAGACAGAATAGGACAAAAATAATCACACGATAGAGACGGCTCATCGAACACTCCTTTTTATTCATCGTGATGCACACGCACGGCGGCCAGGTAGGGGAATTCCTGCAAATCGTACAAACGGAATAGCAGATAACCTTCCGGAACCTGGACGGCTTGCGGATTGGTTTCGTTATAGAGTATCACATCGAACTTGACGGTGGCGAGTCGTTGACTGAGTTCGTTCTGCGCCCGGCTCCAGATAAACAGGCCGGTGATTTCCAATTCGCGTCCGAACCAATCGGGATGCAGAGACAGATCCTCCCGGATTCCGAGAGCGAACCGGCGGCGGTAGAGTTGAGCGAAATAAGCGGTGATTTCCGAATCATCCACCGGGATTCTCCGGAGCGGCTTAATTCACCGCCGAGAGTTTTTTAACTGTTACGTTTTGAATCGCCAGCCATCCGTCCGACACAGCGAAGCGGAGGTCCGAGCCACCGTTTTCGCGGTTGACGAACCGGGCGTCGGAGAGTCGAATCGTGTTGGTTACCCAGCGCTTCGCATTTCGGCACGAGGTCTGGTGGCTGTTTTTATACGCGCCGTTGAGTGTCGCGGTTGGGTCGTGCGAATCGTATTGCAGCTGATGCCAGGCGTGACCACCATCCCAATAGGTATACTCGATTTCCAATGATTCCTTCTCGTCGAAATAGAAGGGATCGGCGATGGAGAAGTACATATAGGTATTACCGGCCGTGATGGTTTTCGTACATTCTTTATCGTCCAACACGGTGTGGGTGACAGTTCCGTCTGCGTTACCTGGATTCAGTTTGACGCCATTCGATTCGCCACTCGATCCGAGCGTGACGCTCACGGATAGGGCGTCTTTGTATTCGCTGCCTTCGGAACTTGGGGGACGGGGTAGAACATCGGGGTATTGGAGTTCGATCCGCTCGTCTGTTTTTTCACCGGCTTTGAACCGGGCGGCGTACTGCTTCGTCAGTTCGATGTAAAAACGGCCATACTCACGGGAGTCGCAGAGGCTGGTTCCTTCGTGCATCTCGTTCCACGTCTCAAGCAGGACAATGCGGGCGCTGCTGTTGAGAACCTGGTTCCAGCACCATCGGTAGTAATTGCCGTCTTCGCGATGGCGGATCGGGGTAAATTGTCCAGGTACGGCGGTGTCGTTATACCCCGCGCCGATTTGGGCTACGTGAGCGTAAAGGCGTGGTCCAGCGAGTGCCGCGCCCCACTCCGTCGTGCCATCGCATCGAAAATTCCAGGACAGATCGCGGATGATGTATGGCTTTCGTCCGTGGAAGTCCGCCGGGAATTTCTGGTAGACGAAATCGATCGTGCTTTGATCGTGGTAGGCGGCGAATCCACTGTTGTACAATACCACGATCGGCTTTCCATCGATCGTTGCCCAGTGTTTGGGGTGAACCTGATAGAAGTAATCCCGAATCGTTCGATAGAAGATATCCTTACCGATCCCGGTTCGCAGATCGTATTTCTCCGTGCGTCCCGCCTCGCCTCGAACGTCAGGACGCAGGGTGGAGGTATCATAGAACATCCCGATTTTCGGCGATGGTTTTCCCTCACGGGAGCGGCGCTCGATGGCGGTCTGCAACGGGCCGAGTCCTGTCACGCTGAATGCCATCCCCTGTTTGAAATAGTTATCAACGATCCCCCAGTACACAGGCAGAATGAAATCGATTCCCGCTTCGGCGCAGTCGGCGAGTTGTTTGTCGTGCCATTCGATGGAATGGTAGCTCACGGATTCCGCGATGGGAAAATGATCCTGGAGGTAATCGCCGGTGCGTTCAGTGTTGGTGAAGAAATGGCTGCCAGGATAATCGTACCAATAAAAATATGGCGTACCAACGATTTTTCGATCGGCCGAGTATGATTCGGCCTGGTTGAGTTGAGAGATCTGCCAAACGGGATTGAATGTCTGTGCGCCTGCTGCCGATACGGCTGCGAAAAATAAGGTGACATAAAGAAAAAGCGGGAAACGTGCAGACATGGCAATCCCTCCAAGACTTGAAATGAGATGGATTATTTCTTGTCTTTCTCTTCGAGAATATGAGTGATGGAGGATTTCGTAATTTCGATTTTGACGTTATCGGCGATCTTGATGACCGCCTTGTCGTCCTTGATACCAACGATAGTTCCATAAATCCCCCCCGCACCGACGATTCGTTCGCCCTTCTTCAATGCGCTGATCTGTTCTTCATGACGCTGACGCTGCTTTTGCTGAGGACGGATCATCAGGAAATAGAAGATGGCGAAGATACTCCCCATCATCAGGAAAAATCGCATCATATCGTCACCGGCACCGGGAGGCGACGTTGTACCGGGATTGGTCGCGGGATCTTGAGCGAATGCGGCTAATGTCAAACCGAAAAAAACGATGGTCCATAGAAATCTCATGCTGAAAAACACTCCTGTTTTTATTGTTCGATCGAACGAGCGACACATCGAACCAGTGGGAGCCATGCGCCGTGAATGGATTCGGTTCAGTATAGGCGGAGAAGCAATCCAGACAAAGTGATCCCGCTATTGACAGTTATGCGAAGGGGAATAGAATATTAATCGCTTTCAAACCATTGGGGTGTAGACGAATTGGTACAGTCACCTGATTTTGGTTCAGGAGTTTGCAGGTTCGAGTCCTGCCACCCCAGCATTTTTTTATCTATTTGTTTTCTCATAACTTACGCCACCTCAAATTACACTTTTCTTTTCACGATATATCACCTAAATCCTCCACTCCTTTAACGTTACATAGTCACAACATTGTTCGAAAAACTCTCTGAAAAACCTATATTTAAAATACTTTTGGAATATCCCTCATTCTACGCTCATAGAAGTTCTCATTCTGCCTGTACCACCGCCAAATGAATCCTATCTTAGAGAATTTCAACAAATAGATAGGGGTTTTTGTGTCGCTTGCCGACATGAAAACCCTATTGGATG
>CAZSIZ010000081.1:0-20737 GCA_964606645.1 uncultured bacterium
AAGATGTCCAAAAAAATGGGTCGATTTAGGAGTGGATTTGCGAGGTCTGGAATACCTACATCTTGCCGTTTCGTCTGCAAGGTCTGACTTTTTACCGAACCGTGAGATAAGGGCGGTTTTCAAATGACCGTCCGCATTGAAAATGATCAGAATACAATGATAATCTCTCTAAACGTAACATCAGACAATATGCTTTATTATATAAAATTTGTAAAGTTCCGTTATTGTTTTTATATGAAGGTTATGATATAATTGCGTATCAACATTGATTTTAGAATGATATTCAACGATTCCTAAGAATCGTATCGATCCGGTATACGACCGTAATATGAACTAAACGATGGATAAGAGAAAACTCTACAAGGACATTGCCCGAATTCGAAAGCAGATATTCTCAGTGACAGCGTTCGGCGGTTTCGCACTGGTTTGTACTGCGACCTTACTCGGACAAGGATTCGATTTTTACTCGATCTTTCGTAATTCGACGTTGTCGATCATCGGCTTCGGATTATTGGGTTGGGGTCTCGGCCATATTTATCAGACCACCGTTCAAGAGGCTTTAATCGAATCGTACCGTTCCGAGGCCCAGCAGCGTATCGACGATTTGAAAAACGTCGGAAGCAGCAAACGGCTGGTGATGAAAATCAGTGTGTCGGAATTGAATCCCGGCATGAAAGTACTCGATGCCATTTACAATAAAACCGATGGCTCACTGCTCGTCCGGGAAGGCGCTATTCTGACAGCCCGGCTGATCCAAACACTGCGGGAGAACAATATCACGAGTGTCAAAGTGGAGGCTCACCAAAACGTAGGCGAAGACGACGAAGATGAATTCGATTAATCGATAGAAGAAAGAACCATCGAATCGATTTGAACGTCATGCAATATCCAATATTATAAGAATTTTTCATTTAGCACGATGCTCGTTTGTATTAAACACAAGATAGAGTATACTAATGGGTATCATCTGGCTTATGGTGTCTGTCCGGTCGCCCGATCGCGGAAGGCAGGCTGGAACCCATTCATCCTTAGATGACGATCCGGTAAAAAGTCAGACCTTGCAGCCATAATGAGATAAACGAGGGAGTCGGCCGCCGATAAATAGATGCGCTACTATAACGTAATTAAAGAGAAAATATCCCCGGAAGAAGAGAAAGTACTCTGGGAAGACTTTACCAAGACCGGCAATCTTGAATCAAGAGAGAAGCTGGCGGAAAAATATATCCACCTCGTCAAATACGTCATCAACCGCATGTTGGCGGTCTCACACATCGAAAGCGAGGTACTGGATTACGACGACCTCTACTCGTGCGGAGTCATGGGATTGCTGACCGCCATCGACGGTTTCGATCCCAAACGCGAAGTCAAGTTCGTCACTTACGCCATCCCGCGCATCAAAGGCTCGATCATCGACGAGTTGCGGTCGGTGGACTGGATTCCCCGATCGCTGCGTCAGCAGGTCAACCGCCTGCAAAGCGCTTTCGCCGAATTGGAAGGCACTCTGATGCGCCCGGCGAACGAAGTGGAACTGGCGGAAAAACTGGACGTCGAAGTGGACGACCTTCACGCGCTGATCCATCACGCCAGCCGCGCCGCTTTGCTCTCTCTGGACGAAGTGCTTCGAATCTCCGACGACGGAACCACGACGCGGGCGGATATGACGCCCGCGAAAAAAGAAGACGATCCCAGGGACCTAATCCAGCAGGAGGAAGTCGTCGAACTCTTGACCCAGGCGATCGAAAACCTTCCCGCGAAGGAACGTCTGGTAGTGGTCATGTATTACAACGACGAGTTGACGCTTCGGGAAATCGGCGAGGTCCTGGGCGTCACCGAATCGCGTGTCTGTCAGTTGCACACGAAGGCCATGCTGCGATTGCGTGGAAAATTAGCTTCCTGGAAGCAGGATATGTTTGTATAATAACGGTAGTGCCATTAAACCGTTCTTTCCTTCAAGGAACGAATCGAAGCGTACGGAACCATGGCCGGTATTGCGGACATTCAAAATCCGATCGCCAACATGCCCCTGATGCAGCAGATGCAGCAGGCTCAGCAGCAGCAAGCCCAGACCGTCCCCATCATGCAGAGGCAGGCGCTGGAAGAGGAAGTGCGGCAGGAACAGACTTCCGTTCAGGAAACGGAAGAACAGGAAGAGAGCGACCGCATCAACGAAGAAGACCCCGACCGGGAAGGCGATCCCCGCCGCCGGTCCGCCAAACGCCGGGCGAAAACGGATCAGGAACCGGATTCGGACGAGAAATCCAAATCCCGGCCCAGCGATGGGGTTCACGGACAGAAGATCGATATCCAGGTTTAATTCTCATCCCCTTGAGGGATTTTTAATTGATTGAATGTGTTGAGGGAAATTATGAGCATCGTCGATTCATTGCTCACCGCTATCGTTCTGTGTCTCGTTTACTGGATTTTTCAGTTAAGAAAACAGATGAAAAAACTGGACGACCAGAACGCCCACAAACCGCCTTCATCCCCCGGACTCACCGTGAAAGACCTCAAACGCATTCAAGGGTCGCTCAACGAACTGGTGGGAAACATCGAGGAATACACCGAAACGCAGTTAGCGAAGATGCGCCTCCAGACCGAAGCGCTGTACACCTTATGCGAACGCCTGGAAACCAAACTCAAGGTCCTGGATAAACCGCCCCTTCCTCCCCAGGAGAAAGCGTCCACCCGCGTCGTGCCCCTGTCGCCCAAACAGACCCCGTTCAGCAATAAAAATTCCGACCGGGTAATCGATCTGCATCAACAGGGCTGGCCGATGGAAAAGATCGCCGAGGAATTGCGCATCACCAAAGGCGAAGTCCAACTCATCGTCAACCTCTCATAACACCACTTCTCAATAAATCGCCCCCACAAAATCGAATACCATTAAGCTGTTCTCTTTGAAAAGAATTAATAAATATTATATAGTATTGAAGAAACATCCTATT
The DNA here is from genome assembly GCA_964606645.1 of uncultured bacterium. GTDB lineage: Bacteria > Hinthialibacterota > Hinthialibacteria > Hinthialibacterales > Hinthialibacteraceae > CAZSIZ01. The sequence continues at coordinate 2,946 of CAZSIZ010000081.1, forward strand.
TCGATGCAACGATCGAAAACCCAACACAGGGAGAATACGATGAAACAATGGCTCCGAAGAAACAAAACCATCCCGGTCAGTGCCTGGATCTTGTTTGCCGCGCTGTGCGTGACCGGTTCCGCCATCGCTCAACCGCAGCCGATCGGTCACTGGGAATTCAACGACTCCGGTTACACCACCAAAGCCACGGTTGGAGAAGAACTGGAATTGCTTGGTGACACGGACGATATCCCCATCGACGGAATCTCAGGAAGCGATAAAGCCGTCACGGTTCCGCTAGGAACTTATTACCGCATTTACCCCGGAATTTCAGCGAACGGTGGGGGCAGTTACGTCAACCAGTTCAGTTTTCTTTTCGATTTCCGCGTTCCGGAATTGGGAAGCTGGTACGCCTTCTATCAAACCAACAGCGATAACGCCAACGACGGGGATGCGTTTGTCAACACGAGTGGTAACATCGGCGTCGGCGACACAGGCTACTCCGTCTTTGCCATTCAGCCTCAACAGTGGTACCGGTTGATCGTCGCGGTCGATCTGGAAGCGGGAACCATCGATTATTACCTTGATGGAACCTTAATCCAATCGAGCACGGGCCAGAGCGTCGACGGTCGTTTTTCGATCTATACCATCGATCACGATACCCCCTGGTGCTACGTCATCGCCGACGAAAACGGTGACGACGCCGATATGGACGTTTCGACGATCATGATGTTCGACAGCGCCCTGACCGCCGATGACGCCGCCGCCCTGAAAGGACCATTAGGCGCCGAAGTCGCACCGATGGACCCGACCGTTCCCAATACGCCCACGATTTCCGTTTCAGATACGTCGGCTTTTGAAAACGTGATTTTCACATGCTCGGACTTTGCCGCCGGCGGCGATCTAACCCACGTCCGCACCTCGTGGCAAATTGCCATCGACGAAGCGTTTGAAACCATCGTCATGAGCGAAGACCGCACCACCGATATGACTACGCTTCTCGTCGATAACAGCCGCCTGGCGTTTGGCCTCACCTATTACGCCCGCGTCCTTCATTCCGCCTCGAACGGGAAGAACTCGGAATTCTCCGCGCCGGTGATTTTCTCCCTGACGGCTCCGTCGGGTCTGAAAACGATCTTATCCGAAGACTTTGAATCGGTCGCGCCCGGCGATCTGCCATCGGGATGGCACGCAGTCAATTTTTCCGACGCAGGCGGTAACGAAGGATTCGAATCCTGGGCCGTCTGGCCGCTGGAAACACTGAACGAAATGGAATACTATCCCGACTACGCCGATGCTGAACCGTCCATCTACGACTCGGCCACTCCCATCGTCACCGGCAACAGCCTCCACGCCGATTCCGGGGGCTACGGCGATCCATATTTCGAAGCGCATGTCATCTCACCGGAATACGACCTGAGTGGCGTTTCAGACGTGTATATCGTCTTCAACAGCGATTATCTGCAAAACCAGGACAACATCGCCGCATTGGAATTCACGATCGACGGCGGGAACATGGACGAGGGGGGCGCGGTCTCCGGGACATGGCTGCCTGTCGTCTACTACCTGGACACGGCTGACATCACTTACGACGATCAAGGCAATGTGGACGCCGAAGCCACTTTCGATCCAAACAACATCGCCGACGGAACCATGTACGGCTACGTGGATTACATCTTCGCGCCTCAATCGATGGCCTTGACCGAACTGGCTCCTTATATCGTGGCGCGTTTCGACGACAGCACGGCTAACAGCAAACGCTTCGAGCGTTTCCGTCTGCCACAGGCGGACAATCAGTCTTCCGTCCGCTTCCGTTGGACCTACATGGGAACGTGGAGTTGGTACTGGGGCATCGACGACCTCCAAATTTGGGGCGACGACGGCACGGATATCAGCGATTGGGCACTCTATTAACATCACGCAGGCCGGGTATCTGCTTCGTCAATTAACAATGCAGGCTGGAAGTCTGCGCTACAATTTTGAAAATCGGGCGAATGGAAATCAATCCATTCGCCCGTTTTTTTTTCTTCGTTCAATTAAAATGTTTTGTTGGGTGGGCAAAAAGCGAATCGATTTTTCGATGAATTTGCAAATCAATAGCCCCTAAACCCTATACCCTAAACCCTGTTCTTCAAGTATAAAAATTCCGAGTGAACGTTCGCCGTGAGCGATGGTGGCGGGCACTTACCGGTTCAGCCTTCGCAGCGTTGGCTAGCTGAGGGTTGTCCCCTTTTTTACCGATTGCGTTTCCGGCGGTCCGGTAAATACTCATCGGTACATCCACGATTAAATCCTTGGGCGCATCCCAAAGCACTTTTTTGAATGGATAGAGGATCCGGTCGGTTCCCTGTGGCGGGGGTTCATTCTTGGGATGTACTAAACCGAACGTGATCCCGCTTAAGATATCCATGAAAAACGATCCAAACGCCTCGATGGGGCCTTCATGTTTGGATTCCTCCAACGGTTGCATCTGCTTCTGAAGCATATCCATCTCCACCTGAGTAAGGGGAACCCGTTGTCCGGCAGATTGAAACGTCGGATTGGCGTCTTTGCGCATCGCCACCAATTGAGGCGAGAAATCCTGTATCGCGTTCGCCGATGCAGGAGAAACCTGTCCATTCACAAGCGGTTGGGTCACGGCGGGCATCACGCGGTTGCTGTCCTGGAAATCCTGAGCCAGCACGGAATTGAATGCACTGGCGGGCGTCAACGCCGGATCGCTGGATAGCACAGGAGACGCCGTCTGAACCGGCTGCGACAAGGTTAGAGGTGACGCAAAACCGTTCCCCCGATCCGTCTGGAACGTTTGATATTGTTTTCTGTCATTCAGAATCGCTTGATGCAATTCTGCGCCTTGAGGGGGATTATCAGGCAAATATTTCTTCAGAAATTCCGCCGTCTCCGCATCGAGTTCCACAACGGTTTCCGGAGTCGATTGGGGCTGCGGAGCCACCGTGACTCCCGATGGAAACGCCATTCTCTGATTTGGCTTCCAAGCGGGTGTTGGAATGGGAGATTCGAACGCTTTAAGCTGAGTCGCGGTCATCTTCTGCCGGTTGAGCATGTCGTGAAACGTGTTCCCCGTGGGAGTTTCCATACGGGTTGAGTAAGCGGATGGGACATAGTTATTTCGCGGAGCTGGGGGCACATATTGCCCTAGGGGTATTAATCGATCAGACATTTTTTCCTTTCCTTCCGGTCTCTAAGGGTGCTGACGTGGAATTAGCGCATAAACCGTGCCAGAACGAGCCAACGAAGTAAGTCAATTTGAGAGAGCGTGTAGGGTCAGGCCTCTGTGCCTGCCCATGTCACTCATTTTCAAAGAATTAGTATCAGGTTTCGATTTTTTTTGCCGATATTTTTATGTGATCTTGATTCAATCGATGAAGGGCTGAAAATGGGTAAGAAAAAGAAAAAATCAAAACCTCAATCAACAACACAACCCAAGAAAAATCAACCACGTAATCCCATCCCCCCTGGAATCCTGTATGCAGCCCTGGCGGTGGTGGCCGTCACGGTGCTGATCTATTCAAACAGCTTGACCGGGCCGTTTATTTTCGACGACGAAACGAATATCACCAACAACCCCTCAATCCATCACCTGTGGCCGCTGTGGAACACCTTCTTCTCACCGCCGGAAACCTCCACCGCCGGGAGGCCCGTCGTCAATTTTACGTTTGCGCTCAATTACGCCCTCAGTGGAGAAAACGTCTGGAGTTATCACGCCTTGAACGTTCTCATTCAGGCATTAGCGGCGCTGACACTGTTCGGCATCGTCCGGCGAACGCTCCTCTCCGAGCCGCTGCGTGATCGATACGCTCCCGTCTCCACCGGTTTGGCGCTGGCGGGCGCGCTGATCTGGCTGGCTCACCCTTTGCAAACTCAGGCCGTCACGTATATCAGTCAACGCTGTGAATCGCTCATGGGCCTATTTCTCTTCCTGACGCTTTACTGCGCGATTCGGGGATGGCAAGCCGATTCATCCAGAGGGTGGCATCGCGTGGCGATAGTAGCCTGCCTGCTTGGAGTAGGATCGAAAGAGTCGATTATCGCTGCCCCGTTTCTCGTCTTTGCTTACGATCTCGTATTCGTGAACCGCCAGGCTGGAAATGCGCTACGGCGGTCGAAGGAACTGTATGCAGGCCTTGTCCTATGCTTGATCTCGCTCGGTCTATTGGTAGCGGCGGGAGGAACGTTATCCGGAACCGCCCGTTCCCCCTTCACGCCATTAGAGTACGCTCAATCACAGCCCCAAGTGATCTTCCACTACCTGCGCCTGGCATTCTGGCCGGATTCGCTCACCCTGGATTATGGATGGAAAGCCGCAAGCTTTGGGAGCGCCCTTCCATACACACTTGGATTATTCGTACTGGCCGCCGTATCAGGATGGGCGCTCTTGAAACGACGTCCGGTCGGTTTTGCCGCCTTATGGTTTTTCGCCACATTGGCCCCCACATCCAGCATTCTGCCCTTGCGCGATCTCGCCTTCGAGTACCGGATGTATCTACCTTTAGCCGGTTTGGCCGTCATGGCAGCCGTAGCAGGATATGAGGCCATCCGCTGGATTCTGAAACGCCACCGCGCCACCGATGAAACCGAAATCAAAGGATTGATCCCATCTGAAACTGGAATCAAAGGGCTGATTCCAGCAGGAATCGGAACGCTCATTGCAGTGGTTGCGCTCCTTGGATTGTTGACATTTCTACGCAACGCCGATTATCAAAGCGGATATTCGATCTGGAACGACACCGTTCAAAAACAGCCGAATAATTCACGCGCGCACACCAATCTCGGTTACGCCTTGCTGCAGTCGGGCGCTCCCCAGGAAGCGATCCCACATTTTCAGAAAGCGTTGAAACACAATCCGAAAAACGCGCGGGCCATGAATAATCTGGGGCTGGCTCAAGGCAAATCGGGAAAACCGCAGATGGCGGTCCCCTGGCTGCAGGAAGCCGTTCGCATCGAACCGGGCAATGCCGGTTATCACTACAATCTTGGATTCACATTCACCCGGCTGGGCGAAGCGGAAAAAGCCATCCCCCATTTGGAGAAATCCTTAGAACTGAATCCAGACAACGGCCAGGCGCACAACCTTCTCGGACAGGTATTGAGCAGCGCAGGCCGTTCCAATGAAGCGATTTCCCACCTTACAAAAGCACTGCAACAGAATCCCAATTCCGTCAAAGCCTTGAATAACCTGGGGTATGCCTTGATGAGAATCGGTAAATCGAAAGAGGCGATACTCCCGATTCGAAAATCGTTGAAGCTGAATCCGAAGAATGCTTCGGCGCATTACAACCTGGGATATTCGTTGTTTTACTTAAGAAAATACCAGGAGGCCATCCCCAGTTTCAAGGAAGCGGTCCGTCTCAAACCGGACTATCCCGAAGCACACAACGAACTGGGGAAAATGTTGATCCAGGTGGGACACCCCGAAGAGTCGATCCCCTATTTCAAAAAAGCGATCGCCTTGAAGCCCGATTATGCGGAAGCGTATAATTATTACGGTATCGCCTTAGGAAAAGTGGACCGGATTCTGGAAGCCATCGTCCAAATCAAAGAAGCCGTGCGGCTTGATCCAGATAACGTGAAAGCGCATAACAATCTCGGTCTGGCCTACGGCTTTGCGCGCAAAACAAAAGAAGCGGTCCCCCATTTCAAGACCGCCCTGCGCCTCGATCCGAATTTCGCCGAGGCCCATTTCAACCTGGGAATCGCTCTAGGCAAACTGAATTACATCGAACCGGCAATCGAGCATTTTCAAGTCGCGGTCAATATCAAGCCGAACTATACGGCGGCGAAGAATAATTTAAAACAACTCCGGGAAATTCTCGCTCAAATAGAAGAAGAGAAACAGCGCGCGAAAGAGTTGGAAGAAAAACGGCTGAACGACCCCGAAGGATTCGACGAGAACCAGGATTTTTAATACTCTTGTTCACGACGTCACGACAAGTTAACTCTTATCAAACATCTTGGGATAATGCTTCGACGCGCAATCATCGCAGAACGAATGCGTTAATACGAGTTGGGTCCGGTCTGCAATGAACTGTTCGGCCTGCACCCAATTCCCGCCCCGATCTTGAACCGCTTTACATGACGCGCAAATCGGCACTACCGATCCCGGAGATTCCACGGCGGCTGGTTCTTCCCCTTCCGGCCGTTCCGCCGCTTCTTCGGGAATTTCGTGAAAACTGACAATCACTCCGATGGGAGTATCTTCAGCCCAAATCGGAGCGGCGCTGTTGGTGAGGGCAAATCGTTTACCGGACATGCTCAGTAAAATAATATCGTCCAGATGGACAACCGTCTCATCCTGGATGACCGAATCGATCGGAAACTGTGCCGGTTCCAACGTCTTTCGATCGAAAACCGTCAAGACATTATGAAGCGGTTTATCCATCGCTTCATCACATGACCATTCTGTCATCGTTTGTGCGGCGGGATTGAGAAACGTGATCCGGCCTTTGGTATCGGTAGCGATAACGGCCTCTCCCAGACTCATAAGCAATGAGGAGAAACAATTCAGGCGCTCTTTCAGTTCTTTCTCGTATCGGTGCTTGTTCAGAGCGATTTCGATCGTACCGATCAGTCTTTCTTCCTCGACGGGTTGATCAGAGAACCGAAGGCCTGGCACCGTTTCGCGCGTTCGAGCGATTCCTCGTCCGAATTCGCCGCTAAAAAGACCACCGGGATATCGTGGTCTCGACGAATGCAATCGGCGGCTTCCACACTATCCATCGGTTCTCCCAATTCGATATCCATCAGAACGAGATCGGGTTGCAGGTCGCCTGCTTTTTGGATGGCGTCCTCGCCGGAAGCAGCGATCGCAGGCACGAGATACCCCCTCTTTTCAAGCGTCTCCTTAATTCCGGACGCCACAGATAACTCGTCTTCCACTACTAAAATTGTCAGAGATTCCATATTGCAGGGTCATCCTCAAATAGTGAACCGATCGCGTTCGAGCCAATTCATCTCATCGTCCATTCGATCGTATCTTAAGTCACAGACAATGACTAGGTTAAGAAGAAAAAGTTTCTCCAATTCATCCGGTTTTCATATAAAAAAAGGAATCGTAGCATCTTTTCCAAAGTATGGTAAAATGAAAATCCGATAAGTCATATTTCAGGAATAAGGCTGGATAGATTATGCTCACGAAAATAAGCCTTGAAGGATTCAAATCGATTCGAGATCTGGTTGATATGAAATTGAATGATATCAACATACTCATCGGTCCCAACGGTGCCGGTAAATCCAATCTCATATCCTTTTTCAGAATGTTGAGTTGGATGACCAAAGGTGGTAATTTTCAGATTCACATCTCCAAAAATGGAGGCGCGAATGTTTTTCTCCACGATGGAGCCGGAAAAACCACTCAGATCAAGGCATCTCTCACTTTTGAAAATGAATCAGGGATCAATGAATACGAAATTCGATTGGCCCATGCGGCAAACGATACTTTCATTTTTGCAGAAGAAAAATATCGGTTTTCACGGTTCGGCGGTCCATCGAAAGCGGATTGGATATCCCTCGATCCTGGTCATAAGGAAGCCGAAATCGCCAATCGGGCAGGAGAGGGAGATCGAACGGCTACAACGATCCTGTGGCTGCTCAAGAATTGTATCGTCTATCACTTCCACAACACATCCGAAAGCGCAAGAATCCGAAATCGATGGGAAATCGATGATAATCACTTCCTAAAAGAAGATGGTGGAAATCTCGCTCCATTTCTCTATCGTATCAAGGAATCATCCCCATTATCTTATCGTCGAATCATCGAAACAATTCGACTCATCCTTCCGTTTTTTGATGATTTCATTCTGGAACCTATCGGAGACTCTATCTTGCTGCAATGGCGTGAACCGGGAAGCGATCTGACATTCAGTTCCAGCAATGCGTCGGATGGAACCCTTCGAATCATGGCGTTGATCACATTGCTGCTTCAACCGGATGAAATGATTCCCCCCGTCCTGATATTGGACGAACCGGAACTGGGCCTGCATCCTTATGCGATCAATATCGTCGCCGGATTATTGAATAGCGTTTCGACTCATAGCCAAGTGATCGCCGCCACTCAGTCGATGACGTTTATCGATCATTTCAATCCTGAAGACATTGTGGTTGTAGATCGAGAAGAACGGGAATCGACTTATAAACGGCTTGATCCCGACCATTACAAAGATTGGCTTGCTGAATATTCGATTGCAGAATTGTGGGAAAAGAATGTCATCGGGGGGAGACCTTCTCGATGATTCGGTTACATTTTATCGTAGAAGGTCAAACGGAAGAAGCATTCGTCAACTCCGTCTTACGCGGTCATTTGGGTGATTACAACATCGCAGCCGTCACCCGCTGTGTTGAAACAAGTCGTAAACGCAGAAAAATTCATCGTGGAGGAATGATCGATTATCAGAGAGCGAAAAGAGACATAACGCGCTGGATGAAAGAGGACCAGAATCCTGACGCCAGATTTACGACGATGTTCGATTTGTACGCGCTTCCAACCGATTTCCCAGAATTTGACAGTGCCAAGAAGTGCACCAATCCTTACGAACGAGTGGAGACATTGGAACAGGCAATGGCTCAAGACATCGATTCTTCCCGCTTCATCCCTTACATCCAACTTCACGAATTCGAAGCTTTGATCTTTTCCGATCCCTCCACACTTTCAACTCATTTTCACAATCACAATAATCCAATCGATCGCTTAATTAAAATGAGTACCGATTTTAAATCTCCCGAATTGATCGACGATGGAAAAGAATCCGCTCCATCGAAACGATTGATCCATGAAATCCCCGAATATGATGGTAGGAAAGTGAGTGTGGGGCCTCTGGTAACTTCCAAAATCGGATTGGACACCCTCCGGGAAGAATGTCCGCATTTTCATTCCTGGATCGAAAAGATCGAGTTGCTTGCTCACTGACTGCGAGATAATTGAATAACCGTTTCTTTCTCGAACCACACTGGAATTTTTTGCTGCGGTCCATCGATCGTGACCGTTTTCTCTTGACGAATTTCCCCATTTGAGCCTTTGACGGTCAGCCGCCACTCACCGGATGGAACACCAATTCGAAGCAGTTCCTTCGTCGATCCCGTCCCGGTAATCGTCACGGAATTTCTCTCAGCGAGTACGTCCAAGACAAGGCGATGAAGATAGATCCGGGTCACTTTCAAACTGGGCCAATCGTCGGGCAGGCGGGGATGAATGTCGAATCCATCACTGCGCGGCTCGAATCCGAGAAAGCCCCGGATCACGACCTGGGGAACCAAAACGCTTTCGAAGAATTCATGATCCAGCCCCAGCCCTCCGGCGCGTCCACCACCTTGAAGCGTGCCGCGTGTTTCATCTTTGTAGTATTCGCGGTATCCCCCCACCTCCTGAACTTCGGTAAACCACGAAACCACCCCCTGTAGACGCTGCCAGGCGTTATCCGGACCGAGCACCTTCAACCGTGACATCAAGTCGTGATAGGAAAAACCCAGTACCGCACCGCCGTCCTGAACCTGACCGCCCCAGGGGATACTTTCGGGTGAGTTCCAGAACCAGCCGTAGTAGTCGATATTGCGAAGCGTGGTGGAGCGGGGACCGAAACGCCAGTGATAGATATCTTTTCCCTGCGAGGTGTCCTCCTCGACGATTCTCTCGCCTGTTAACCATTGCATGATGGATTCGGCCTGTTTCTTCGTGGCGAAATCGTAGGCGATGGCTTCGCAGTTGATGAACGTAAAACCATAGTCGTATGATTTCCCGTCCACGTCGATCCCGCAGTTAAAGCGGCCGGTCTTTTCATTCCAGAACAACGACCCGGCGAACGCTTTGATTTCACGGGCATGATCCCGCAGCGCAGCCGCATCCCGTTTCAGAGGGCTTCCGGGCAGGTTCCATTCGGGATGGGCCGCGATATCTTCTTCCAGAGTGGCCATGTAGTTCAGGGTGTTGTAGTAATGGATCGTGGCGTAGGCGTCACGGTAACCCATCGGGAGAAGATCCCAGTAATTATTCCCGATACCGCGTCCGGAGTGGATTATCTTCTTGCCCTCGGCGGTCAGTTCGATCCCGCTGCGCCCGTCGTGTCCGGGAAAATAGGCGAGGATACACTTCTCCTTCACCCCACCCAGTTCGCCCATGAGATACGCCATCGCCAGCCGCATCCGGTTCAAGTTATCGCGTAGAAAGTTCAGATCGCGCGTCCATTGGAAATACTGACAGCAACCGCGAATAAAATTGGGATTGTTAATGTTATGACGTGTGTCGTATTGAGTAAAGAGAGCCTGAATCCCGGCAGACGCACCCGCTTTCCGATTGTCGAATTGAAGCCGGAGTCCGGTTATCCGACCGGTCCAATACGGGGATCGGTAGACGGGAATCATGGTGTAGACGATTCCCTGCTCCGCTCCCACCGGCTCGAAATAGAAACGTCTTCTCTGCCCGAATGTCGGCTCCGATTCCGTCGTCCATTCCAAATACGGCTGAGCGTTCTCCAATCCCGACGCCCGCCAGCGCAGTTGAATGAACGGGGCTTGATCGGAATGAATGACAAGCGGAGGAGTCGTGACCGACGCTCCCGGCTCCGTCAGTTCGAGGTTCCAGGCGCGGTCATCGATACCGAGATCCTTGATTCCAGCAGTCTGCCAACCGTCCTGGGTCATCTCTTCGGTTCCGTGCCAGCCTTTAGGGATGCCGTGCAGCGAGAAATGCCACCCCCAGGTTCCCGGACCGCCCTGTTTCCAAAAGGGAAACGGCCAGCCGCGCTGGTGGGCGATAGAGGCGTGCTGATGGGTGGCAACATAGCCATCGGGATCGATATGTCGGTTCGAGAGCGCCTTGGCCCACTGCGTCCGAATCGAGTCCATTCGTCCCTCAGCAGCTAGCGCGGGCCAGAGAGACGGGCTGGAAATCCATTCATCCCACAGCGTTGCCAGTGGTCTTGCGGACTGATAGTGTAAGTAAAATAATTCCCGTAATGGCTCCATCGTCTCTTCATGACCGGGAACGACTAAGCGAGGAAAGTCCTCTGGAACGTCTATCTTCAACGGTTCACAGAAAGCGTTCGCAGAGAGAAACACACAACCGATATCGAGTAAAGAAGAAAAAACACGCATAATCATGCTCCAAATTTGGATAGAGACTATTATCCATAAAAAAATTTGATAGTATAGTTTCTGGTAAAATGAACGATCCTCAAATCCTAAGAAACTTTGTGGTGCAAGCTTCCAGCCTGCTTCACTTCACGGAGCAGGCTGGAAGCCTGCACCACAAAACAATAATTCTAAATTCGATAGAAAACTGAAAACTAACTGTAAATGGAGAAAGCCGATGACAAGCCGTGAACTGGTACTCGCCGCCATCGACCACCAGAATCCGGACCGCATCCCGCTCGATTTCTGGGCCGAGGATGCCGTGTGGATGCGGCTCATGCACGATCTGAGTCTTCCCTCGAAACGTGCCCTGCTCGAACGTTTTCACATCGATCTGCGCTGGCACGATCATCGCTACGCCGGACCGGATTTTTCCGACCCGGCTGGGCACTACATAGAAAATATGTGGGGGGAGCGGTTTCGGTCGATGGAAGACGGTACGCAGGTGGCTTGCGGTGGGGCACTGGACCGTGCGGAATCCTTTCAAGCCATCGAAAACCATCACTGGCCCTCCAATGACTGGGTACGGCATGATTGCCTAGTGGAGTCCATCCGCCAAGACGAGGAGTATGCCATCGTGTACGGATACGCCGATATCTGGCAGCGCATGGCGATGGTCCGGGGTCTGGATTGGATGTTCTTCGATATGATGGAAAATCCGGATTGGGCACATTTCATGACTGAAAAATTGACGGACTTTTACCGGGAAGATTGGACTCGCGCCATGGAAACCTCCAAGGGCCGCATCGATATCTTTATCCTCATCAGCGACCTGGGAACTCAGCGCGGACCGATGCTGGGATTGGATTTATTCCGGGAATTCATCAAACCCCGAATCCGGACGATGACGGAACTGGCCCATTCATTCGGAAAAAAAGTGATGTTTCATTCATGCGGGGCAATCAGGACGTTCATCGAGGATTTAATCGATGCGGGTGTGGATATCCTCAATCCCGTTCAGGTCCCGTGTCCCGGAATGGAGCCGGCAGGATTGAAATCGGATTTCGGCTCAAGGCTATCTTTTCATGGCGGGGTGGATACTCAGTCCCTGCTGCCTGACGGGAGCGAGGAAGATGTGCGGCTGGCGGTTGACGGCCTGACAGACGCGATGAAAGGCGATGGAGGTTTCATTCTCTGCCCCAGTCACACCCTGCTTCCCGATATCCCCACCGAGAATATCATCGCGATGTACGATCAAGTCAACCAAAGCATATAATCCGTAGCAAAGAACGTCTGTCACGTCTAAAAAAACGGTGATTATTTATCTTCATCCCTCGATTCAACATACTCATTCCAAAGAGTCTCGATACTTTCTCCTATCTCTTTCTTAAAAAATGATTCATCTTTGTATTCACCTGTTCTGAGTGCAGTATTGAGTTTTTGAACGATTCCTGGAGTGCGATTCGTTTCCAGCCATAAAAAGAATCCAGCCGTGATTTGATAGCTGTCACGGTATCCATTTTTCTTCTTGTTAAATGGGAACCAGTGCTGGGATTTCCCTTCATATATGGCCCATCTTAAATAATCCGCTATTCCTTCAACCAACCACGTGGGATACTTTTGAACATAACTTTGAATGACGTGAACGAGTTCGTGATGGACAAAACCAATATCTTTAGGATTTTTCTTGACATAATCGGACGAAACTGTAATAGTCGCTCCCGATGTTGAGGCAACGCCATGATAGGTTTTCGATATATTGAGCCAGATTTCCTTCGGCGCTAAAAAATCTTTGGTTGGAATTAAATTGATGGTTCTCTGGTACCAGCGTTCGATCAGTTCTTTGGCGTTTTTACCCCAATCGGCGAGTTCGGGGGCTTCTGAAACATCAAGATGGACGATCAATTTTGAAATGTTTGTTGCTCGTGAATCCGACCGTAATATCCACACTTCATAAGGGACGTTACCCGTATCGCAAACAATATATTGACCATCAGGCGACCAGGCTGGCCGGGTCCATTGTTTTTGAAACAGGATATTTGCTTTGTTAAATTTTTCTGTATTGACAACACTTATGTAAGTCCGAGAGTTTATAAAACCGCCAAAAGCAATACGGTCGCCCTCTGGAGACCAACGGCCAAGAAAATCTTGTTGGATGTTTGTTGAAATCGGTTTCACATCCTCCAATTGAAGTGTGCTTACAAACAACCTGAATCCAGTTCCAGGAAAGGCGAGTCGAGTGCCATCGGGAGACATACAAGGATAAGGATATGGAGATTGAATCAATTTTTCTTTCTCTTTTGAATCAACCTTCACTTTGTATAGATACCTTTCTTTACGTGATTGAATTAGAATTGATTCACTATCTGGAAACCAGTTCGGATACCCACCTTCTGAAAGAAATATCGGTTTGCCCGTTCCTTCCGAATCAACCAACCAGACTGATTCCTGGAGATTCTGTTTCTTCTCTTCAACATACGCAATCCACTGTCCGTCTGGAGACCATACGGGATCCTTTCCACTTTCAGTGATGCGTTTTGGAGAACTTTTTCCATCCAAAAAGATCTTATAAATTCCCCCTGGATTGTCTTGTTTCCCCGTCTTTTTCGTAAATGCAATATAATTTCCATCGGGAGACCAAAAAGCCTGTGCCGCTTCCGTTGCGATCTTTACGGGATCACTAATCTTGCCAAGAAATTTCTTGACTGGAACGTCTATGTTTTCATCATTTGCGTCTGAGGATATAGTAATATTCAAGGACATAGAAATAACAAGGACGGGTATCAAATTGATCATGAATGATTTCATTGGACAACTCCTTATTCCTCGTTAAGAAAACGGTGTGTGAATACTACCTGTTTCTGGTTCAATTCACTAAGAGGAAAGGGCAATAATTCAAACCGATCGAGATCGATCATCCTCCACGAATGACGATATCTCCCTGGCTGATCAAACCATTGGACGAACTATAGGGCAGACCGCGCAGGTTTGATGTCGCCATCTCTTCCGCCGTCGTATCCGGACCCAGTCCAATCAAGACCCATTGCTTCTCTCGCACCGGTTCTAATCCCAATCGTCGCGCGTTTTCGGGTTTCAGTCCGCCAAATCCCATATCGACCGCTGGATTGACCGCTTCTTCGTCTGCATAAAAATAGGTTCCGGCCAACGCAGCGATTAAGCGTTCACTCGTACGATTGATTTTGCCAAAAAAAGGATCGTCAGGAATCGCACTGATATAGGCGATTGGACTTGTCAAATTACCCAAAATACATTTCTGATTACGAACTGCGTCATCAAGATTATCCGGAGAACAAAACCCCCATTTTTTCAGCCGTTCCAGCGTCGATGGGTGTCCTTCATCCCAAAAATCCACCAACAGGTTGTTTTGGTCCAGAATAAACGAGTCGATGGCTGTACCCAGGGCACGCATATCCGCTTGTGACCGCGCGATTTTGGCTCGAATTTGCGCATTGAGAAAATTCGGGACGGCAATCGCTGCCAGAATTCCAATGATGGCTACAACAATCAACAATTCAATCAAAGTGAATCCAAGTTTTCGTATCACAACGATCTCCTATCACACGGTCTGTTGTTTCTACGTTATCAAGGGCCGATCAGGGCAAAACACGCCCAAAATGGCGTACGGTTTTTGGGGCGTTCAGAGCATTGAAAATCGCATCATAACATACACTTGGAAAAATTCCTGAACCGGAAAATTCCTTGATTTTATGCACACGATTCAGGATAGTTTTTGGGGATTACACAGTCACCTCCTGATTGAGGATTTGTCTTCATCAACACCCTCATCTCAGGACAGGTGACCGGTTCTATTTCTGACTTTTACCCACTGATTTTTCAAGAACCCGAATTTCTCAATCACTCGTAAATATGCCAATCCTCGATCGCCGCTTCGACGCTCAGAATCCGGATATTCCCCCAGTACGTTTCATTGTAATAGGCCGTCTCGAAACTGGCGAAAAGCCATTCTTGCGCGCCTTGATAGCCTGGTTCATTTTCACCGTCGGAATCATTGATCGAAATGTCGAAACCGTAGCTCTCTCCCTGCACGAGACCCCGGGCGGCCATATCGACTTCCGCCTCGATTTGCCAGCCGTCGTTTTCCGGTTTTAACTTGGAGTGGATGTCCAGCCAATCGGAAAAACCGCTTTGATTCCCCACGACGTTATCCGCGCGAACGGAGATTTGATCCGCGCCGGAGGTGCTGCGGCTGTTGTCGTGGTCGAGATAAATCTCGGTGCTGTCTTCCTCCCACCAGGCAGAGCCGTCTCTCAGTTCGATGACATCGTCCAAGACGTCGATGCCGATATAAAGACTCGTTCCATCGTTCTGGAGATAGACCGTCACGGTCAGATCCTCTGGAGTGGGTAACTGCCACTGACCGTAAAACTGGGCATGAACGCCAGGGCGTTCCGTGGAACTGCCGTCGTAAGAGAGATGATTGGCCCCAGCGACTTCGTCCGGATTGATAACTCCATCGATCGTAATCGAGTTGGACGTGAGGGGAACGTCGATGTATTCGACTCCCGATTCGACCGATGACGTACACAGGATATCGTCAACGTACCATGTTTCAGGGCATTCGCCCTTTTCAATGCTCCCATCGGCCTTCACGACACCATTGACAAAGTTGAAGTACCGTAGATTCCCTCCCGTCGAAAGACTCAAACCGGAATCTTCATCATTGATCTGCAACGTGGTCGTGTTTCCATCGTCGGTAAACACGAGATGATTCCAGTCGTTTGGGATCGGTGCCGGTCCAGCGATTCCTGATGGATTTTCACTGGATACGATTTGAAACGTGTCGGCGCTTAAAAACATCTCCACACCGAGATAGTCGTCATTCACTAGATCCGGGCCAGGATCAACGGAAAGGTAAATAGTATTCGCATTCCCATCGAAACCAAGTCCGTAATCTAAATCGTAATAAACCCAGAGACTGACCGTTCCCGCCCCGCCAGGCAGCACCGTCGGGTGATGTGCGCCTAGATTGTACGGAGCGTCAACACCGAATGTGAGCGACTGGTTGAGTTCCGAATCGCTTTCGGCGTCAGGCGTGTGATTGTAAAACTCCCCGGAGTCCACATCGGATGCAAATCCCGTCGAACGTTCCTGACCTTCCCAGTCGAATGGCGCCCATGAGACCGAATCCGGCGCGCTTCCATGCCAGAAAAAGTACGTCTCATCTGCATACATCATCAATGGTTCGAGAGAGATCGTACAAACGGCCAAGCAGACAAATACGTAAAATCTTTTCATGATTCTCACCTTTCGTCTCTGTTAATATTGCCCTCATAGCGGCTGTCCGTACCTGAATGACAACGATTTACGTAGTAAAATCGTGTTCCATTCCATTGTCATTCGTTTCATTCTACCACATATCCGCAGTAATCTAAATTTTTTTTCTGTCCCATGATGGGCAGGCGTAACTCGGCCCCGGCAATGGCGAAGGTTCGTTCAGCATAGCGATGAAGAATCGTATCGAAGAGGGAAAACTTATTGGCCATCCATTTCCGGAATCGGTGTCACGGTCGGCGTTGGGGCTGGAAGCACAACTGGCCCGTATTCGATCCGCGCCGGAGCAAGCCTTTTCGCCATAACGTCAGGATGCGAACCTTCGGAATAGAAATAATCCACCTCACCGGTGTAAATCGGCGGGAAGAATGGACCTTCCATCGGTAATACCCGGATGTGGAACCGATACGAATGGCCGTCCTGCGGACCGTCGGCGAACGCCGGTGAAAGCCAGCGCTGCCCGGTTTTCCATTCGTAGTAATCCACATCGCCCCGGCCGGGACGGCTCAAGTATTGCGCGTTGCCGCCATCGACCTGTACGTAAATATGATAATCCCTGATATCGGTCCGGTCCAATCGCCACCGAAGCACGATGTTGCGGTCGTCACCCTCCTGATCCACGATGGTCGAGCCGCTTCGATCGTCGATGTCCGTCAGTTCATCCGTCACGATCAACGTATTCCGTGGCATCTCCGTTGGAACCGGTGCGCCATCGTCCCCGGAGAGATACGACACCGGCCCGGCGTGTGTATAGGGAGGTCGAATGAATTTTCCCGATTCAGACAAAATATAGATTTTGAATTCGTACTGATTGCCGGGCTGCGGTCCATCGATGAATGCTTTGTTTGTCCATAACTGCCCCGGTCGCCAATCGAAAGAACCCAGACTGCCGTGTCCCGGACGGCCTAAGAACTGGAACGTTCCATCGTTCACTTTCACGTAGATATGCGCGTCCAGCGCATTGACCCAGTCGTACCGCCAACGAACCGTCAGGCAGCGGTCGTTTTCCGTGTCCATATCCTGGCCGTTGCTTAAATCCGTGAATGTGGCCCAGTTATCCGTTACGATCACGGTATTGGACGGTGAGTCTACCGGGGCCGGTTCGTTGTCATCGCCGGACATGAAAACGACCGGCCCGGCATTGAGAGAGGGCCTGTCGAATTGTTGAGGAGCGATTTTCGCGTAGACCTTAAACAAATAATAATGCACAAACTGCGGTCCGTCCTTGAAATTCTCTTGCACCCAGAAATGACTGGCCGTCCATGTCGGATCGCTTCGCCATTCGTAGTAGGACACATCGATGGCTCCCGTTCGACACAAATAATTGTACTTCCCGCCATCGACCGAAACGTAAATGTGATAATCTAATGCCGGAGCGTCGGATTCCCATCGGATCACCAGACTGCGGTTATCCTCCGCAT